>JAYUGC010000015.1:0-17906 GCA_043767805.1 Pseudomonadota bacterium | reverse complement strand
AGGGGCGACAAGAACGTGGTGAGGAGAATCAGCCAAAGACTGATGCCGTCGACGCCCAGATGATAATTAATCCCGAAGGCCGGAATCCACGGGTACCGTTCAACGCGTTGAAAGTCGGTCGCCGCCGAATTGAAGTGGCAGAGAAGCAGCGCCGACAAAAGAAAAACGACGATGGAAACGCCGAGCGCCCAGTGGCGATGCGCGCTGACGGCTCCCTTGGGCAGAAGAAAGCTCACGACCGAAGCCGCGAGCGGCAAAAACACGAGGAGGCTCAGCAAGTGGTTATCAAAGAATTCCATAGAGCAAGAACCCCACCGTGGCTAAGAGACCCAAGAGCATGACAAACGAATAGACCTGCACGGAGCCCGTCTGAACCCCGCGCCCGGTTTCCGCGGCCGCCTTCGTGAACCGGCCGAGACCGACCACGAACCGGTCGAGAACACCGACGTCGAAAAATCTCCAAAGAAACTGGGAAAGCCCATGGATGGGACGAACTACGACACGCTCCAAGAGCTCGTCGACCCACCATTTGTTCTCCATGCCGCTGTAAACCGCGCGGCCCACGACTTTGCTGGTGCCTTCGGCATTGCCGCCGCGAAACGCTTTGAGGCCGAGAAATACCGACACGGCGGCAAGCGCCGCGCTGAGTCCCATGAGCGCCCACTCGAGGCCGTGGCCCGCTTCCCCGGCGGGAAGCTCGCTTACGGTGCCTTCGAGCCAATGCTCGAGCAGCGAGGCGTGCGGCAATCCGAGGAGCCCACCGAGCACGCTCAAGACGGCGAGTGCCATGAGCGGGACCGTCATCGATTTAGGCGACTCGTGGGGCGGGTGGTGCTTATCGAAACGGCCTTCGCCCAAGAAAGTCAGCGCGAAGAGCCGAGTCATGTAGAGCGCGGTCAAAACCGCGGTGACGGCGCCCAGTGCCCAAAGCGCGCCCGATCCCGCCGGGCTCGAGAACGCACGCCACAGGATTTCGTCTTTGGAGAAAAAGCCCGAGAAAGGGGGAATCCCAGAAATGGCGAGCCAACCCGCCGCGAAGGTGAGGTACGTCGCGGGCATGTACTTCTTGAGCTCGCCCATTTTGCGGATGTCCTGTTCTTCGTGCATGCCGTGAATGACGCTACCCGCGCCGAGGAACATGAGGGCTTTGAAGAAAGCGTGAGTCACCACGTGAAAGATCCCCGCTGAGAAGGCGCCCACCCCACAGGCCAGAAACATGTAGCCCAGCTGTGAAATCGTCGAGTAGGCGAGGATCTTCTTTATGTCGTTTTGGGCGAGCGCGATGGTGCCCGCGAAAAACGCGGTGATGGCTCCCACCGTCGCGATTACACAAAGTGCCGTTGGCGATTGCACGAAGAGGAAGCTCAAGCGCGAAAGTAGATAGATACCGGACGTCACCATGGTCGCGGCATGGATGAGGGCCGAGACAGGGGTCGGGCCGGCCATGGCGTCGGGAAGCCAAACATACAAAGGAAGCTGGGCCGACTTACCGGTGCAGCCCAGAAACAGCAAGAGGCAGGCCACCGTGATGAGATGGGGCGAAGCCGAAAGGGTAGACGCCTTCAAGGCCACGAAATCGAACGTGCCGAAGAGCTTATAGACGAGAAAGGCGCCGAGCAGAAAGCCCAGGTCGCCGATGCGATTTACGATGAAGGCTTTTTTGCCGGCCTTCGCCTTCTCGATGTCCGTGTACCAGAAGCTGATCAGGAGGTACGAACAGAGACCCACGCCTTCCCAACCCATGAAGAGCACGGGAAGGGAGCCGCCCAAGACGAGGATGAGCATCATCGCGCAAAAGAGATTGAGGTACGCGAAGAACTTGCCCGGACTCTCGTCGTGGCTCATGTAGCCGATCGAATAGATATGGATGAGGGCGCCGACCCCGGTAATCACCAAAATGAAGACGGAAGAAAGCGGATCGAGCCGCAGGATGAAATCCAAGTTGAACGCGCCGACGGTGATCCAGGAAAAGAGCTTCTCTTCGATGAGACGCTCATGATGGCCTAGATTCACGAGGCGGAAAAAGCTCGCCGCCGACAAGGCGAACGAAAGCGAAATGAGAGCCGTGGCAATGCCGCCCGTGACCACGGCGCTCGCCTTGGGCTTGGAGCCGCGTTGCCCCAACGCGTACCAGAGCCCGTTCACTAAGAAACCCAAGAGTGGCAGCAGTACGATCGCGGCTAACACGGTTATTCCCTCAAGAGGCGCATGGCATCGGTGTCGACGGTACGTAAGGTTCTAAAAAGCGCGATGACGAGGCTCAGGCCAATGGCCGATTCGACGGCGGCGACCACGATGATGAAAAAGACCGCCATCTGCCCCGCCGTATCGTGCAAGTTTCTCGCAAACGTCACGAAGGTCAGATTTACGGCGTTCAGCATGAGCTCGAGGCACATGAGAATGACGAGCAGGTTCCTACGAACCAAGAGCCCCATGAGGCCGATGAAAAAGATCGCCGCGGCGAAGGACAGTATGATCCAGGGCTCCACAAAAGACATCATGCGCGTGGCCCTCCCGTCGTAACCAAGTTGCGCTTGGCGATGGAGACCGCAGCCACGATGCCCGCGAGCAAAAGAGCCGAGGTCAGCTCGAAGGGCAAAAGGTACTTGGAGAAAAGTTGCTGGGCCAAGCCGACCGTATTGCCGCCCACCGAATCGAGGGCCTCAGGCGTCAGTTGACCCAAGGAGCTGGGAAACGGCGTGTGCTTGAAGCTCCAGACGAAGGCGGTGAGCAGAATGGCGCTCGCCGCGACTGAAGCGAAACGCAAGGTGACGTGGGCTCGCCCGAAGTCGAACGAAGGCGCGTCGGCGTTCAGCAGCATGATGACGAAAACGAAAAGCACCATGACGGCGCCGGCGTACACCAAGACTTGCATCGCGGCGATTAGGTGTGCGTCGAGCAGCGCATAAATGGCCGCGAAGGAGAAAAACACCAAGACCAGGCTAAAAGCGCTAGAGATGGGGTTCTTGTGGAAGACCACCACCAGCGAGAAAGCGATGGCGAGCGCCGCGAACAGATAGAAGAATAGAGCGGGCATCGGAATCACTTGTTCCCCCTTTGGATGTCGAGGAACTTCTTGTCGTAAACCGTGCGGCGGGGCACGGCCATTTCGTAAATGGTCGAAAGTTTGATGGCGTCCTCGGGACAAGCTTCCTCGCACATGCCGCAGAAAATGCACCGGAGCAAATCGATCTCGAACTTCTTAGGATATTTTTCCTTAGTGTCCCCTTCCGAAGCTTCGATGTGAATACAAAGCGCCGGACACACCGTCGGGCACAGCATGCACGACGTGCAATTTTCGACGCCTTCGATGGACTTGATGTAGTGCTGGCCCCGGTAACGGCCGGAGTACTTTCGCTTCACTTCCGGGTACTGGTAGGTGACCTTTTTCCCGAACACGTGCCGCATGGTGATCAAAAGACCACGCACGATTCCCAGGATGTAGAGCCTTTGCAGAAACGCTTTGCTTCGTCGCATCAGCATGTCAAATCACCCGGAAGTAAATGAGTATCCCCGTCACGAAAATGTTGGCGAGGGAGAGAGGAAGCATGACCTTCCACCCGAGATCCATGAGCTGATCGTATCTAAAGCGAGGTAGCGTCCAGCGCACCCAGACGAAGAACCACATGAAGAAGGAGACCTTCAGGAGCATCGAGGCTGCTTGCAAGCCCGCTCGCGTCCATAGTAGCGCGTCGCCATTCAGCGCGAGCTTTTGCAAAATGAGACCGGAGCCAGGCAGCATGTGCCAGCCGCCAAAATAGAGCGCGGAGATGAGGCAAGAAGCCGTGAACATGTTCACATACTCGGCCATCATGAAGGCCGCGAACTTGAGCGAGCCGAACTCGACGTGATAGCCCGCGATGATTTCCGATTCGCCTTCGGGCAAATCGAAAGGCAGGCGGTTCGTCTCGGCGAAGGCTGCCGTCAAAAAGAGCAAAAAGCCCAAGGGCTGGATGAGGATGCCGAGCTTCGGTATGGCGACTCCAGCCACCTCGAACCAGGTAGAACCTTGTCCCGCGACGATGGCGCCCACTTCCATGGACGAAAAGCTCATGATGATGCCGATGAGCGATAGCCCCAAGCTGAGTTCGTAGCTGATCATCTGACTGCTCGACCGGAGGCTGCCGAGCAGCGAGTACTTACTATTGCTCGCCCAGCCACCCATGATGATGCCGTAGACGCCGAGAGAGCCAATGGCCAAGGCATAGAGGAGACCGACGTTCAGGTCGGCGACCTGGAAAGTGATATTGGTTCCGTTCTCGAGCTCGATGGGCGCTGCGAAGGGAATGATGGCGGACGTCATGAAGGCCGGAATGACGGAAACGGACGGCGCTATCGCATAAAAGAACTTATTCACGTGCCCCGGGATGGGGTCTTCCTTGCTGATTAACTTAATCGCGTCCGCGATTGGCTGAAAGAAGCCGAAGGGTCCCACGCGATTCGGCCCGAGCCGCATCTGCATCCAAGCGGAGCCGCGCCGTTCGAGCCAAAGCATGATGGGCGCGACCTGCAAGATCATCGCGGCCAGGACAAGGCACTTGATAAGAGTGATCCAGAGAGCGCTATCCATGTCGGAGCTCACCCTTGGTCGAATTCATCCAGCGCGTGAGAATTTCAAAAAGGGGCTTCGATTCTCCCGGCGGCATGATGGAGGTTTTGAGCGGCTGCTCCTTGCCCTGGAAATTGACGATGGTGCCGTCTTTCTCCGCGAAGCTCGTGCCGGGAAGAAGCGCGTCGAACTGTTTCGCTTCCGTATGAAAGAACACGCCCACGCCGACCGTCGGCAAGTGGTGGCCCAGGTCGGGAAGCACCGCGCGGCCGCCTCTAAAGACAAGGACCGCTTCGGCGTCTTCGTCGAGGGCCTTAAAGCCCTTTAGGCCGAGCTTTTCCACGCCATGCAAGTTAGAGGTCTTGCTGGTGCGCTTTAAGATCTTGTCCTCGTCCGCGTCGTCGGCCGCACTCAAAATGCCAGGCGTGCCGAAGTGATAGAGCTTGGACGTCGGAAAAGACTTCTCACTGAAGCGCTGGATGAGATCTACTTCCTGATTTGTCAGATCGCTTCCGACGAGAATGGTGAGGCGTTTGCCCGCCATGAGATCCGCGGCTTTTGCCACCGAACGGTCCCACGAGCCGTCCACCGACGGAACGATTACCCGTTCCGGGCTTTTCGTGTAGTGGAAGTTGAAGCGGCCTTCGTCGCACATCCAGTACTTGTTCACTTCCATGTTCGTGCGAGGCGTGCACCGGTAAACGACCTCGTCCGCCTGGTCCATGTTCATGTTGCAGCCACGCGCGCAGCCTTCACAGACCGTCGGGGTGCGCTTCAGGTACCAAACGCGTTTCTTGAAACGGAAATCTTTCAGGGTGAGCGAGCCCGTCGGGCAAACGTCCGCATAGCAGCCGGAGTAGGCCGATTCCAAAGGCTTGTTGTCGACCGTCGTAATCTCGGTGTGGTTACCGCGCTGAAGGGCCACGATTTCCCGCGTGCCCGCGATCTCATCGGCGAACCGAATGCAGCGCGTGCAATGGATGCAGCGGTTCATGTCCTTCTTGATGACCGGGCCCATGTCGTCGTCTTGAAACTCGCGGCGCTCTTCGGTGTAGCGCATGTACTGGCTGCCGTACTTGAACGACAGGTCTTGCAGATCGCACTCGCCCGACTTGTCGCAGATGGGGCAATCGAGCGGGTGATTGATCAGTAAAAATTCCATCGTGCCCTTTTGGGCATCTTTCACGCGGGGCGTATCGGTGCGAATCACCATACCGTCGGTCGCGGGCGTCGAGCACGCCGTCTGGAGTTTCGGCATTTTTTCGATTTCCACCGCGCACATCCGGCATTGGGCGACAACCGAAAGACCGGGATGGTAGCAGAAGTAAGGCACTTCGATGCCGCCCTGACGCGCGACCTCGATGAGGTTCGTGCCGGGAGTGAACTCGATCTCTTTGCCGTTGATGGTGCACTTAGGCATGAGTCGCCTTCCCTTCAGTCAAAGCAGCGGCCGTGCCGGGAATGAGCGCCTCGAAATCCGCGCGGAACTTCTTGATGAAGCTGATGACCGGGCCCGCGGCGGCGTCGCCGAGCGCGCACAAAGTTTTGCCGTTGATGTTGTTCGCGATGTCGTTGAGTAAGGGCAAGTCCGCCGGGCGGCCTTTGCCGTCGAGGATCCGGTTGAAAACGTCTTCCATCCAGCGGCAGCCCTCACGGCAGGGTGTGCACTGGCCGCAAGACTCGTGGGCGTAAAAGTGGGTGATGCGCCGGATGAGCTTCGGAAGCGACGTACCTTCGGCGACGACGATCATCGCGGCCGATCCCATCATGGTGCCGATCTTTTGGAGCGGCTCGATGTCATAGGTGACGTCGATTTCTTCGGGCGTCAGAACAGGCGCGGAGGAGCCGCCGGGAATGACCGCCTTCAAGGGCTTGTCGTCCAAGATGCCGCCGCAGAGATCGTAAATGATTTGCCGAATGGTGAAGCTGCCCGCTTGAATCTCGTACACGCCGGGTTTCTTCACGTGCCCCGAAACGCAGATGAGGCGCGTGCCGCCCGATTTGTCGGAGGAGCCTAGCTTCGCAAACCACTCGCCGCCGTTACGCATGATGTGGGGAACCGCACAAAGGGTCTCGACGTTGTTGACGACCGTGGGGCCCGCGAAGGCGCCCGAAATCGCCGGGAAGGGCGGCTTCACGCGGGGCTCGCCACGCTTACCTTCGAGAGAGTTCAAAAGTGCGGTCTCTTCGCCGCAGATGTACGCTCCCGCGCCCCGGTGGAGCGTCAAGTGAAATTTCTTGCCGGTGCCGAGCACGTTCTCGCCGAGGTAGCCCTTGTCGTAGGCCTCCTCGATGGCGGCTTGTAAAAGTTTCGCTTCGCGCACGTACTCGCCGCGGATGTAGATGTAGCCAACTTCGGAGGCGATGGCATGGCCCGCGATGATCATGCCTTCGATCAAAAGATGAGGCGTGTACCGGATGAGATCCCGGTCTTTGAACGTGCCGGGCTCGGACTCATCCGCGTTGCAGACTACGTATTTCGGCTTCGCGGACATCTTCGGGATGAAGCTCCACTTCATGCCCGCCGGAAAGCCCGCGCCCCCGCGGCCGCGCAAGTTGGATTTTTTCACTTCGTCGATGACCGCGTCCGGTGCCATGGCCAAAGCTTTTTTGGCGGCCTGATAGCCTTCCATTTGCTCCAGGTAGTAGGACAGGGGGCGGCACGACTCTTTGAAATGCTGGATGTAGAGCGTCTTCATCGGTTACCCAATCCGTTCAAGATGATGTCGAGGCGCTCGACGGAAAGGTTCTCGTGATAGTTGTCGTCCAGCATCACGGCCGGGGCCGTGCCGCAGGCGCCGAGGCATTCTTCCTCGATGAAAGTGATCTTGCCGTCTTTGGTCGTTTCATTGCAATCGACCGCGTACTTCTTCTTACAATGAGCGACGAGATCTTGTCCGCCCCGTAAAGAGCAAGAGACGTTCGTGCAGATGCGCAGGAAATGCCGGCCCACGGGCTCCAGGTGGTACATGTTGTAGAAGCTCGCCACTTCGCGCGCTTGCGCAGGGTGAATGCCGATGTAGTCCGCGACTTCGTGCAAAATCTCGGGCGCTAGCCAGCCGTGCTCTTCCTGAGCCGCGTGGAAAGCGGGCAGTAGCAACGCGACTCGCGTGGGATAGCGCGGGACTAACTTGTCCATGCGCTCGTAAAAATGTGTCGAGAGTAACTTGCCCATTTACCGATCGAGCTCCCCTGCGATGATGTTGAGGCTTCCGATGGAGGCCACCATGTCGGCGATCTTAGAGCCTTCTACCATGGGGGAAAGCCCTTGATAGTGCCAGACCGACGGCCCGCGGATACGCATGCGGTGCGACTTCGGATTGCCTCGGCTCACGATGTAAAAGCCGAGCTCTCCGTTCGCCGCTTCGAAGGTGGTGTAGGCTTCGCCTTCGGGAACGTCGAAGCCCGTCATGAAAAATTTGAAGTGATGGATCATGCCTTCCATCGAGTTGTAGACGAGCTCTTTCTCGGGAATGCGGACGCGCTTGTCTTCCACCCAGATGGGCCCCGGCTTAATCTTGTCGCAGCATTGCTCGAGAATGCGCAAGGATTGGCGCACTTCTTCCATGCGGACCAGGTAGCGATCGTACACGTCGCCGTGCTCGCCCGTGGGAACGTCGAACGTCACCTGGTCGTAAAATAGACAAGGCTGGTCTCGGCGCAAATCGTGATCGATGCCGGCCGCGCGGGCCACGGGCCCCGTGAAGGACCAATCCCGGCATTGTTCGGGCGTGAAGGCGCCAACGCCTTGGGTGCGGCCGCACCAGATCTGGTTGTGCGTGAGAATCGCATCCATCTCGTTGATGCAGGCGCGTGTCTTTTTGATCCAAACGCGCAGCTCGTCTTCCCAGCCGGGGGGCGAGTCGTACATCAAGCCGCCGATGCGGGTGTAGCTCGTCGTGAGACGCGCGCCGCAGAGCTTTTCGATTAAGGTGTAGGCCTCTTCGCGCTGATGAAAGCCGTAGAGGAAGAAGCTGAAGGCGCCGAGATCCACGGCGTTAATGCCGATGCAGATAAGGTGATCGGTGACGCGTGCGAGCTCCGCGCACATCATGCGGAGCCACACGCAACGCTCGGGCACTTGGATGCCCATGAGCTGCTCGACGCTCATAGCGTAGGTGACGTTGTTGATGAGAGCCGAGCAATAATTCAGGCGATCGGTGAAGACCACGAACTGATGGTAGGTGCGGTGCTCGCCGAGCTTTTCCTTCGCGCGGTGCGTGTAGCCGAACTCGCAGTAAGACTTTTCGATCGTCTCGCCGTTAAGCTTTGCCACCATCCGGAACGCGCCGTGCATCGAGGGATGCGTCGGGCCGATATTGATGATGACCCGCGAGTCTTCCCAGAGGTCGTCGGGATCCGGCTGAAACGTGAACCGCTCGGGCAGCTTGCTCGACGGTATTTTGTCTCTACCTTCGTGCATTATCTCAGCCTCTCTGGATCGGGGGCCTCGGCGTCCGGGAACACCTGATAGCCATCCAAGGGATAATCTTTACGGAGCGGATACCCTTCCCAGCGGTAATCCATGAGGATGCGCCGGAGGTTGGGGTGACCGCGAAATTTGATGCCGAACATGTCGTAGACTTCGCGCTCGGCCCAGTCCGCGCCTTTCCAGACCGTAACTATCGACGGAATGTCTTCCGCTTCGCCGACTTTGGACTTCACGCGGATGCGCGGGCCCTTCGCCTTCATAGCGTAGAGGTTGTAGACGACTTCAAAGCGCGGCTCGCCGCCTTCGTCCGTCGCCGTGAGATCGGCCAAAAAGTCGTAACCGAGCGAATCTCTCAAATAGGTCAAAACCTCGACGATATGCTCTTTGTGCACGTAGACGATGGGCACGTCCGTGGGGAAAGTGGGCGGAAGCCGCACTTCGGGAACGGCGTTGCCGAATTTCTGTTTCAGGGTTTCCGCCTGCTCGGCCCAGACAGGGCCAAAGCGTTCCCACCAGTCGCCGTAAATCGTGGGCACGCGGGTGCGGATATCGAATCTTTCAATCACGGTGTGACCGCCCCTTTCCCTTCACGGGCTTTCACGATGCGGTGCTGAGCATGCGTCTCGCCCCGGGCAATGCGCTTTTGGAGCTCCATCAAAGCGTAGAGAACCGAATCGGGAGAGGGCGGACAGCCGGGGATATAGATGTCGACCGGGATCACGCGATCGATGCCTTGCGTGACGCTATAAACCGGAAAGACGCCGCCCGAAGACGCGCAGGCGCCAAAGGACATGACCCATTTCGGATCGCTCATCTGCTCGTAGACGCTGACCAGGATGGGCGTCATCTTCGCGTTCACGATTCCCGCGACGATAAGGAGATCGCTCTGACGAGGAGAAAAGCGGATGGCCTCGGCGCCGAAGCGAGCCATGTCGTAGTCGCTGCTTAGGGTTGCCATCATCTCGATGCCGCAGCAGCTCGTGCCGAAAGGCAAAGGCCAAAGCGCGTTCTTTCTTCCCCAGCTGAGGAAGTCGTCGAGGCGGGTCGTGAAGAAGCTTAAAGATCCGTCCTTGCCCATTAAATCACCTTCAATCCCAGAGCAGGGCTCCTTTACGCCAAACGTAGTAGAGACCGACCAGGAGGACCGCTACGAACGCCGCCATCTCGAAAACGATGAACGAGTTGATGGCGAGGAAATCCCGGTACACGACGGCCCAGGGAAAAAAGAAAATCGCTTCCACGTCAAAAAGCAAAAAGAGAATCGCCACGAGGTAAAAACGCACCGAAATGCGGCGGTGGGCATCGCCGTGGGCGGGAACGCCGCACTCGAAGGGCTCGTTCTTACGGGCGTTGGGCAGCCGCGGGGCGATCAGGCGGGGCAAAAGAAGCATGCCGGCGCCGACCACGGCACCGATACCCAACATGATAAGTACGGGCAAATATTCCACTATGACTTTAGCCCGCGAGGCTTCCGGCGGGCCACTCCTTACGTTGAATTTGCGCAAGTAACGTAACAGACGGGGGAGCACCCTTCAACGAGAGAATCCGTGAATTTCTCAAGCCCTTCAGTGGGTTGGGATCGGCTCCTCCGGGACATAACCAGTCATAACCAGTGGTGACGCGTCGTAGTATCTACGCACGCAAGCCGGGGACTTGAAGGCGCTCATCGATTCTGGCATGAAGCCGCTCGAAGCGCTCGAGCCGTCTCAGATTCAGGTGAGCCCGATGTCTTCAAGAGGGCGGCTTGCGTCGGATTGCGGAGCTCCATGTGATGGCTCGGCAGGCTTAGACTTTCTAGGGGGCTAAAAGACTGGAGCCGACGACCGGACTCGAACCGGTGACCTGCTCATTACGAATGAGCTGCTCTACCGACTGAGCTACGTCGGCCCCACACGAAGAATCCCCTATGTAATCGGCAATACTGCGTTTGTCCAGTCGGCTATCGGGCTCTCGTCCGTCGAAGCGTCCAGCCGAGCGGCCTCGGATAATGATGTTGCCGCAAAGTAGGAAAAAGCTCGCGCGTGCGCACTTAGGGCGAAGTCGGAGGGCAAAGGTCGGCTTCGGCACCCGTCGACAGCTCAATGAGCGTCGACAGCACCTCGCAGAGGGGAACTCCGCTCTGGCTCGCTTTGCGGGCGTATTTGGTCGCGTCCACGCCCACTTCGCGTTTCCCCGAATAGTCGATTGGCTTCGTGTCATAGGAGGTAAGCGCCCGAGTCCCCTTCCTGGGAACCCAGAGGAAGTCTGGGTGGGAGTTCTCGTGCCATTCGCCGCCGGAGACCACGCTTTTCCCGTCCGCTTCGCTGATTTCCAAGTCGTAGGTATAGGTGACCCGCACGAGCTCATCGTCATTGGCCACCTCGGTGTGCGCGGGCGGAGACACTTCCCCGATATAGGCGATGGAGTTGATGACTCCCACGATTTGGCGGACGCCCGAATCGTCCCAAACCCCTTTTTCGTTTTTCTGCCCGCGAGTCAGCGGCTTTTGAAACCGATCCCCGGCTTTGAACGAGGCGTCGTAAGGCACGGCCACTTCTTTCCAGTTCTTGCTGCGTTTTTCCGGGTGAATCGGATCGAAATAGAGGAACTCGTACGACTGGATGGGCTGATTCCAAATCTCGTAGTCGAACGTGTTGTCCATGAGAAACGTTTTTCCGGCGAGAGCCACCTGGTTACCGAGAGCCAAGTGAAAGGTCGCCGGATTCGTGTCGAAACAATCTTGATCCTGCATGCGGCCGTTTTGATAGTAGGCCGGGTTCTTAATCTCGCATTTGACACCCGCGAAATTATTGTCCGACTCGGCTTCCGCCCAGAGAAGCGAAGCGACGGCCTTGATGTCGTTCGGGTACCAGGTGATCGTGGTTTTCTCCGGACCCGGGACTTTGACGGTCTTTTCAGGACGCGGGACCATGACGGTGGCCGCTGCCCAGCCGTGGCAGATGCCGACCCAGTCTTCGACCGTTTTTTCGTCTTCTTCCAGAAACTCCTCGCCGAGCTCTTTTTGCTGATTGGTGAGAGGAAACTCCAGATCGAAGAGACTCAAGTCGTACTTTTCCGCCGGCGACCATTTGCGGATGCGTTGGGTCAGCTCGGTCTTGTCGAGATCGTCGACGAGCTTGTCCCAGTTCTTGGGCTGGGCGTAAACGTCCGCGGCCTCTTCCCAGGTTTCGTACTCTTCCGGATTGGAATAACGATACGCGAGACCGCCGTACCGCGTGCGCCAGTAGTCGTCGGACCAGAGATCGAGCTTCGTCTCGCCGTCGGCCGGTAGGGAGTCCAAATCGTAAACGAGCTTGTCTTTGGCGATCCATCCGTCGCTGATGTCGGCTAACGCATCGTTGGCTTCGGGCGCAGACCACGTGCCGGAAACTCTTGGGCCGTAGGCTCCCGGAAAATGTTTTTTGAAGACTTCGCGTTGCGCCTTCTGAAACTCCGGTGTCGCCTTTTTCTGCGCGAGTTTGAGCAGGGGGTTGGTGGGCGCCTTAGCCAAACGCAGCGAACGATGCCGCTCGACCGCGGCGCCGGTGCGGGCGGAAAATTTGGGAACCCGCTCGTTCATGATGGCCGCCTCGCTATTCTGATAAAAGCGCCGAAGCCTCTGATTCACGAGCTCGGTTTCCGTTGGGCTGAGTTTGGTAGAAGGGCCGGCAAAAGCGAGATTACCGACGAGATAAACCAGGAGCGCAAATAGTGGGGACATCGAGCCGCCTCTTAACTTTAAGTAACGCAAGTTCATGGGGGAGAGGAGGGAAGGCCTCCTCTCCCATTAGATGCGGATCTCAATTCGGGGTCGGGTGCTGATTGTGAGGATGGCCGTGCTGGTGGTGCTGCTTGTGCTGTTGCTGCTGTTGGTGTTTTTTGTTTTGCTGGGCCTGCTGCTGTTGTTGCTGCTGCTGATTCTGCGGAACGGGGCTGTTGTCGGCGAAAGCTAGCGCCGCCCCTAGTAGAGTCAGTAGTCCGAGAAGTTTCTTCATGGGATCTCCTTGGTTGGTAACCTAAGCAAAAAAATCCTATTCCTCTCGTCGGGGAACCACAATTGGATTTCCGACGGCTCAGGGAGTCAAGGGCTCGGACAAATGGATGAGGCCGAGAACGGAGGGAGCGTCGGTAAGGATACGGGCCCGCGAGCGTTCCCGGAGATCGTCGGAAGCCACGCCGAAATCATTGTCATTCAAAACGGCCAAGGTCGTCGGGCTCACGACCGTGAGTCCTTCCACTTTTTCAGCGAAGTCGTAACCCAATGCGGTGAGATCGGCGACGAGGGTTTTAGCGGCGGGCCGGGAATGCGTTCTATCCGTTCGGTCTAAGAGATTCGTCGCCTGCGTGACGTCTAAGGAGAAGACGCGATGAAACGAATGGGGGCCTTTGGTCGAGCCCTGCTCAATTACCAAGAATTTTCCAGGCGCCAAAGCTGTGGCGTCTCCAACGGGGAGAGCCTCGGGAGGAGAAAGACACGTCCTTTGCTTTTATTGGGGAGGGTCACGGGCTCTGGATTGGGGCCTCTGTCGGTGGGAGCGAGAAAACGAAGCTTCCCCTCTGTCTCGCCGCGGAAGCAAAGTCCCGAAAAACCTCCGAGCGAAATCCTTTGTTCGTGGAACTCGCCGAGCGTCGCGGTTTCTTTCAACGGAAACAGCTCAAGGCGGGGAAGTGCGGGAGAGGCTGGACGCCCCGCGCAACCGAGGAGCAGCGCGGTGAAGATCGATAAAACCCAAAACCCCGTCATGGGGAGACAGCTAATGGGAGAGGACGCGCTCGACAAGGCTTGTGTCGTTCTTTGTGGAAGTTTTATCAATCCCGGCGTTGACCGGTGCGCTTCTCGACGAAAGACTACGTCCCATGAGCAAGATCACCCTGACCTTAGCGACTCTCTTTCTTAGCACTTCGCTCCACGCCACTCAGGCCGAGTACCACTGGACGCTGTGTGAGACGAGCCCCGCGGCGGTCAAGCGCCAGCTCGCGGCCGACGTTTCGAAGTCGAAGCGCCGGTACCTTTACTATCTCGATACGAGAAACCGGGATTTGTATCGCGCGGGCCTTCTGCTGCGGCTCAGAGGCGAAAAGGGAGAGCCGGTGGAAGTGACCGTGAAGCTCACCACTGATTCTCAAAGAGTTCCCGACGACTTCAAGGACGAGGACGGGTTCAAGTGCGAGACGGACTTCCAAGGTAAGAACGCCGTCATCCATTGCTCATTCAGCGAAGAAGAAGCGGACATGTCCGATCTCAAGGACGTCCTCGCGGGCCGCCGGAGCCCAGAAGTACTTTTTACCAAAAAGCAGGTTAAATTTCTGACTTCCATGAGGGCTCGGGTTCCCTGGAGTGCTTTGGCGGCGGTTGGACCCATCGACAACTTGAAATGGTCACTCGATGCCCAGCCGGTTCCTTTCGATTTGGAGATGATGACCCTGTCTTCCGGCGCCCAACTCCTTCAGCTCTCGACCAAAGAGGACCCCGGCACGAGCACGCGCTTCCAGCAGATAAGTAAGCTTCTCGTCTCGAAGGGCGTTCCTCCCTGCCGAACGCAGATCGGGACCGCGCCGTGGGCTCTCGGCATCAAGTAGTTAAGGATCGATTTGTAACCGAGTCATGATCCTGGTGAGATTGTCCCGCAAGTCCCCGGGTACGGCGAGAGTCGCCTTTTCGTAGTCGATTTCGCCGTTCAGCGATCGGGTCACGAACTGATCGTGAATAGCCCCCGTATGCAGATTCAAAGCGTGCAGGTAGTCGAGAGCCGAGGCTTTCGCTTCCGTCGGCTCACTGGCCTGGAGTAGGCGCACGAAAGCGTGAAGTTGCCGCACGGACTTGCGAACGGAGTGAAACTCTCTGGCCGTGAGGGTCGCCTTGGCGAGCGTGCGCCCGATCTCGGTCGTGGTAGCCGCAAGATGATGCCCGATGGAGGCCGGAGTCGCCGGCTTAAAGGCCGAGAAGGAAGACTTGGGCTCATTGGCTTTGACGAGCTTCAGTACGTCTTCGGCCGCCCGGGAAGCTAGCTTGGTCTTCCCGTTGGCGATGGCGTCGTTCATTTCGCCAAAGGTTTGGACGAATTGATGAAGCTTTTTGGGAGGCATATGAGTCTGGTCGAACACCTGAAAGGTACTTCTTAGCAAAATCGCGCGCTTTCTTAGCGCTTTCAAATATTGGAAGTCTTCCTGACCCAGGGATTTGTCTTTTATCCTTTCCAAAGCTTCCGTGAGAACTCTGTCATCGAAGAGCTCGGCCCAAGTTTGCTTGGCGAGCTTGAACATCGTTTCAGAATCGTGGCTGCCGACTTCCAGAGGAACGCTACTGGGCAGTTCCACGTCGTCCAGATCGCGGTAGGGAGCGTCCAGGAGTCTTTGTAGAGCGTGGACTTCCGGTCGCGAGATCTCCGCCTCGTCGAGAAGGTTCTCCGCGAGGCGGCGGCGCTGCTCCGGAGTCAGTTTAGTGTTGGGGTCAGCAAGGGTTACGCCCCAATACCTGAGCTCGTAGAAATCGACTCGTTCCTTGAATTGCGCGCGGTTGCCCTTCCAGTTGTGAAAGTAGGAATCGAGAAAAGCCGCTTGAAGCCTTTTTATCTCGAAGCCGCCCAGTCCGGAGAGGGCCCCTTCTTTTTTTAGAGAGCCCAGCATGCGGCCCACGTCTTCCGCGGCGTCGCCGGTCTGCTGGAGCGTGCGTCCCATGGTCTCCAAATCGATGGCGGTCACCCGCGCCGTTTTCTTGTCGAAAAAGAAATTGCTCGGCTTCGCGTCGCCGTGCACCACGGTGATGACGCCGGGAGCGTTCCTTTTGGCCCGTTTCAGTTTCTCTTTAAGCACTTTGGTGAATGCCTTCGCCTGAGGCCCGGTGAGGAGGTGTTCCGCCAAAAGCCTATCGACGACGCTAATCGGGGTTTCTTGATCCGTCTCGTACCAGCGCCGAAACTTATCTAAATGCTCGTCCTTCAGTAATTCGCGAGCCTCTTTTCTTACTGTCTTGCTCGGCTCAATGGCTCTTTCCCTCTGATGAAAGTCAGCCAAGGCTTGGCCCGTAAACCCAAGAGCATGCTCGGCGTTCAAAAGCCCATGGGCTTCGCTGGAGACCCGCTTGATAAGAACGTCGAGGCCGACCCCGTCGGCTTTCCGCATGAGGAGGGTAGGATGAGTTCCGGTTTTATCTTGTAAGGTGAACGCATCGACGCCAGGGGACAGCACTAGCTGGGAGAGAGTACCGCCCACCGCGTGATTCACCGCCAGCTCTCGCAGGAACTGACGCATGGACTTTCTGCCGCCGTCTCCAAATACTTTGAGAACGAACGTTCCCTTGCTGGAGCTGACCTCATACACTTCGAACCCGTCTCTCGCCAGATCGCCAAGAGCGGTTAGCTCAGCCGGGGTGCCGAGGCGCGTGCTTAGCACGCGGGTGAGCTCCTGGGATCTATCTAGTGCGGGAGAAAGTTGTTCAGCCGTTAAAGTCCCGAGAAAACGATTTCCTTGCTCCTCGCCCACTTTACCTTGGGAGGAGAGGCTCACGATCTTGGCCGCGCGAGCGAAAGACTCGTCGCAGTCGTTCAGCGCGTACGACGACGCCGCAGACAAAACTAGGACCAGAATTGGGAATAGGCCAGCCTGCATGGTTAAGACTTCCATTCTAGGTGAACGCGGAGGGAATACGTCCTGATCGAATGATGCTTTTTCGGTAAAGAGAGATCCCTTCTGTATTCTTTTTGTCCTCACATACACTGCTGAAGGCTGTGGATGCTGAGGAGGCTTGAATGACCCGTCGTGCGGAATTTCGTTTTTTGGTCGGGTTCCTATTGTTGCTCGCTGTTACGGCGCGCGCCGAGCCTGGCCCTCCTTCCGCCGACGAGCAAGAGACCGCTCGCCAAGTCGCCCGCCTCATCGAGACCGAGCACTTTCTGAAGGTACCTATTGCTTCCGTCTCCGCGAAGATCCACGCGGCGTTTGTTTCCATGATGGATCCCGACGAGATCTATTTGAGCGAACAGGACCATCAGCACATGAAGCGGCTGGAGAACGCGCACGGCACGGGAATCTCGAATGGGGATTTTTCGGCGCCCTGGGAAATGTTCAATCTCCTTTTAAAGCGTAAGCAGGAAAAGATTCCCCCCATGGTGGCCGCTCTCGAAAAAGGCGAAGCCCCGCCGGGCTCCGACGCTTTCACCAATTTCGTGAAAAAGGACATCGAGATCCGCGTTGGCTCCGGTTCCACGCGAGAAGAAGCGCTGAGCAGCCTCAAGGAAGATCTCAGCCGCGGTCTCGAATGGACTCAGACCGCGAAGAGCTCTCAGCTGGTCGAAATCTATCTCGACTCCGCCATGGGAGCGCTCGATCCTCATTCCAATTACATGTCGACTGACACGCTCAAACAATTTGAAGTGCATACGAAGAATTCCTTCGAAGGCATCGGTGTGAACGTCGCGCCTCGAAAAGGCGGCGGGGCCGTCGAGATTAAGTCCGTCATTCCTGGTGGCGGGGCGGCGGAAGAAGGTTCGTTACGCCCGGGGCATCGCATTGTCGGCGCTTCTCAAGACGGCAAAACCTTCGTGGACTTCGATAAGATCCCTTCCCAGCAGGCGCTGCAACTCATCAGCGGTGAGGCGGGTACCGACGTCTATCTGAAAGTGGTTACGGAGGAGGGTCAGCCTCCTAAGACGATTAAGGTTACCCGGCGCCGGATTCGGGTGGAGGACGGCAGAGTGAAAGTGTCCGTGGTCCACGTGCAAGTCGGTGAGGACGTGCATCGGATCGCCGTCGTCGACTTGCCGGGCTACTACTCGGATCGCCAGAACAGAGTTTCCGTGGCCAATGACGTCTATGAAGGGCTGGTGAAGGTGGCCAAGGATGATCCGCGAATTTCAGGCGTGATCTACGATTTGCGCGGTAACGGCGGTGGCTCGCTGGAAGAGGTGATCGATATGATCGCGCTCTCCACCGGCTCCTTGCCGGTGG
>JAYUGC010000014.1:0-86899 GCA_043767805.1 Pseudomonadota bacterium | reverse complement strand
CGAGGATTTTCGCCGGGTTTCCAGCGACGAGGGCATGGGGAGCGACATCTTTAGTGACGACCGCGCCTGCTCCGACCATACAGAACTCACCAAGAGTGACGCCACAAACCAAGGTGGTGTTGGCTCCAACGGTAGCGCCTCTCTTGACGAGGGTTGGGAGGTAAAGCTCTGGTCCCCTCTTCAGGAATGCGCGGGGCTTGAGATCGTTCGTAAGCACGACGCTTGGACCAAGGAAAACGTCGTCCTCCAGAGTTACCGAGTGCCAAAGCGCGATTCCGTTCTTGATGGTGCACCGATTGCCAATCCGAGCGCCTTTCTCTACGAAAACCCCTTCACCCAGGTTGCAGCTTTCGCCGATGACAGCGCCCTCGAGCACATGGGCAAAAGCCCAGATCCGTGTGCCCCGCCCTACCTCGCCGCTATCACAGATGGCGCTTGGGTGGACATAAAAGGGATAGTCGGCACTTTGGCTTTTCATTTCATTTTTCCAAAAAATCGGCGGATAGAATGGGCTACATGCTCTACGTCCGATTGTTCGAGAGTTGGGCACATGGGCAATGAGATCCCGTGCCGTGCTACTTTTTCGGCGTTCGGAAAGCTTTCAGCGGCAAAGCTTTCCTTTCGGAAGACGGGCAGCTGATGAATGGCAAGCGGATAGTGCACGCCAGTGTCCACACCTTGGTCCTTCAAAAATGATCCCAGTGCTTTTCGATCTTCGACGAGAACGACGAAAAGATGGTAGACATGGCGCGCTCCGGAAGCTTCTACGGGAAGCGCGATGTCTTTTACGTCGGAGAGGAGCTCCCTATACCAGCCCGCAATTTCACGCCGGCGTTGGTTCCACAAGTCGATGTATTTAAGCTTTACACGAAGAACTGCGGCTTGGACGTTGTCGAGTCGGGAGTTGAAGCCCAAAGTGGTATGCTCGTATTTTTTCAAGCCTCCGTGCTTGCCGAGGGCAGAGGCCTTCAAGACGAGCTCCTGCGAACGGGAGGCCAGGCCGCCGCCATCGCCGAAAGCGCCGAGATTTTTTCCGGGAAAAAAACTGAAGGTTGCCACGTCTCCCCAGGTTCCTGGGCCTCTGTCTTTCCACCTTGCGCCGTGAGCTTGGGCCGCATCTTCTAAAACGCGACATTTCTCTTCTTCGGCAAGCGCACAAATGGCGTCCATCGGAGCCATTTGCCCATAGAGGTGGACCGGGGCGAGTAAGCGCGTTTTCGGCGTGATTGCTTTTGCCATCAGCTTTGGGTCGACAAGCCAGGTTCCCTCGGTCACGTCAGCAAGCTGGACTTTGAGGCCAGCGTGCAAAAGACCTTCGGCGGTGGCCACGAAGGTCATCGCGGGGATTACCGCTTCACTACCCTCTGGTAAATCGAGGGCGAGGGTGGCAAGTGTGATGGCGTCAGTTCCATTGCCGCAGCCGAGGCTAAAAAGATCGGGCCCAAGCCAAGTCGCGAACTCCTTCTCAAAAGCTTCGAGCTCAGGGCCCGTAATGTAGCGGCATCCGTCGATGACGTCGGTCATCACAGAAAGAAATTCTTCGCGGTGGCGCGAAAACAGGGCGCCGAGGTTGAGAAAAGGTACGCGTTTCTGAGACATAGGCCAATCGTAGCATCGCCGAAACTGTATAACTCGACGCGGAGCAACGTGGGATCTCACTCCATTATCGCTCAGTTACCGGAAGATGGTCCTCGACGATGTCTCTGGCGCTTTTCTGTCGAGTTGTTCCCTACCTACTCTTCTACGCCCTGCCCTTTGCCTCCTTCTCCGTGCTATTTGCCTCGCTCAGGGTGGCAGGCGCCTCTCTTGGTGATAACGACTATTCCTGGCTCGGCGTCATCATCCCGCTCACCAAGGTGGCCGTTTTCCTCCTGGGCGGTTTCCCGAAGCCCCCTCTCATTTTGAAAAGTAAATAGGCCTTCCTCTTCTTGATTAGCCGAGACCGAGGATACCGGTCATCTCCGCGCGCGGAAAGGCCGCGGCCGCGACGACTGAGTCGAAGAGACTAAGCTTGCCACTCAGATTGAGATAGTTGGCGAATAAGATATTGGCCACCATCGCCGGGTTCGAGCCGAAGAACGTACTGCGGTCGGCGCCCGGATTACTGGTATTTAGAAAATGTCCGATTTGAGATTTCTGGACCGTAGGTTTTCCGGTCGTCTTGTAGCAGGCGAGAAAGCTCATGCCTTTTGAGCCCGCGTCGCCGATCCAGGCCAATTCCTGGGTGACCGGATCGAGAACGGTCTGGCTCGAGTAGACGCTGCCGTCAGAAATACCGACGACAACGACGCCCTTTCCCAGGCGACGAGCGAGCTCCAAAATTCTACCGAGCTCGACGCCGATCTCTTCGTCTTTGGTATTTCCCGTGGTCCGATCCGAAGTGTGATAGTCGCAACCGCCGATTTGGATGACACCGGGGCCCGTATGCCCCTGAAGCACGTGGTAAGCGACCGCGGCGCGCACCGAAGTCGTATCGGTGGAAGTCGCCGTCACTCCGTAGACCGCCTGCACCGCCGGATCGAGGCGCGCATCGAGCGCGGCAAGATTTCCGACCAACGCCCCTTGGGCGAGGTGCGCGCACTCAAACGCGTTATTTAGCCCGGCGGCATTAGCGAGCGGCTGAAGCAGCGGCGCCTGCGCCTGACCGAGCTTGTGAATAGCCGCCGAAAAAGCCTGCTTCGCGGGATCGGTATCGAGCACCGACACCGAACCATAGCCGAACAAATCGCGCAGCGAAGTCGGCGACCGCATTTGAAACGGAATGAGACTTTGGTCGACGATAGGCGACGAGGAGTTTCCTCCCAAGCCAACGCCGGTTCTCAGTACAGTGCCCGCCGCGCCCGCTTTCGAAGCGAGGATCAACGGAGAGTGCCGGTTGCCCTTCGAATCATCGGCCGATGTATGGCACACCGTCATGATGCTGGTGTTAGCCATCGCCTGCGTGCTCATTTTCCCGAGCATCCCTTTACGGATATTGCTGACCGTCGTCCACATGGGAGCGCCAAATCTCGTATCGACGGAGCCCGGGGTACTTCCCGGATTAAAGGGCACGCCCATGGTCATATAGCTGCTCAAATAGTCCTGAGCGCCGCCTTCCTTACCCGCGATGAAATTACCATGTAAGCCCGCCCCACCCGCCATGTCCAAAATGATGAGCGGCAAAAGGCCCGGGAGGTTTCCCGAGCTCGGGCACACGGCTTGAGCTATCTCGGACCCAAACATCCCTTTTAAGATAGCGGGCATCATGAGGAAGCTGCTGGCCTGCACCATGCCTTGGGCGAGAAACTCGCGCCGGGTCGCCGGTCTCGGGTGATCCTGGTGCCGCATCCCAACGAATTTTTCTCGGTTTCTTTTCTTCATGGGTTACCCCTTTCGGGAAGGCTCACGTTCAATTACGAATTCCTTCGGGACTTCCGGCGACGGCCGTGCACACGCTGACGTGTGCCTTAAAGGAGGGACTGCCGGTGGGCAGTACCGTGGCGGCGGTCGCGTCCATCAGTTGGAGCAGGATCGTTTCTTCTGTCGCTAGCGGGTCCCGGGTCCAAAGCGCCTGTACGTACCGGCGAATCACGGTACGCTTCGTCGCTTCCGTGTTATTGGCGTAAACCGATAAGTCCGCGCCCGCGTTGATTGTGCGGGCGGCTTGCGCCAGGGCCCCCTCGGCAACGACAAACGCCCGGCAGTGAGCGTGGGCGGCGGCGACATAGGCCGAGGCCATCGGATCGCTGAACTCGCCCGGGTCGCCGTCATCGGAAACGACTTGAAGGGCGGCGTTGTAGACCACGCCGTTATTGACCGCGATTGGGGAATCGAAAAGATTGGTGAGCTTTTCCTCGTACTGCTTGAACGACTGCAGCGCTAAGTTGCCTCCCACCAGAAGCACGGGAGGCGCATCGTCGTCCGCGATGCTGACAATGTGCTCCGCCGGCGTTCCGAGAGTGGCCGCGGCGTTCATGGGAGCACCAAGCTTAATGACAATCGACTCCGTACCTTCGTAAACGGTGTCCTGAAAGACTCTAAAGCTAATTGGCACGCTCAAGGTGCCCTTCGGAATGACGACGCTGGTCACCGTCAAATTATGATCGCTAGGCTGCGAGGCCGAGCCGCTGACCGCGATGGGAATCGTCACGTCACGGCCGCTCACCGTATTGAGGCGAACGTTCGTCGTAAGGGTGGCGGTCGAAGACTCGGCCACCGTTTGCGCGGCCGCCGAAAAAGTGACCACCGGTAGAGGATCATCGTCGGTAATCGTCAACGTATGGGTGACCGTCGCCCCTTTAGTGGCGCCCGTGGGTGCGCCCAAAGTCAAAATCACCGTCTCGGCATCCTCGTCGACGGTGTCGTTTAAGAGGGTGAGCACGACGCTCGCAGAAAGCGAGCCCGCGGGAAACTGCAAGGTACCGTCCGCCAAGTTGTGATCGGTGCTCGTCGCCGTACCGGTAATCACGTAAGGCACGCTGATGGCGGCGGTGCTCGCGCGATTGAGGTTCGCGGCAATCTGTACTGTTCCCGCGTTTTCCAGCTTCGTTTGCGAGGCAATCGCCCATTGCACGGCCGGCATGGCTTCATTGTCCGTAATAGTCAGCGTAAGGACCGACGGCGTGTTCACCGTCGCATTGGTGGCCGTGCCCAAAGTCAGGATAATCGTTTCATTGCCTTCAAAGATGGTGTCGTCGGCCTGGTTGAACAAGACCATGGCAGCGGTAGCGCCGGCCGCGAAGTTAAAGGTTCCGTTGACGAGATTGTGGTCTCCGGGGCGGCTCGCCGTGCCGCTGACCGTGAAGGGCACGCTAACCGCCTTGCCGCTCGCCGCGGAAAGTGCCGCGGTAACCGTAACCGCGCCGGTCGCGCCTTCCACCACGGTTTGAGTCGCGGCATTGAAGTGCACGTTCGGAGCATTATCGTCGTCGGTAAGAGTTATCGTTTGCACCGAGGTCGCGCCGAGAGACGCGTTCGTGGGAGTGCCCAGAGTTAGAATGACCGTTTCGTCGTTCTCATCCATCGTATCTTGAGTGACGGTGAGGGTGACGCTTCCCGTGGCCGAATTGGCCGGAACGGAGAGAGTCGCCGACGACAAAGTAAAATCGGCGGCAGTCGCCGTGCCGCTCACGGCAACCGGCACCGTAATGGCGCTCGAAGACTGAGAAGACAAGGTTACCGGGATCACCACGGAACCAACGCCCTCGGCTACCGTCCGCGTGGCCTGGCCCCACTGCACGATCGGAATGAGCGTGTTTTCGGTAATCGTGACGGTATGCACTTGCCCGGTGCCGAGCGTAGCCGCGGTCGGCGTACCGAGCGTGATAATCACCGTCTGGTCGGCTTCGGGCGTGGAATCCTGGGCCACGCTGAAAGAGATCGTCTTGGAAGTCGTCCCCGCCGGGAAGCTCAGAGTTCCCGCCGCGAGATTGTGATCGGCGGGATTGGTCGCCGTTCCAGAGACGGTATAAGGAACGCTTACCGCTCCTCCACTAGCCGCGCTGAGACTGACGGTCGCCGTCACGGTGCCGGCGTTCTCGCCCACGGTCTGCGCCGCGGAAACAAAATTCAAATCCGGAGAGGCATCGTCATCCGTAATCGTAAGGGTATGAATCAGGTTCGTGCCAAGCGACGCGCCCGTAACACTAGCGAGCGTGACCACCACGGTCTCATCCGTCTCATCCAAAACGTCGTTGGTCAGATTGAAACTAAGCATATCGGTGGTATCTCCCGCCGCAATGGTGAAAGAACCAGCGGCAAGAGCGTGGTCCGCGCTCGTGCTCGTGCCCGCGACCGTATAATTCAGAGTGACGTTAGCCTGGCTCGCGCGACTGAGCCTCGCCGTAATATTAACCGTTCCCGCGGACTCACTCGCGGAAGACGAGGTCAGAGACCAATCGGCGAGAGGCGCCGTTTCATCGTCGACGAGCGCTACGGTATGGGTCGTGCGAGCGCCGAGAGACGCATTCACGGGCGACGAAAGCGTCATAATGATCGATTCGGGGCCTTCGAAAGTCAGATCGTTGGTAACCGCGACCTGGAACGAGCCCGAGCTCTGCCCCGGGGCGATCGTCACCGAACCATTCGAAAAGCCTCTTTGCGCCGCGTCCACGGCACCACTGATTTGATAGGAGACCGTGACGGTCTTCGTGCTCACGGCGCTCAACGTCGCGTTAAAAGTCGCCATGCCCACCGTCTCGTTCACGGAGCTAGAGGCCAGAGCCCACTGCACCGCGGGAGCCGCATCGTCGTCGGCAACGGTCAAAGAGTGCGTGGTATTAGCGCCGAGCGTGGCGTTGGTGGGATTTCCTAAACCGACCGTTACTACCGCGTCCACTTCGTCCAGAGTGTTCTGCACCCGGGAGAGAGTAA
The DNA here is from genome assembly GCA_043767805.1 of Pseudomonadota bacterium. Classification (GTDB taxonomy): domain Bacteria; phylum Bdellovibrionota; class FAC87; order UBA2466; family UBA2466; genus CAZZHG01. The sequence goes on along the minus strand of JAYUGC010000014.1, from coordinate 80,548 downwards.
CGGAGCCCGTGAGCATGCCCGCGGGAATGCGAAGGGTAGCATTGGATAACTGCATGTCGGCGGCCGCGACTCCGGCCGGGACGGCAACCGTGACCGGGACCGAGACGTCGACGCTGCAAGCGCCGCTAAGCTCGGCCTCGAGGGTCGCGCTCGCGCCTTCGTTGACGCTCGACGAGGTGAGCTTCCACTGTACGCTCGGCGCGGGATCGGCGTCATTTTGAACCGTGAGCGTGAACGTGTCGGAACCGGAAATTTCAATGCCTTCGGCCGGAAGGAGCTTCAGGACGATCGTTTCATCCGGCTCAAAGAGAGCGTCGTCGAGCACGGGGATAGCAATTTTGCCGGTCTTTTCCAAAGCCGGAATGACCACCTCACCCGTGGCCGCGAGCTCATGATCGACGCCGAGCGTGGCGGTTCCGGAAACCTGATACGAAATAGTCAGCTCGCGATCGACCGCGCGCGAAAGCGTGAAGGAAGCTTCCTTCCGGGTCGTGACCAAAGCTTCTTCCGTGCCGGAATCCACCGCGGCATCCCACTTCACCAAGATCGAGCCGGCCGTTCCCTGCTTCCACTGGTCGTCCATGGCCTTAACGGCGCTCAGAAAGAGCGAGCCATCCGTCGCACAGCTCGGACGGCCGCAATGAGAGTCGGTGCTTCTCGCGACGAGCTTTGACGAAGAGAGGCTCTCCCAGTTCACCGTGGGCATAACGGCGTTAAAAGCGACACCTACGTCAGAAGCGGCAAACGTCGGCGCTTGCGAGGCTACGTGGCATTCCGTGCAGTCTCGCTTCACGATGGGATAGAGCGTGGTCCGGAAGGCCTCTCGGCGGAGTGCCAAGGAGCCGCCGCCGGTGACTGAACCGTCCTTTCGATCGGTCGCGTCTTTGCCGTTTTTCAGTCCGCAAGCGGACACGACGAAGCTCAAGGTCAGTGCGAGCAAGAATCGATTCAAATGTTTCAAACGTGATTTCATCGATTACCTACCCAAACAGCTTTCGTGCGCGGCGGTGCGCTCGAACAGGCGCTTTAACTTGTAGCCGTTCGTCTTAAAATCATTTTTCAGCGACGTAATTACCGTCTGCAACGCGGGCGTCATGGTGCGAACGCCGCACACTTCCCGAAACGCTCGCGTCGCCATGCAGTTGGCAAAAGCATCCGAATTGGCGAGCATGTTGCCCAAGGCCTTTACTCCGTTTCCGGAGAGACCCGCGGTAGCGCTCCAGCCGAGCGCCGCGTTTTGATTCTGCGTCCACAAGTTCATCCAGGAATCGTCAGTGGTGATGTAGGTCGGGCTGAAAGTAGCGTTTTGGCTATATTTTGGGCGAATGGCGGCCGTTACGACGAGGCGATTGCCGTAGTCGTAATGCGCGTATGCGCCCGCCAAAGCATCGAGCCCCGCATGACAGCCCCGGCAGGTGTTCTGATAAGTAGCGGGGACGCCGCCAGGCGAGCGGTCCACGTCTCTTCGAACCCGGTTATCCAGCGCCGACGTATCGGAAAGTGACTCAATGGGCGTGCAGAGAAATTCTCTGAAGGCGTAGGAGATGGCGCGGCGATTGGTGCCCGCGACCAGATGGGACAAGGTCCAGGCATGGCTCGTGAGCAAGCCCGAAGCGTTCGTGCCGAGCGGTGTGATGACGACGTTGGGCGGTGTCGCGCCGTCGGTGGCGCCCATCTCTTGAGGGCGCACGATCAAATATCTTTGCACGTCTATGACTGCCTGATCGACCGACACATAGTGAACGGTCGGAAAAAGCGGGTCCCACGGTTTTAAAATAGTATTGGAGGCAATTTCCGGATTGGCGACGTCCACGACGTATTGCTTATTGTCCGTGAGTAGCGCGCGGGCATCGAGATTGTCCCGGGTGAAACCCATCACCATGGCGATGAAGTCGTTCAACCTCACGCGGCGGCTTTCTTCGAGATTGGACATGGGCGCGGCGAACTGGCGCACGGTTACATTGATGAACTTCGGATCGGCCGTGGCGATGGCGGCGGCGCCCGTGAAATTCAAAGCCGTGATCGCGGCCTCCATTTGAGCTCGTCGGGGATCGGTCAAAGGAAGCGAGTAGCCGGTAAGACGCTGAAACATGCGGGAAGCGAGCTCGCGAGCCTGCGCGTGCGCCGGCGCGCTCCAGCCAAGGAGCAACGCGAACGATAAAAGGAAGAACAAACGTTCTGATAAAGGGCGATTCAAACGTAGACTCCGAAAACTAAGGACGGCACTAATTAGTTAAGCCAGTTCCGTGCCACGACCGCGCAGTCTGAAGTCAGCTGCCTAGAGCCTATTCGGATGCCCAAGCTTCTTACGGCCCGGCCAGCTCAAACGCATAAGCTATTGAAATATATAGGTAACTCTCGCTTAGCTCTTGAACAGCTCGGGATTGGGGGGAAGCCACGGCGCTAAGTCCCTTTGGGGACTCGGATTTCTCAGGGCCAGGGCTGGCCGCCTTTACAGCCCGGAGCCTGGCCTTGACGACTCTGTCCTAGGAGGCGTGGGTTTCTTGGTAGTCGACGAGGAAGGCGGCGGAGTTCTTCAAATCCTCGCGGCGCTTGTCGTAGCGTTGAATCATGAGAGGCGTGGACCATCCCGCCAGATGCTGCACGCTTCGCTGAGTGGCTTTCCTGTCGAGCGCATTGGAGATGCAGGTGGCGCGGCAAGAGTGCGGGGAGACCTTCTTCAAGACGCCTGCCTTCTTCGCGTAGCGAGCGACGAGATAGGTAATCGAGTTCGGATTGAGCGGCTTCTCGAGCTTTCCTGAGCGCGGGTTTTTCGTCGGCATGAAGAGAGGCGCCTCTTTCTCGCTGTGGCTACGGCCACAGACCCAGAAATAATGATCGAGCGCCGCGCGCACGGAGGCGGTGAGCGGCAAGATGCGAACGCGATGGCCCTTCCCCCGCACCTTGAATACCGCGGTTCCACGCTCCGTATCCCAGTCTCCCACCTTCAAACCAATGAGCTCGCCCTTGCGAAGCCCAAGATAGAGTAGAACGTGGAGAATGGCTTGGTGCAAAGCGCCTGACTTGGAGTGGCGATCGGGAAGATCCAGAATGCGACGGGCCTCCAGATCGGAGAGCCCGTTCAAGCCCGATTCTTGAGTCTGGGGATAGCCTTTGACCAGCTGGCCCGGATTCTCCTGAATCACCCGGTTTAAGCGCAGCCAGTTCAAAAAGCTCTTCACCACGGCGAGCTTTCGATTGATGGAGGACTTCGCCATGGGTTTTCCGGTCACCCGCCCCTCCTCGAGGGATTTCCGGAACAAAATGAGATGCTCGGGCCGCAAAGTATCGAGCTTGTGAGGGTCGAGACGGCCTTCCAGGAACAAAAAGAACTGACGCAGGTCGGTCTCGTAAGCCCGACGCGTGTGCTCGCTCAACTGATTCTGTAAAAACGGCTGAATCTCTCTCGCCCAGGACGGCAAAGAAACGAGCGCCGCATTTTCGTGCGACGTGTCGGTGTGTCTCTGCAGCTGCAAAGGCGTTTTCAATGCCTTCTCGTATTCGAAGTTATACGAGCCTTTTGATTCTCCACTAATACCGTTGGCCTCGCCGATAAAAGGCGAAATAGCCATGGTGGACTGCCCCTCGCGCAAAGCCACGATTAAAAGCCACCGGTGTTGCGCGTTGCGCTGTAGCCAGCCCGACAGCTTGAGCGTGACTCGGTACGCGACTCGCTCGAAAAGCGAAACGAACCCTAAAAACCGAAAGAAACGATTCAGGCTGAAGAAGGTGTGTTCCATCGTTTATTGCCTATTTTTATTAGTGATAACTAAAATTATAACTAATAAATCGGACTTCGGAACCTGTTTTTATGGTCGGTTTTTCTCATTTCTCGGTTTTATCGAACGCTCGCGGGCGCGTTCGTTTGGCGGGCTTTTCAGTTTTCGGAGATTTTCAGCAGGTTGCTCTTAGGTTCGTTTATCGTCGATTTACGGGGTTACGGCGGGTTTGGGCGCCCTATTTTCGTCGAATTCGAAACAAGGATCGCAAATACCTCGGAAAGCCGCTCTCACATTGCATGACCGGATGACACGAAGTGCCGGTTGTTTTCTCGACGGCTTTGGTCCTTTTTTCACCGGTTTCTGGTACCGTTTTCCGTAATGCACCTTCGATTAGGCTTCTTGGTTCTGTTTTTTTCGGTGGTTTTCGCCGGCTGTTCCACGCCGCCTTCGCGCAAGCCGTTTCATACCCGCATTTACGACGGTTCTTACGACGAGCTTTGGGCGTCGAGCCTCAAGGCTTTGGCCGATTACCCGCTGAAGCTCAGCAACAAGGATACGGGCCGCATTACGACGGAGGTCGTCAACGGGCCGTACAACGATTTGCTGTTTCAGTATCCCGAGAAAATCGAGCTTCCCGAGCGGTACCGGTATTCCATGGATTTTAATTTCGCAAAGCTTCAGGGCGACGACAAACGGCCGCTGACCCGGGTTCGCGTCGTGAAGAATTTGGAGAGATTTCAGGACTTTTATACGGGCTGGACGCCGTACTATTCAGACGGCATCGAAGAGCAGGTCTTGCTCTATCGGATGGAGCATCTTCTGAAGATGGACAAGACGATGAACAAACAGCCGGCCGAGCGGTAGCGCTCGGCGCGGTTGGAGCTGCGCTGCTACTTCTTCGACGACAACGAGTCGATCTTTGCGATCAATCCGTCGATCTCGCTCTGCTCGAGCGCGCCCGTGGAAGAAGCCGGTTTATCGTCGGAGAGGTCCTCGAACGGCTTTAAGCCCGTCGTCGAGGCGTCACTGGTCAACGGCGAAGCCGAAGCCTTTTGCGGCGCGGTCGCGTGCGTGGGCGGGGAAGACCCCCCTCTCAAGTTCGGCGTTGCCCCTAACTCGATGACCTGGGCCTTTAGCTTTTCATTCTCGATTTTCAGTACGCTCAGCGTGCTGATCTCTTCTTGCAGGATTTCGTACTCGAGTAGCTTTTGTTCGAGGTACTTCACCTTGTCCTCGGAGGCCTTGCTCTTTTCGGTGGCCTGCACGAGGTTCGCGCTGCCCTGATCGAGCTCTGCGACCTGGCGCTCGAGCGCCTCGATCTTTTGAGCCTGTTCCCGGGAAAGTTTCACGATGGTCTGGTCCTGCACCACGGTGGTGCCACCGCCACCCCCGGTTTCCGGTACTCCCGTCTCCCGTAGCCGTCTCGCGATGAGCCAGAGAAGAAAGAGCAACAAGGTCGTGACGATCACGATCTGAAAAATAAGCAGATATGCGTAGGAGCCCTGGAGCACGCCGAAGAAGGAGTTCATCGCTTTTCATTATACCGCGCTCGGCGGCAGCTTTCATTATTCCCACCCTTTGGGATTTCGGGCCTTTTTCACCGCACTGTGCAGCTTCTTTCCTTGGAGGCGGCGTTCCTTGGACCCCTTGGTTTTCTTGGTGGGCCGCCGCTTGGGGGGCCGGTAGAAATGCGCGGCGATTCGTTCCTCGAGACGCTCCTTCGCAACGCGCAAATTATCCGATTGAGTCCGCCATTCAGTGGCAAAGCCGATGAGGCCCGTCGGCAAATGGGTAATGCGAATTCCCGTTTGCCGCTTGTTCTTATTCTGGCCCCCGGGGCCGCTCCCTTTCAGGTGCTCGATCACGAGATCGTTTTCATTGAGAGTGAGTTTCGCCATGACCCCTCAATCACACCACGAGCCGGTCCGGTTGTCTTGTTTCGCGGTGACGTTTTTCGGCACGCCGTGTGACGTCAGGTCGGGCCCTTTCAGGATCCATTTACATACAACAAACCAAATGGACTAAAATCGTTTTTATTCTTTTGCTGGCCGTCCTCCAGGAAACGCCGATCAGTCCTCGCACGAAAGATTAGTCAGGCTTCAAGATAATTGAGGTCTCGCGAATGCGTCTCGTCCAGAGACAAAAGGGCTACGACCGCGAGAAGGCCCACGACCGCAAAGAGCGCGAGCGCGCTGCCGGCGAGCCCCAAATCCGTCTGATACTTTCTAAAGGCAAGCGTCAGAAGCACGACCGAGCCCCGTACGAAGTTCGGCACCGTGGTTGTGACGGTAGCTCGTAAGTTCGTCCCGAACTGCTCGCTCGCCATGGTCACGAAGACCGCCCAATAGCCGGTGGCAAGGCCCATCAACACGCAAAACCCGTAGAAATAGGCGGCCGTGAAGCCATGCGACGTGAGTAACGCCACCACTAGAGCGGCTTCAATGGCCAACGCCACGGCGACCACCTTCTTGCGGCTTCCGATCCACTGGCTGATGACTCCCGTCGCCAAATCTCCGATCGCGACACCTGCGTAACAAAATAATATGCCCCGGCCCGCCGAAATTGGCTCGACCGCGCCCAGAGATTTCGTGATCTCGGGCGAAAAGGTGACCAGAATACCAACGACATACCAAATGGGCACGCCGATCAAAATGCAGCAGAGATAGCGCCATGCGCGTTTTCCATTAGCGAAAAGCAAAGTCAAATCCCCGCGTCGTACCGCGCTCGCGCGCACTTCGCGAAACATTCCGGACTCGGCAAGCCGCACGCGCGCGAATAACAGGGAAAGGCCGAGGGCACCGCCCGTAAAATAGGCGGACTTCCAGTCGAGAAAATCGGCGACGAGGCCCGCGAAGACCGCACCCGAAAGCCCCACGCCGGCCACGATAGCCGTGCCGTAGCCACGCACTTCTTTCGGGAGACTCTCCGAGACCAAGGTAATGGCGGCGCCGAGCTCGCCCGCAAGGCCAATGCCCGCGATGAATCTGAGTGCGGCGTACTGGTTCACCGTCTGCACGAAAGCGTTACAGATATTGGCGGCCGAATAGAGGAGGATGGAGCCAAAGAGCACGCTGAGCCGCCCGCGCTTATCGCCGAGAATTCCCCAGAGAATGCCGCCCAAAAGCAGACCCGACATCTGCCAGTTGAGCAGAAGCACCCCTTTATCCAAGAGCTCGGACTCCGGTACGCCCAGTCCCTTGAGAGACGCCGTTCGCAAGATGCTAAACAAAACCAGATCGTAGATATCGACGAAATAGCCGAGCGCTCCCACCAAAACCAGAGGCGAGAGCAGCTTCGAAGAGGCCTTCCCAGTCATCGGAGGCGGATTTCCGGCACGTCCGCCGGGATAGTGAGCTTCGCCGCGGTCGCTTTACGAATGTCTTCCGTGGTCACGCCGGGCGCGCGTTCCCTCAGCACGAGCCCTTCCCGGGTCACGTCGATGACGGCGAGCTCGGTGACGATCTTTTTCACCACGTTCACGCCGGTGAGCGGCAGCTGACACTTCGGCAAAATTTTGCTCTCGCCGTTTTTCGATACGTGCTGCATGGCCACGATGAGGCGACTTCCCGAGGCGACGAGATCCATGGCGCCTCCCATGCCTTTGACCATCTTACCGGGAATGATCCAGTTGGCGATGCTGCCGGTCTCGTCGACTTCCATGGCGCCCATGACGGTGAGATCCACATGCCCGCCTCGGATCATCGCGAAGGAATCGGAGCTCGAAAAAATGGCGGACCCGGGGAGCGTCGTCACCGTTTCTTTGCCGGCGTTGATGTAATCCGGATCGACTTCGCTTTCCTTGGGATAAGGCCCGACGCCAAGGAGCCCATTCTCGCTTTGCAGCACGACGGTAATGCCCTTCGGCACGTAATTGGCCACCAAAGTGGGAATGCCGATGCCGAGGTTGACGTAGTCGCCGTCCTTTAGCTCCAAAGCAATCCGCTGAGCGATCTGTTCTCTGGTCAGAGCCATATTATGCCTGCCTCGTGGTGCGCTTCTCGATGCGCTTTTCGTAGTGCTTGCCCTGGAAAATCCGTTTCACGTAAATGCCGGGCACGTGAATATTGTCGGGATCGAGCTCGCCCGCGGGCACGAGCTCTTCGACTTCCGCGATGGTCTTATAGCTGCAAGTGGCGACCATGGGATTGAAGTTGCGGCTCGTTCCGCGAAAGACCAGGTTGCCCATGGTGTCGCCCTTCCATGCTTTCACCAAAGCGAAGTCGGCGAAGTAGGACTGTTCCAAAATGTACTTGCGGCCTTTGAACTCGCGCACTTCCTTACCTTCGGCGATCTGAGTGCCATAGCCGGTCGCCGTGAAAAAGGCCGGTATACCCGCGCCCCCCGCACGCAATTTTTCAGCGAGCGTTCCCTGAGGCGTGAGCTCCAGCTCCATCTCGCCGGAAAGGACGAGCTGCTCGAATAATTTGTTCTCGCCGACGTAGCTCGAGATCATTTTTTTGACCTGCCGCTTTTGCAGCATGAGGCCGATGCCAAAATCATCGACGCCCGCATTATTGGAAATGCAGGTGAGATTTTTCACGCCCTTTTCGACGAGGGCCGCGATGCAATTCTCGGGGATGCCGCATAGACCGAAACCGCCCAGGGCTAGCGTCGCGCCGTCGAAGACATCGGCTACGGCTTCCGTCGCGTTCTTGATTAGTTTATTCATGTATTTTTTTCATCCTTCGAAACAATGGCCGCATCGTACTCGGCCCGATTTACATCAGGCAAGAAGCGATAAGGGTATCCACGCAAGCCGTTAACGCCGTGATGATTTCCGCCTCCACGGGCTTTCCGCTCTCGTCGAAACCCCGGCGTACGAGCGGGCCGGGCAAGGAAATCGAAAAGAGAACTCGCGCCTCCATTACGGTAAGCGTTTCCTTCAACTGAGCTTCGGCGAACTCACCGCTTCCCGCCGAGGCATTGATGAGCCCGACCCGCTTGGAGGAAATTTCCCCGCTGGAAACAATCCAATCGAGCGCGTTCTTCAAGGCCCCCGGCACGCCGTGCACGTACTCAGGGCTCGAGATTACGACCGCATCAGCCCTGGCAAGACTCGCTCGCCACTGGCGTACGGGCTCCGGCGGCGACTCTCCATCTAGATCGGGATTGAACGCCGGTAAACCCGCCAACCCCTCAAACGCCTCGGCCTCCACCCCCACGGGACAAAAGTCCTTTATGGCGCGGAGCAGCTTAACATTAGAGGACGCCAAACGAAGACTTCCGGACAAAGTCAAAATTCTCACCGCTTCATTGAAGGCGATGGACTCAGGCTTGTCGACGGTTCGGAATGGGAGACAAATGCTTTGCGTCAAGATGGCGAAATCTTGGGAAGAGCTTTCCGGGCCGGTTTTTTTTCAGCGCGTCGGGGATCGCTCGCCGCGGAGCATTGCGGACAGACCAAAATTCGTTAGGCAATTGCGCACGTTTACCCTCAATTTCCAGGGGAATCTAACCGTTAAGGACTCTGTAGGAGTCTATTCGGAGACGTCCGAAGTGACTTAATTATGCGAGCTGCCCAACAATCAAATACAGAGCTTCAGGTCATTCTGAAAGCCTTGGGTTATCTAAAAACCCATTGGTGGCTTCTGCTCGCCGAAGCGCTTTTGATCTACGGGTACAATATTTTCACGTACTCGCAAACGCCTCCTGTTTACGCCTCCGACGCTTCTCTTCTCATCGATAACTCCAAGGGCCGGATGTATCGCACGTACATGCTGGGCAACACCCGCAACGAGGACAAGAAACGAAACCTCGTTCACTTGTTGAACTCCCACGAAGTCTTTCAGCGCTTGAAGACCGCCCTCACTGATTACTACAACGAAGAAGGCCGGCCGAAGTACCTGCGCATGCTCTTTCCCGAGGGCGGCTATCCGCCGAACCATTTCCGTCAGTTCATCAACCTGAACTGGGACTCGAAGAGCGACATTTACAACATTGGCTGTACTGGCCCCAATCCCGACGCGGCTCACGCGCTTTGCCTCGTCTACATGAACACGATCCACGACTACTACCCGGAGATCGGGCAGCGCGAGGACATGATGAAGCGCGAGTTCCTCTCTCGCCAGATTTCCAGCGAGACGCGCGAAATCGGCGAGCGCGAGAATAGCCTCAACGAGTTCCAGAAGGACAACCCGGAGTTCATCGATTTCATGTCGGAAGGCGGCAAGGAAAAATTACCCCGTCTCTTGCGCGAGGCCGTCCGCAAGCTGAAGAACGAGATCGAGGACAACCGCTCCTTGCGTAATCTCCTGCTCAACGTCCCGTCGGCCAAGCGCGGCGAGCACACTTCCCTCCGCCTGGCGATTGACCAGCTGACCAAGCAAGTGGGCGATCTGACCAACGAGCTCCAGCTCACCGAGCAGTCCACCGACCCCGGCAAGAAAGAGCGCCTCGATTCCCTCAACGAGGAGATCGCCCAATCCTCCGCCCGGCTCTCCACTCTGAACGAGAAGGAGATGGACCTCTATCTGAAGACGCCCATCAAGGCCGACGACGCCCGCGCGCAGATTGCGAAGCTCGAGTTCGATTTCCGCGTCAAGCTCACGGGCCTTAAGCGCGCCGAGGCCGATCTCGAGGACGCGAACCGCAAGATCCGCAAGTTCCAGTCGCTCTTTCTCCAGTACGACCGGCTCACCGGAGAGCTGCGGCATCATAAGACCATGCTCGACAACCTCTATAAGCGCGAACAACGCACCGAGATCGAGCTATCGGCGGGGCAAGCGGAAATCTTCCGCCTGCGCGAGCCTTCCCGCAACGACAAGCGAGTCGCGCCGTTTCTCTCCAACTTCCTCTACCGCGCCCTTTCGCTTTCCATTTTCGCCATCGCCGTCACGGTCATCTTGCTGCTCGCCCTCGTGCCTCGCCTGGATAGCGAGGCCGAAGTGAATCGCCTGAACCTCCCGGTCATCGGCAAGATTCCGTCCATGCGCCAGACGGGCCGCTCCGTCGAAGACATTCCCTCGTTCGGCCTCGAGCACTTGAAGATCATGCACTATCGCATCTTGCGGGAGACGAAAGACGTCCCCTGCCCGGTGGTGGTAGTGAGCTCGCCCAACGCCCGCGAAGGAAAGAGCACCGTCGTGCACAGCCTTGCCATCACCTCGCAAAGCCCGACGAGAAAAACGCTCCTTATCGACGGCGACATGCTGACGCTCAGGCCGTACAAGTTCGCCAACATCCAGGAAGACCAGACACCGGGTTTGAAGTCGGTTCTCTATTCCGACGTGATGCCGAACCCGAAAGATCTCATCGTGCACACCACCATCGAAGGCGTGTCGTACATGCCGCGCGGTGAGCGCGTCGATCCGACTCAGCTCCACCACAATCTTAAATCCATCGAAGCGATGGTGAAGCAGCTCCGCACCGAGTACGATTTGATACTCATCGATACGCCGCCGCTCTTTGCCTCGAACCTCGCGCACCAATGGTCGGGCATGGCGGACCTCATCGTGCTGGTCGCCCGCATGTACGTGACCCGGCCGAAGGACATTCTGGAAGCCATCCAGACCTGCAAAGTCTTCTCGAAAGCGCCCGTGGGCCTCGCCCTCAACTGCGTGCCTTTGACCAGCGCTCACAAGCGCGCGTCGAACTACTACTTCTCCCGCAAGAAAGTTAAAACGCGTCTCGCCGCGTAAAACTTACCAGTTCTTCCTTTAGAGCGGACGGCCTCAAAGTGGCGCCTTCCGTGCTAAAATAAAAGCTACTCTCCCTTACCTTATGCGACGCACCCTACTCATAGCTTGGCTTGGCATTGCTCTAGCGGCTCTGGCTGAAACGGCTCCTCCCGCGGACCCGGCGCAAGCGGTGACCGCGCAGCCCGAGGCTGCCCCCGCGGCCGCGCCCGAAACCGCCGCGCAGCCCGAGGCTCAAGCAGCCGCGCAGCCCGAGGCTGCCCCTGCGGCCGCGCCCGAAACCGCCGCGCAGCCCGAGGCCCAAGCAGCCGCTCCCGCGGAAGTTCCTCCGGCGGCAGCGGCTCAAGCGGCGGCTCCTCGCCCGGCGACCAAAGGCCATCGGAGCGTCACCATTCTTACGGGCAGCGATACGTCCGGTTACAACCTGGGCTCCGCTCTCCAATTTGCGATCGGTCAGCTCTTTAAAACGATCGAGGGTTTTGACGTCGAGCTCGCGGCCTACACCCTCGGCGCGTTTACTTCCGAGGAGACGAAAAAAGCGCACACGACTTTAAAGACGGAGCTCATCGCCCTGTCTTATCTGGATCGCGAGCGCATTTCCGTTTTCATGTTCGATACGCTGAAACCCGGCGAGTTCATCGTCGCCGTCAATCCGCTTCTCGACCCCGGACAATCCCAGCTGACTACGCCCATTCTCGAGGACAAGCTCCGCAAAACTTTCAACGAGGCCTTCGCTCAATACAAGGCGGGAAAGTTCCAATACCTTCCCGGCGCGGGGAGCGAAAAGGGCAACGAGAACTACGCCAGCTCCGACGAAGCGGATCTCGCCCGTCGCAAAGCTTCCGAAGCGGGCCATCTTTTCCGCGAACTCGCCGCTCTTTCCGATACGCCCTTTTATCTCGGCGCGAACCTCGGCATGGCTCGCTACGCCGATGCGGGCACCACCAATAGCGTCGTCGATCTGGGCGCGTTCGCGGGCTATCGGGTCGCGCAACGTTGGACGGTGGAAGCCGGTTTGGACATCTTCACCTACGGGCTCCTCTCTCTTGACACAAAGTACCAACTGCCGTTATCGGGTAAGTACGTGTTTTTGGACGCATCCCTTGGTTTTGGGATGGTTCTCTTCCAGGCTTCCGACAATATAGGTGTCGACTTTGCGAAATTATCGGGCGGGTTCCTCTTCGGGCCCGGCATCACCGTCACCGTCCCCTTGCTCGGTGCGAATCTCCGTGGCGGGCTCAAATTCTACATGGGCGCGGGCAGCATCCTCTTGGGCAGCTACGGCTTCTCCTATGGCGTTTCTCTCTAGAAGCGCCGCCCTCGCGGCGGCGTGCTTTCTTTTGACCGGCTGGGCTTCGGCGGATCTTCAGCAGAAGATTAAAGACGCCGCCCTGCGAGCTTCCGTCGACCCGAAGCTCGTCACCGCGATAGTGAAGCAGGAGTCCAATTTCAAGCCGCTCACGTCTCCCAAGGGCGCCATGGGCCTCATGCAGGTCATGCCGAAAACGGCGGACGCTTCCGGCATCCACGCGCCCTATCACACGGTGAACAATTTGATGGGCGCCTGCGAGTATCTGCGATCGCTCATCAACCGCTACCGAGGCAATTTGAAGCTTGCGCTGGCCGCCTACAACGCGGGCCCCGGCAACGTCGCCCGTTACGGCGGCATTCCGCCCTTCCGAGAGACACGCGAGTACGTAAAGCGCGTTCTCGCTCTCTACGAAGAGCTCAAACAAAAGCGAAACTGAGCGGCCGCCGTTCTAGCGGTGCAGAAGAGCCCGCGCCGTTTAGCGGTGCAGCTCGACGCCTTCGCTGGGCATCTGTTCGCTGATGTGGATGGCTTGGTACGCCGGCTGGGCGTCCACGTCCGGGAAAACCGAACGGTGGGAAGCCGCGCAATGCTTTTGCAGCTCGGCGTAAATCGCACGCCGGATCGGGTACTCCTGCTGATGCAGGATGACTTGATGAGCCAAGCGTTTTTTCAAATTGATGACGATGGGAGCTTTCAGGTTCGCCGTCATCTTCGAGGGATCCGAGGGGATCGTCACGATGGAGAAGACCTTCGCGAACTTCAGCTTATCGAGTTTCAGGATCTTGCGATCCGCTTCTTCCATGTCGACCCGGAAGTTCATTTCGAAAATTTGCGGCTCGAGGAGCGGGAAGGCCACGCTCGGCTTTTTTAAGGCTTGTAGCCAAACAAAAAGCGAGTCGTCCGTGCGCTCTATCAGCACGTACTCGTGGATCTTCGAGAAGCCCAGCATCCCTTCGGGAAACGTGATGACGTCGGTATCTTCAACAGTCACTGTCCCGAAACGCGTGGTTTCGATTTGCATCCCCAGCTCTCCTGATTTTATTTGGGAAATCCAGCTTGAATGTTAGCTGGCACGTACTTGCTTAGCAACTTTTTTTGGCTGGGTGGGTTGGGACTCAGCGGCAGATTTGTTCTGCTCCTGAATCTCGAGGTAAATCTCTTCGCGGTGGATCTTAGTATGACGAGGGGCGTCGATACCTAATCGGACTTGGCGTCCTTTGATCTGAACGACGACGATTTTGATATCGTCGTCGATTGCGATGGTTTCACCTAATTTGCGGGTAAGTACAAGCATGGGGTAAGCCGTCACTTGGCTCACCAATCTTCTCGGCAGCTAGCGCCTGGGACTTAAGCAAATCTTCATCCGTTTCAGTATCTTTTATGACATCCCCCGCCGTGAATCGAGCCCCCGCGCTACCCGCGCGTTCGATCCAGCCCGGTCACTGGTTGCTGGACCGAGGTAATCCATTAGTAGATCTCTCCCTTGCGGACTGCCCGTGAACGCCAGTACCGCGCTTTGAGAAGTGCGGGAGGCTAAGATCAAAATAGCCTACCTCGGTCCAGCATCCAGCAACCAGTGACTGCCCGGATCGAAACGCGCGGGACGCGCGGGTTCCTACTTGAAGAAGATACTGGCCGCGTCTTGCGAGAGGATTTTCTCGCTGGTGGAGATCGCGGCTTTGAGAATGGTCTGATCGCGGGAGAGATCGGAGAACGCCTTGATGGCATCCGCGTCCTCGATCTTGGAAACCTGCTCCGCCGTGCTGATGAGATGGGAAGCGTGGCGGCCCAAGGCACGGTCGATGTTCTGCATGCGCGTGCCCACTTCGGCGCGCGCGGCGGAGAGCTGCTCGATCCCGCGCTTCATGTCTTCCAAGGTGCTCTGAATCATCTGGGAGTCATCGGTGCCTAGCCCGTCCATCAGCCGGTGAAAGGTCTGAACGATATTGACGCCGCCTTTCTCGCCCATGCCGAGGATGTGGCGCTCGGCGGACATGGTAAGCGGAACTTGCGTTTCCTTGTCGATGTCGATGGCGAGCACGCCGCTATCGCCCACGAAATTTCCGTTCGCATCGAACGCCGGTCCCTGGCTGTGATGACCGGCCATGAGCGTGCGGCTTCCGTACCGAAAATTGAGCGCCTGGAGCAAGCCTTCGTAAATGCCCTGCACTTCGGTCAGCGCTCCCTGCCGAGCGACGGGACCGCCGAGGGCGGTGCCGGAGTTACCGATGGCCAGCTCATAAGCGCGGTTCACGTACTGTTGCGCCTGATCGAAAATAGTCTCGGTCGCGGTCAATACGTGATTGGCGACCTGAGCGTTCTTGGTCAGCGTTTCGCGCACGCTGAGATCGTCTTTCAAAGTGTTGGCGAGCATCCAGCCGGCGGGGTCTTCGCTGGGGCGATTGATCTGTTTATTAGTCGACGTTTTCTCAGCCGAGAGCTGCTCTTTGTCACGGGCCGAGGCCACGTGCTGTTGAGCGTTGGTGTACATCTGGCCTGTGGATACGCGGCTGGTAGACATAATCAATCGACGATATGAAGTAAGGTATCAAAGAGCTCCGCGCCGACCTTCATGGCCTTGGCGGAAGCATTGTAAACCGTCTGATACTGCATGAGGTTCATCGCCTCTTCCTCGAGGTTCACGCCCGATACGGACTCGCGGTAGTTGTTCAGCTGCTTCATGATGCTGTCTTGGCGCTGAAATGCCTGCTCTTCGTTGCGGGTCTGCAGGCCAATTTCACCTACGAGAGTCGTAAGAGACTCGTTCAAAGTCTGGCCGCCGCCTTGGGAGAGCGTGCCCTCGCCTTGCCTCCGGGACGGGACGATTTTCTCTTCCTGGAGCTTAGTCAGCTCCAAAGCCACTCGGTTATCGGAAGGCGCGTTGGGCGTGTAGCCCAGCGCCAAGCCATCCGGATTGCCTTCGAGGTCGGCTGATAATTTCAAGAACTGGCTCGCGTCGTGCTCGCCGTCGGGCTGGGTGAGGAGATTTCTGCCCGTCTGTCCGTCGGCGCCCACCCCCTCGCGGTGGATTTCGTTCACGCGAGAGGCGAACTGAAACGCCGAGCGATCGAGATCGCCCAAGGATTTCGTAATGAGGTTGTCGCGGACGTGGATGCTGCCACCGATGCTTCCCTGGTCGATGCGGGAAGTGACTTTCGACAGCCCATTGCCGTCCTTGATGAAAATGTCGACGGAGCCGGCCGCCTTACCTTCCGACGGCGGAGTCCGCATGGTAATGAGCTCGTTCACCTGATCGCCGTTGACCAGGACGCCGATGCCGCCGATTTGCACGACCTTGCGGCCGAACTGATCGGTGGTGCTGTCGACGCCCATCTTTTCGGATAGCTCCTGCATGACCTGCTGGCGGCGATCTTCAAGCTCGTGAGGGGCTTCCACGCCGCGAGCCGCGGCGGAAGCGATGTTCACGTTTAGTCCCGCAAGCTCTTTGGCGAGCGAGTTGACCTGAACGACGTCGACCTCGATTTGCGTGTCTAGGTTCTCGCGAATGCCTCGCAGCGAATCGCCCAGCTCGCGAAAGCCGCCGGCCGCGTTCTTTGCCGACATCAGCACCGACGAGCGGAGCGCGACCTGTTCCGGGTTCACCGAAAGCTCGCGCACGTCGTTGAAGAAATTGTTCATCAGATCGGTCACGCGGTTGGAGTCGGTTGCGAGCGAGCCTTCCACCCGCTTCAAGACTTCCGAGCGCGCCTTCGCCGAGCCAAAAGATTTACCTTCTTCGATGAGCTGCTTTTCGACGAAAACGTCGTGAATGCGAAGCGCTTCTTTGACCTGCACGCCGCGGCCGATGCGCACGCCGTTGATGAAAGTCTGCTCGGTAGGAGTAAAAACGGCGCGCTGGCGGGAGTAACCGGGGGTATTGGCGTTGGCGATGTTGTTCGAAGCCGTATTCATCGCCTGGCGGTTGGCCGCCATGCCCGATTTACCGATATCGAGGATTTCTGAAATCGCCATGCGCTCCTCTTCGGGGAATTAGTAACTGCCAGCGACGACTTTGCCTTCGACTTGAGTCTCTACCCGCGCGCCCTTGGCCGAGTACAGAGACGGCTCGCCCAGACAGCGCTTGAGGCTGTCGGCGAGGGTCGAGAACATTTTGAGGGAATGCTTCAAAAAATCTTGGTTGCTGCGAACGGCCTGGCGAAGTTCGGTCCATTCCATCCGCCAGCGCGTCTCGCGTTCGATCCAGCGCGCGCGATCGTCGCCTTCGAGCTTCTCCGCGAACAAGGAGACTTTCTCGTAGCCGTAACAATGCAGGATGTACTCTTTGAGCTCCCGGCGCTTTCTCGTCAGGGAAAGCACGAGGCTTTCCTTCTGGAGCGTCACGTGAGGAATTTCGGAGACCTTCAGCTCGACCAGAAATGCCCGCTCCCGGCCCAGGCAAAGACGTAGCTCCGCACAGAGCCGAATACACTCCTCGTGGAGGTCGAAGACGTGCGCGTGTGCCTGTTCCATGGTCAATTTAAGGAGAGGATCCTTCGCCTACGGCTCAGGACAATCGTCCTTATCTTTCAGGAGGTCGATTGCTTACAGATTATTTTTGCCGAAATCGGAATCGACGTGGCTCTGGAGGAGCTTCTCGGCGATGGTCTCGCTGTCGATCTTGTAGGTGCCGCCCAGAATCTGAGCTTTCAGCGCGTCCACTTTTTCCCGGCGAACGTCGGGAGCATTGTGAGCGACTTCCGAAGCCTGGTTCATCAGCTGAGCCCGTTCAGAAATCGTCACTTGAGAGCCCGCCGCCGACGCCGCCTTGCGGCCGCTTTCGATGGCTTTTTCCGTCCCTTTGGTGGTTGAAGCAGCACGCGTCGAGTCGATGAGCTGCGTATTGGCGGACGGATTATTAGTGACCTTCATGGCGTCTCCTTTGGTCTACGTCTCTAGTGTATCACCGAGACGATTGAGTCTTCAAATGCTGGTACACCAAGTTGGCGAGGCCGAGCTCGCCGCTTTCCGTGATGTGCTGCGCATGCTCTTGGTCCAGCATGCCCTGATAGACGCGCTCAGCGTGACTCTCAGGCACGATACCCTGACGCACTACCGTTTTACGCATGGCCGAAACCATTTGGTTCACGAAGATCCCCTCGAACTGCTTGGAAACGGCCATGAGCTTTTCGTCTTGGGCGTTCTGAGCGTCTTGGGGAGCTTGGGCCATGGGCGATGATGCGGGTGGGGCTATTTTCATTGTATCACCACCTCGGCCACAAGCGCCCCAGAGACTTTTAACGATTGAACCAGTGCGACAAGATCGTCGGCGGACGCTCCCATTTCGTTTAATCCGGAAACGAGGTCCGCCATGGTGGCGCCTCTTTCCATCATCATCACGCGACGGGGCTTCGCGGGGGCTTCAAGACCCAGGCCGCTCGCCGAAATGGACGCGGGCTCGCGCACTTCGACGGACAAGTTGTTGTGAGCGATGGCGACGGGCAAAATTTTCACCTGCGAGCCGAGCACGATGGTGCCGGTACGCTGGTTGATGACGATCTTCGCGCGTCTGTCGGCTTCGACTTCGATGTTCTCGATCTGCGCGATGAGATCCACCGGCGTGCCCGTGTGGGAGTAAGGAAAAATCACGTGCACCGCGCCGGCGTCTTGAGGGGTGGCGTACTTGCCGCCGAGCTCCTCGTTAATGGCGCGCGCGATCCGAGCGGAAGTCGTAAAATCCGCCGCGAGCAGCTGGTACTCGATCTCGTGCTGCTGGGTCATGTCGAACTGCACTTCTTTTTCGACGAGACCGCCGCCGGGAATACCCGCCGTCACCATGCTCTGTCCCGTGGGACCGCCGCGAATGCGCTCATTGCGCTTCGTGGTCACGAGCTTGCCTTGCGCCATGGAGTAAATTTTGCCGTCCGCGCCTTTTAACGCCGTCATCATGAGCGTGCCGCCATCGAGAGACGTGGCGGTGCCGATAGACGATACGGTGACGTCAAGCTGGGAGCCTACCCGGCTGAACGCCGGGAGGACCGTCGTGACCATGACCGCCGCGGCGTTTCGGCTTTCCGATTTGCCGTTGGGCTTTTGCTCGACGCCAAGCCCTTTGACGATGAGAGCCAGCGAGCTATCGGTGAGCGCGAAGCTCTTATCGCCGGTATTGGAGAGACCGACGACCAAGCCGTAGCCCGAAAGCTGATTGGTGCGCGCGCCCCGGATCTGAGCGAGATCCTTGATGCGGGTCGCGTGAGCCGAACCCGCGCACAGAGAGAGGGCCAGTAAAAGGGTTTTCATGAGTTTTCCTCAGCTGCTTCTTCCGAGGCGATCTGGCGATCGCCGCCGTACGGCTTCACGTCGAAGGCGCTATTCATGATGTTGTCCGAGCTGACGCTTTCGTCGCCCTGGATGTCGCGGTTACGAATCTCGCCCTCAAGGGTGATGATAGGCTCGCGGGATCCGAGACGAACGGTCTCCTGCGCTTTCACTTTGTAGAGATAGCGCGGGAGCACTTCGGTGATGGTCACGTAAATCTGCTGGGTATCGTCGTCCGCCAAAGCATTGCTGGTATTTTCGATCTTGGCGACGACCTTGGGCTTCAGCTTGTCGACCCCCTCGACCTTAGTTTTCACGCGGATGGGGTAGTCGTGCTTCAGGCGGCGGAGCATCTGCTGTCTAAAGCGAGGCGTGAGCTTGACCAAAATGGTATCGCCCGGGAAACGATTGGGCGCTTCCGAATAGATGTCGTTCCAGTCGGAGTTCTCACACCAAATGGAGCCCAGTTCTTTCGGGCATTCCTTGCGGGGCGCAACGACGACCGGCTTGGGCTTTTTGTTATCGACTATGGGACGCAAGTCCGCCGTGGCACAGCCCCCAAGAGCCGCTACCGCCAGGACGCTAAACAGAAAAAAGGAAATCCAACGCATAACTTCTCCTCTAGAGGGTAACCGTGCCCTCTTCGACCACTTTCGCCTGGAGCACTTTTTTGGTGCTGGGATTGCGCACGCGGATCCACTCCTGGTCGCGGCCTCTCTGCAGCGCTTCGACCCGGGCTTTCACCTTCATGCCGTTGCGATCGATGACGAGATCGACCAGCTGGCCGGGCTGTACCAGCACCGGGGCCTGAGTCTGTCGAATGCCGATGACCGAGCCAGCCATCACCCGCCCGCGCGCGCGCATGGGAGCGAGCGTCTTTAAATCAGTGTGGTACCCGCCGGCCGCTACTCGCGTAAGCTCGCGCTCTTCTAATCGGGTGTTGCTCGACGTGAACGAATCACCGTCGTAGATAGGCATGGAAGCAACGACGACGCTCGCCACCGCCCGCACTTCCGCGGTTCCGTTCACCCCTCCCCCTTCGAAGGCCACCAGGCCATAGGGGTGATCGGGATTCAAGAGACGCACTTCGGCGTTTCCCGGCCACGGAAGATTGAGGCTCACCTTATGAACCTCGACGGTGGCGGGATGACCCAATGATTTACGTACCGCTTTTTCGAGAGCCGCTTCGGGCGTGCTGGCGCCGTAAGCGCTAGCGGCGAGAAGCAGAATCAGCCATTTTTTCATCGGATGCTCACCGTGTGTTGGAGAATTTGATCGACGGACTGGACCACCTTCGAGTTGAGCTCGAAGGCGCGCTGGGCGGAAATCATATTCGTCATCTCGCGCACGATGTCGACATTGGACGCTTCCAAATGCTGCTGCAGAAGACCGCCCGCGAGCCCGTCACCCGGAGTGGCGAGATTGGCCGGGCCGCTCGCTTCGGTCGCGAGGTAAATGTTCTTACCCATGGTTTTCAAGCCGCCGTTATTGACGAAAGTAGCGAGCTGAATTTGCCCGATCTGGGTTTTCTCGTTCTCGTTGAAGACCGCGCGCACTTCCCCCTCTTCCGAGATTTCGATTTTCCGCGCGCCCTGAGGCACGACGATTTCCGGCTGCAGCGGATAGCCGTCGTTGGTCTCGATGCGGCCGTTCGCGCTCTTAAAGAAGGAGCCGTCCCGGCGGAAGCCCGGTTCGCCATTGGGAAGCTGGACCACGAAGAAGCCGTCGCCTTTGATCATGACGTCGAGATCGCGGTTCGTGCTCTGGGGAGAGCCCTGCTCGAAATTACGCTGGGTTCCCGAGACGGTAACGCCCATGCCGCGCTGAATGCCGACCGGCGCTTGAGTCTGCGCGGAGGTATTCGCTCCGGGCTCCTGCAAGGTCTCGTACAAAAGATCCTGAAACTCGGCGCGGGAGCGCTTGAAGCCCGTGGTGTTCACATTGGCCAGGTTGTTGGCGATGTTTTCGATTTGCTCCATTTGAGCTTCCATGCCGGAAGCGGCGGAGTGCAGAGCGTTTACCATGGGTTCTTCTCCAAAAAGTTGAGCAGAGGGTTAACGTTGACGGGCGATGTCGTTCACGGAACGCGAATCGATCTCGCCGTAGGATTTGATGGTTTGCAGCTGGGACTCATAGGCGCGAGTGGCCTCGATGAGGCGGGTCATTTCTTGGACGGGGTTTACGTTGGAGCCTTCGATGAAGCCTTGATGAATGGAGCTTTCCGGCGCCGCGTGCTTTAAATTGTTCTCGTGCGTGTTGCGGTACAAGCCGTTGCCCATCTTCTCGAGCCACTGAGACTCATGAAACTCGACGATAGAAAGACTCGCAACTTCCGCGCCGTTCTGCATCACGCGGCCGTCGGGCGTCATTTCAGGACGGCCGATACGGCCCATCTGAATGACGCGCGATTCAGGCGCGGTGGGCTCGAAGCGAGCTCCCGCTGGCAGGGTTTGCGTCAAACGAGGATCGCGGGCGAGCACGAGATGGCCCGCGCCGTTTACGAGGCGGCCCTCTCCGTCCAAGGTGAAATTTCCCTGGCGTGAGTAACGAATGCCCGCCGGCGTGAGCACTTCGAAGAAACCTTTGCCGTCGATGGCGACGTCTAGATCGCGGTTGGTCTTTTGAAGCGCGCCTTGGCGATAATCCGTATAGACCCCGTCCATCTCGACGAAACTTTTATCGCCCGCTGGACGGCCGTCCGGCGAAGCGGCGTTGACGATCTCCCGCTTCAAGCCTTCCACCGAGTCCGGACGCCGAAGCTCGGTGAGATACTCGTTGAACGTCCCCTGATCGCGCTTGAAGCCAGGCGTGTTCACGTTCGCCAAGTTGTTGGCGAGGATCTCGACTTCGTGGCCCCGAGCGATGCCGCCCGAAAGCGCCGTATAGATTCCTTTATCCATTTGCCTCTCAAGTACTGGGGGAAAAAAACCGATAAGAAGACGAAGGGGTGCGTCTCTTCTCTCCTGCAACCCCGATGCCACTTTAACTCGCTGAAATCCCTGAAAACCGATACGCTGATAGGGGAAAACAGTTCCGCTAGGCGGAAAAAGATTCCCCAGCGCGGAGACTTTTTTCTTCCCGGGCCTCCTTCGTCGCGGTAAGTCAAAGTTAGGTTTTTGAGGGGTCTCACATGCCACCGTTCCGCGCCTGGACTTATCTCTCCTTTTTTTTGAGCACGGTTGCGCTCGCCTCGTCGGGTTATCGCCTGGAGACCTACGGCGACTCTCTCACCGCCGGTTTCCTGAGCCACTTGAGTCTGATGAACCCGCCTTCTCTGAAGGACATCGGGAAAATCATGTCGGACGGCGCGATGTTTCGGCTCACCGGTGAGGGTCACTACATCGCGGCCCACGAAGACAAGAAACGCGCTTGGCCCAATCAGCTCGCGGATATCTTGCGCCGTGATGGCTCAGTCGTGGAAGTTGAGAATCATGCGGTGACCGCGTCGAAGGCGGGAGACCTGAAATCCCAGCTCGTGGAGCAGGGCTCAGGCGCCCTCGCCTTCTTCTTCTCCGGTCACAACGATCTTTGCGACAACCCCGCCGCCGTGGAGGATCTCGTCGCGGGAATCATTCAGGGCTTCGATCGCGCGCTCTCCAAATGGGACGCGACCCATTCCGGCTCGCGCGCCATTCTCATTCCGATGGCCCGCGTGGATAAAGTGTTCGCGACCTTAAAGGGCCACGTCTGGTACCACGGCAAAACGGAGTACCGCTGCGAGGATTCCTGGAACAAGTTCTTTCCCTACTGCATGGGCTTTGCGCGCAAGGCC
Source organism: Pseudomonadota bacterium (assembly GCA_043767805.1). Lineage (GTDB taxonomy): Bacteria > Bdellovibrionota > FAC87 > UBA2466 > UBA2466 > CAZZHG01. The sequence continues at coordinate 57,853 of JAYUGC010000014.1, read as the reverse complement.
AAAGACGGAACCTTGGAAGAGTTCGTCAAGCCGCGCTCGGAAGCTTTGGACCTCGCGATGTCCGTGCTCGTGGACAAATGGAATCACCGCTCCAAGTTCAACTCGTTTGAAATCATGCTGGGCGCGCTGAGTACCGATTTTCTCGCAGAGTACTTCAGCGTCGACTGCTATCACCTCGGCCCGAACGGACAGGCGAAGTTCGCGCAGCTCATACACGACTCTGGCCGCTATTAGTCCGGGATCACGTCGAGCAGTGTGTGAAACATCGCCATTGTCAGGGCCTGACGATTTTCCGTCTTGCTCATAACTTCACCCTGATAGACGCCGTCCCACAACATATGAGAGCCGGGCAACACGAGCGTGTACTGAGTTTTGCCAAGGCCCGCGGGAAGCTCGTTCAACGGGTACTCGATGTAAGCATCGCTCGCCGCATTCGAGAGCTGGTAGCGCCGGATTCCGGCGCGCAGGCTCTTTAGCAGACCCGTTTCGTAAGGCGCGATCCCGGATTCCGGCGGAACGCCGACGACGTTAAAATAGACGGTGTCCGCGGGGACGCCCTTGCCCCAAGTGCTGGCCGTGAATTTTCTGATCTCTGCCGTGCCCATGGTTTCTAACTGAAGTAGCGCCTGGCCGATCTCGTGCTTGGTGCCCTTGAAATCGTCATGGAGGTAAGCGCTGATCGTTTCGTGAAAAGGCACGCGGTTTAGGACATCGCCCAAGAACGTGCCCCCGATCATGCCGGAGAGATTTAAGTAAGCAACGACCCGGCCACGGCCCGGGGCTCTCGAGTTTTGCGATTTTTGCGCGTCGAGGTACTGACGAGTCGCGAGTGAGTACGCGGCCATGAGCTCGACCGAGCCCTTGCACATGCCGATTAAAATGACGTCGCTTCCTTTATTGAGCTCGCCGTTCAACTGCTCCCAGAGAATGCCCACGTTGCTTTGAATGTCGTCGAACGGATAGTTCTTCAAGATGGTGACGTCGGCGCCCATCGCGCCGATCTCGCGCGCGAACGTATCCACTTCGCTGCCAACGGAAGCCGATTTGGGATCCCAGCCCATGCCGAGAGAGATGAGCACCTTGCGGCCCTTCATTCTTTGGCGGAGCGAGTCCGTGCGAGACGCGTCTTTGCGCACTTCATTGAACCAGTAGCGATACCGATCTCTCACCGAATGATTTTCGGGACGAAGCTCGATCCATGCCTGATAGACGTCGCCCGAGAAGCCCATGCCGAAACGTTGGGTGAGCGCGACGTTCACCTCGTGGGTGTACTTCCCGATAGGGTGGGCGCGGATCCAGTCGGCGGCTTTGGGCTCCGCGCGCAGCTCACTCGCCCCATAACGAACTTGGCGAAGCGCTTCGCGCGTGGCCGCATCGAGACGGTAGCCGAGAACGACGTCTTGATTGGGAGCGACTTCCGTCCAGGAATGTACCGCGAGCCAGGAGCCGGCCGAGCGCCACTGCCCGCAAGACAAGCGGCGCACGCGCGCCCAAATTTTGCGCTCGGTCTTTTCAGATTCTTTCCAGGTGAAAAATAGATGCGTCCGGGACGCGGGATTCGTTAAGCAGCGCGGGCGATAGCCGTCGCCTTTTTCGCCAAAGAAGCCGGGCGCGGCGAACGCCAGCGCCGAGAGCCACAACGAAACCAAGAGTAGAGAACCCTTCACGCGAGAACCTCACTTTTAGAAATTGACGGGTGAATTTACTGCACCGAGTTATTCCAAGCCAAGCAGAAAGCGAGGTGACAAAAATTGTCGGAATTAAAGGATTTATTAACCACCCTCTCCGTTGACCCCGAACCGCGGAGAATGGTAACACATCGCATCAATCCTATTTTCCAAGGGAGCGCCCATGGTCCGTTTCGCCACACTTCTCGGTCCTTTGAGCTTAGTGACCTCGGTCGCCTTTGGAGCTCCTCCCAAAACCGTGAACCCCGGCGAGATCGTGCCTAACTTCAGCTTCCTCGATACGGACAAAGTCCGCCGCCATTACTCGGATCTCCCCACGCGCGAAGCTTACGTCTTAGTCTTCGGCCTTCTCGATTGCCCCTTGGCGAAGCGCCAGGCCCCGACCCTCGCCGCGCTCTATAAGGAGTTTCGCGCGCAAGGCGTCGAGTTCGTCGGCCTCTACGGCCGCCCGAACCAATCCATTTTGGATACGGCCACCTACCGCGTGGACATGAACATTCCCTTTCTCATGGGAAAAGATTTGCCCGAGCCCGACATTTCCAACCCCGAGAACGAAGTCTTCGCGGGACAGATTCTGGGGGTCAAGCGCTCGCCTCAAGTCGTCGTGATTCAAAAAGGCGGGCGGATGATTTATCGCGGCCGCATCGACGGCCGCGTGGGACACGCGGGCAGTAAGCCCGCCGCCAACATCCTCGAAGGAGAGCTCCACCGCGCGCTGCGCTTATTGGTCGCCAGAACGCCTGAGATTTCGGAGACGCCTTCCGAAGGCTGCGTCATGGATTACGACAAGCCCGTGCTTCCCGATAGCCACGACATTTCCTTCTATAAAGACATTCAGCCGATCCTCAGCCGCAATTGCTGGGATTGCCATCGGGACGGCGGAGAAGCCCCCTTCCCGCTCGTCTCTTACGAGGACGTGAAAGACCACGACTCGACGATCCTGAGCTTCGTGAAAGCGGAGATCATGCCGCCGGCGTTCTCTCAAAAGAAAGTGTATCGCTTTCTCAATCACCGAGAGATGACGGAAACCGACAAGCTCACTCTCGAGTCCTGGATCCGGGGCGGCGAGCGCGAAGGAAGCCCGTCGGAAGCAAAGGTCCTCCCGCCTAAGAATACTTCCGAATGGAAGATCGGCACTCCGGACAAGATTTTGACCTTCCGCACCGATTTCATCGTGAAGGCAAGCGCCGACGAAAAATACGTCAACGCCGTCTTGCCCACGGCCTTCGCGAGAGACACTTGGATTGAGTCCATCGAGATTCTTCCCACCAATAAAACCGTCACTCACCACGCGAACTTAATTTTCTGGAACGTCCAGGAGCGCATCCGTACCGGCGAAGGCGCTTCGGCGAATACTTTCCTCGCGGGCTATGTACCCGGCGCGACGCCTTTGGAAACGAAGAAGCTCGGCCAAGGCATCGGCGTGGTGATTCCCGCGCTCTCGGTCCTCGGCTTTCAAATCCATTTCGTCGCCTCCGGACGAGATGAGGTTGCCAACATCAGAGTAGGCATCCGTTACGCCCGCGGCCCCATCACCAAGCGGCTCAAGAGCATGATGTTCTCCATCAGCGAGCACGGGAATTTCAATATTCCCGCGGGCGATGGCGACGTCCGCTTGACCGTGCCGAAGTTAGCGCCTGAGGACATGGATCTCGTGGGCTTCTATCCCCACATGCATTTGCGCGGGAAAGCCATGTGGCTCACTCAAGGTTACGGCGCGAATGAGAAGAAAGTCGCCGAAGTGCCGGCTTATAGCTTCTCCTGGCAGATGGCTTACCTGCTTACACCTGGCTCGATGATTCTGCGTAAGAACACGCCACTCACTTTTCATGCGCTGTACGATAACTCCGACATGAACACCTACAACCCCAACCATAAGATCGCTCCCATCAACGGAGAGCGCACTCAGGATGAGATGTTCATGGGTTTCCTCTTCTATCTGCAGCCGCAGGAGCAGCTGAACATCAAGGTGAACCCGAAGAACGGGCACGTGATTTTGTGGCCCTTTAGACTCTGGGCCAAGTAGGCCTTCGTTCCCCATTTCAAGCACTTAAGCCGGTGACATTCTTTGTCCTCGCGGCGGGACTGCGCCTTTAGCTAAACTGCTCGTCCTTTTCGATTTCGTCACTTGGAGGTTACTTTGGCGCGAGCTTTCCTTATCGGAGTTCTGTCTCTGGCCTTGTGGGGTTGTTCCAACAACAACCGCATTTCCGTGATGAGCCGAAAGCCGCCTTTGGGGTGGCGAGGCAATTACGTCACCGCGCCCTCTCTCATCGAAGCGCAGCAGGGCAAAGCTTACTCTCAGATCATTTTCCTCGGCCCCGGCCGCGCGCAGATCCTCGCCGAAGACCGCGACTTCGCGCAATGGGGCTGGTCCGCTTCCCTTTCCATCGCTCCCGATGAGCATCTGTCTTTCCGCATGAAGTGCGAATCGGTCGTGGTCTTTCGCATGGAAGGAAAAGGCCGGATCGTTTACCAAAGAGTGCGCGGAGAAGAAGGAAAATATATCTCCGTGCAGGAAGGCAATAAGTCCACCGCGGAAAGATTACTCGGCGCGAACGCGCGGTTGGATGCCCTCGTCCCGAAGGCGTTCCGCGATTGTGAGGACAAGTTCATCGTGTTCCACCCCAACGTGCGTGAAGGAGGAGAAGTGACTCTCCTCTCCGAGGATCAAGCGCTCGAGTTTTTTTCGCAAGATTCCGAGGCTTATCGCCCGGTCGTGAAGCGTCTCACCGAGCCGAAGGGGCGACTCACCCCATGGGAGTCTTCTCCCGGGATTTACGCGTCTCTTTCGAACGCGTATCTCGCCATGCCGCAAACCCATCGCTTCTATCAGACTCGGATTTGGACCGGTGAACGCAAGCCCGAGGGTGGCTTCGTACTGAAAGGCATCGTTGCCCCGAAACCCGGCCCGGCGATTGCTATCGGTAAGCTCGGCAAAGATGACTTCATCTACAACCAGGTCGAGCGCGGCGAATGGATTCTATTGAAGCCGGTCTCGGCCCATCTATTCCAGCGCGAGTTCGATGGCACTGAGCGCGACTTGGGAGCCGCCACCCTTTCTTCAGACGGCCTCATGACGCTGGAGCTCGCGACGATCCCCGAAAGACTCAGCGTCGAAGTGAGCTACGAGCGAGAAGACGGGCCTGGCGAGTTCGTGCAGTCGTTCCAGGTCGGCGTGGACGGAAAACGCGGCGACACCGAAACGCTCGAGATGCTCTAAGCTTTTTCGGCCTTGGTTCAGCCGAGGACTCAAGCCGCACTGATGGCTTTTACCTGCTTGCCGATCTTGTGGTCCACGGAATGGAACGTGGTACGCGTGGGCCTTAAGAACTTGGAGATCGTTTCCCAAACGGTGTGCGTGTTCATCTGAGGATGGCACAGAAACACGTTTACAATGACCAGACCGTGCTCGGGCCAGGTGCTCAGTATGAGATGGGACTCCTTCAGAATCAGACAGAGCGTGATGCCATGGGGTTGAAAACGATGGCAGGACTCTTCCGCGATAGTCGCGCCTACGGATCGGGCCGCTTGCCGGGCAACTTCCATGAGACGGTCGGTGTCACTGAGATCCGCAGTACAGCCGTACGCATCCACGATCAGTTCCGTCACGGTCATCAAGGCCCCCTTTTTTTCTGGATTCACTATAAATCTTAACTCGGACGGGGCTTTTGACCTCTAAAAAAAAGGCCCCCGGCACAAAAATGCACCGGGGGCCTTTGAAGTTCCAAAAAATTAGTTCAGGAAGTCTCTGAAACCCTTTCCAGGGCGAAACTTCGGAACGGTGCGAGCGGGAACCTTGATCGCTTCGCCGGTTTGCGGGTTACGGCCTTTGCGAGCCTTTCGCTTCGTGCGCGTGAACGTGCCGAAACCAACGAGCGTCACGTCATCGCCCTTCTTCACGGTCTTACGGATCGTGTCGAGAGCGTTATCGAGAATGCGTTCGCAGTCGGCTTTCGTAAGCTGGACTTCCGAGGCGAGATGCTCCACAAGCTGAGCCTTATTCATTTTAGTGATTCCTCCCCATGTCTGAAAAGCGTGTCGAACAGAGGATTTAGCAATTCGTAAAAAGGCGGTCAAATAATTTCCCCAGCGATCTTCAAGCGATCCGAGGTTACAATGAGTTTCAAATGCGGGTGTCAAGCAGAATTCTTTTTTCTCTTTTTCTTTTGGGCCTTCTCGCTGCCTGTTCGAAAGCGCCCGCGCCCAGTTTATCGACGATAAAAGCAAAGTGGCTTCGTTGGTCGGGCGACGCCCAGGATCTTTGTCCGGCGAGCGAGATGAAGCGGCATCCTTTTCTCTCCGCTCCCGCTTGCCTGACTCAAGAAGGACTGGTGCGAGCAAGCTGGACCTCGGGACAATGGATCGCGGCGCCGGCACTTGCGCAAAGTTTGAAAGCGGTGACACCGAGCTCCTGGCGAATCGAGCTCCGCGACGGCCTGAAGTGGAGCGACGGCACGAGTTTCACCGCGGCGGACGTGATCGAGTCCTGGAAACAGGTGATTTCCCGGTGCCGCGCTTATCCCGCGGCCATGGAAACCTTCGGCCGCATCGAAGCGGCGCGCGCTTTCTGTCACGGCCGGGCCCCTTTTAGTCGGGTGGGCATCAAAATCGAGGACGCACGCCACTTTCGTGTCTGGCTCACCGGGCCGGCCCCCGATTTTCCCATGTGGCTCGCCTCGCCGGCGGCCTGGCCCTTTCACGCGGGCTTGGGGCTCGGCCCTTTCCGGCCCGGCGAGACGGCGGACCGCTTCGAACGAAATCCTTTTTATTTTGGCAGCGCCACTCCCCTGGACGGCATTGAGCTGATGCCGGGCATGAAGAACGCAACGCATCGTGTTCAAAGTTTCTTCGCCAGGGAGTCCGACGCGGTCGATGGCTTGAGCGAGTCCACCACGGCGGCCTTGGCCGGCGACCCCCGGCTAAAATCCTTCGCGGTGCCAACCGGTTGGTTTCTCGTCTTACCTCCCGGTGGCTTTGACGAGATCGGGCGGCGCTCGCTCATCCAGGCAGTCGATCCCGCGGAGATTTTGCCGCTCTTGCACTGGCCTCATTACCGCATCACCCGCCTCATTGCCGCCCCGGCGGAAGCGCCCGTCCCGAGCTGGGCCATCGCCTTCGCGCCCGAGAGCGCCGCGAAACATTTGAGCGCACTCCCCGACCGCCACGCTCCTCTTTTGCATACGGTTCACGGCACCGAGTCCGCGACCCCCGCGGAGCTTGCGGCGAATCTCCAAGCTCAATGGGGGAAACGCCTCGGCTTGAGCCCGAGCTCTTCGGTCGCCCCGGGCCTCATCGTCGAAGCGACGTGGAATCCCCTGCATCCCGAAACGGATCTGAAACGTTGGCTCACTCTCTACGGCGAGCGTTGGGGACACAACCGCGTGCGCGCCCTCGAAGAAAAACTCGCCGACGCGGACTGGTCGCCGACGCTCGAGGAAAAGAATCTGACCTTGCAGAACGTGGAAAAAGATCTGGTGCAGACTCAGGCGATGGTGCTCCCTCTGCTCGGCATTCGCCGGCAATCGCTCGTGGCCGAACGAGTTTCCAATCTCTCCCGGGATATTTTGGGCAACTGGGATTTCAGAACGGTGGACTTGGAAGATTAAAAGGCGTGGCACGGGCCCGAAGGCAAGACGCCTTCGCGCGAGCTCGTTCCCGCTTCTTGCCAACGCACGTGCAGCTCGCCCGGGCATCCGCCCCGGCCGGCGGACAGCTCGCCCTCTCCCGATCCGCCCTCGCCCTTGAAACGATAGAGGGGCTTTCCCTGTTTCAGAAAGCGGACGCCTTCGACTTCGACACTGCGAGCGGCTTCGCGGAAAAAGCCCGCGAACTTCACTCCGGCCGGATCGCGGCGGCGCAGGAAACCATCCGGATTGGTATCAAACCGCGCTTCGAACTCCATGTGGCCATCTCCGTACACTTCGCGGTGCACGCGCGGTCCGCCGAGCGAAGGCACGGATAACGCAAAAAGCATCACCAAAGTCGGAAGCGAGAGGCCCAGGATATGAAAGGGAGAGAGTTGCATGGAACTGCGCCGATCAAACTCGCAAGCGGTGGCGCCGTCAAGCATTCGACACGACGTATAAATTTAGTTCAAGAAAGCGCGGCCTTAAGCCGAAACGTCATTGGGAAACCCCGCGTCGGAGGATCTGCTTTCTTGACCAAAAAGCCCAAAAAAAACAACCTCGCGATCGATACCAAGGAACACGACCTCGTTCCCATCGACGAGAGCCCCGACAGCGGGCGCCATCAGCCACCCGCGCGCCGTGAGCCGTCGTGGGAACCGAAGGCGATGCCGACTCCCGAGCCCGAGCGACGGGAAACAGGCGAACGGGTGCTCATCACCAAGCCTTTCAAAGCGCGTTCCTTCCGCCGTCCCCGCGTTTCAGCGCCCGACCGCCAGCCCGTCTCTCGCAGCTTCTATGTTTTGATCGTCTTGGGATTTTTGGGCGGCGCTTGGATGACGGCGTTTCACTCGTACCTAAGCCCCTTGTCGAAACCCGCCACCGCGCGGCCGCAACAAACCAACGGAAAAGGTTTTCCCGTATATCAAGTGCCGGGCTCCGGGCCTCGCTGCTTGGTGGAGCTCGAAACCACGCCTTCCGGCACTCAAGTGCGGGTGAACCGCGTTTGGTCGGGCGGGCTGACGCCGACGGTGCTTTCGCTTCCCTGCAAACAGAGCGCGCTTCTCACTCTCACAACCAGAGACGGTCTCGTGACTCACGAGACATTGAAACCGACGAAGCCCGTGGAAACCTTCAAGCTGAAGATTTCGAAAAGCGCGGTGTCCCGGGCGTTGACTTGGCTTCGGCTCGTATCGGACTTCCACTCGCTCTTCTTTCAAAAGCGCTGAGGTCGATCTCCAGGAATTTCGGGAGGTTGAGCCGTGAACCATGAGTGACTAAAAAATTGGGGCGCCAGGATTCGAACCTGGGAATGCTGGAATCAAAATCCAGTGAATTACCGCTTTTCTACGCCCCAGTAACTACCCGACTTTTTAGCCGGTTTTATCCGAGTTGTCTCGCCCAAAAAAAGAGACCCCGGCAGGCCGTACCCATTCAACGTTCAAGCTAAGCTTGAACGTTGAATGGCGCCCGCCGGGGTCTCTTGGAGAACGCTAACCCACTAAGGGCGAGGCTTCGGCGGAGGCGGAAGCTTGCCGCCTTCGGGCTCCTGCACGGTTCCCATGAAAAGGAGCGTGCCGGTTTTCTTGTCCTGGATGCCGAAGAGATACGGGCGATCCACCTTCATTTGGAATTTGTACTGCGGAATCGAAGCCGCACCGACGCTGACGCTCGTGACGGCCGCGGCGATGGTGCCTTCTTCGAATACCTTTACGTAGGTTTTCTGAAGCACATCGGAGATGCCGACTTGTTCGTCGCTCAACGGCTTAAACTCAGCGTTCTTCAGATCGAAGGCCCGAACCATGCCGAGTTGCTTGAGCGAATCGACGAGGCTCGACTCGTAGGTGATCTCCACTTTCGGAAGCGCAAGCGTTCCGAGCTCGGCCGGCGCGGCGGTGAGCTGAGTAGCGATGTATTTCCATTGATTGGCCGAGAGCGCGGTCTCGAAAGCCGCGAGGTCCGTGGGGACCACGACGATCATCGAGGCTTCCGCCGATTTGCCGTACGGGAGCTCGATGGCCTCATACTCTCTGGCCTTCAGGTGCTTACCCACCATGGCTTTGTGCATGGTGGGGACAATCACGCGCGTGCCGTCAGGGCGTTTGAAGGGCTCATTGTACGTGCCCGAGTTTTGAAACGGGGCCGTCCACTTCGCTTCGAAGTAGGTCGCGTTGATGAGCACCAGGCGAAGCTGCGGATCGAGCTTGTCCGGAACGATGGAGTCGATCTTGCTATGGGTCGCGGTCTTAACCCAGTCGTTGATCGTTTTCGAGGCGGTGGGCAAATCGAAGTCCAGCATCTCGAGGCGAGCGCCGTAGTTCGTGCGCACGGGATTCAAGAAGGTGTCCTTCATCACGAACTGGTTACGAGCCCAGAGGGAGTTGGCGACGCTCAAGTCAAAGTCGCGGCCCGTGGTGAGCGCGGCGATGAGCTGACGATTGGCATCGTTCGCTTCATCGCGGGTCATGCCCGTGAGCGCGAGCGCTTTTTCCATCTCGGCTTGGGTAGTTCCCTCGGTGCCGTTGTAGGCCATCGAGAGCGCTAAGTACGCCGAGAGCGGCGAAAGAAATTTATTTCCCTTCGCCGTCCGCTTCGTGGTCGATTTAAAAAGTTGAACGCCGAATTGGTTACTGGCCTCGCCCGCGACGCGCGCGTCGACGGCAAAAGCTGATACCGAAATAAACAGGGCCAACAGCCCTACTCTGATCTGGGTTCGCATGAAGTGCCTCCTTGGAAAAAAGTTTCCGTGTCATTTAAGCGCTCAAGATTCGCTCGAGCCCTGGGTGACGAGGAGAAAAGTAGGCTCGCGAGTTGGCATCGTCAATTCGGGTTTTTTTAAAGAGAGTACCTTTGTGTGGTTTGGAACACTCGGCGCGGGTGTCGGGAAATACAAATGGTCGTATAACTTAAGTTAGGTTAACTACATGACAAGCTCTTCTGGAAGGCGTGGCGCGGCATTGCCCGCGCAAGCGAGCTCAACTTGGTTGGGGTTTGATTTAGCGGCGGTGGCCGAGCGCGAGACGAGCCGCCGTCGCGAGCGCTTCGCGCTGCAAATGGCGGCCGGCGCGAGCGACCCATATACCGTCGATTAACGTGCCTAGGAGCGGGCCCGACCCACCCGCGAAAACGCGGGTGTCGATCCGAAACTTAGGTCTCAGCGCCGCATTGAGCGGATCGGAAGCGTCGATCACCACTGCATCGAAAGCGTCGCCAACGACAAAACCTTTTTTGCCGGCGCGGCCCATCGCGCGCGCGCCCGAAGCGACGACTGCTTTAAGCAGCCCTTCCCCGCTTGATTCGCCGGGCCGGCAAAGCGGATTTCTCTTCTGCAGTGTCAAGCGCTGCCCGTACTCCAGCAGACGTAACTCTTCCCACGGGTCGATGCCTACGTGGCTGTCCGTGCCGAGGGAGAAGCGGCCTCCGCACTGTTGGTAGAGCGCGAGCGGAAAAATGCCGTCTCCGAGGTTGCCCTCGGTGGTCGGGCAGAGCACGACGTTCGCGCCGCTTTTCGCGAGCGCGCGCGTCTCTCGCTCATCTGAGTGAGTCGCGTGCACGAGATGAAAACGCTCGTCGAGACTCAAATTTTCCAAGGCCCAGGTCACGGGGCGCTTTCCGAGGGAGGCGACGCAAGCGTCGACTTCCTTCTTTTGCTCGGCGAGATGCAAATGCCGGGGCCACTCTTTGGGAAGCGCCTTGAAGATGGCTTTCGTTTCCTCGGGCGAGCTCGCGCGCAAGGAATGAACGCCGCCTCCGCTAGTCTGTCCGTGCTTTTTCGCGACCGCGGCGCAGAGGGTGGCGAACTTCAGATAAGCGTCCGCACTCTCAAAAAGAAAACGGCGCTGACGAGGCGAAGCCGGTTTTCCAAAATCTCCGAAGTGATAGTGCACGGGAACGAGGGTCAGCTTGATGCCCGCTTGATTGGCCGCCCGGCACAGAGCTTCGGCCATCACCGTCGGATCCGCATAGGGAAGTCCGTCGGGCTGGTGATGCAGATAGTGAAATTCCGCCACCGAGGTAAAGCCCCGCGCCACCATTTCACTGTAAGCATAAGCGGCAATGGCTTGCACGCCCTCGGGCTCGACGGAAAGCGCGAGCTCGTACATGACCTGGCGCCAGCTCCAAAAATCATCGTCCTTGCGGCCCTCCGGCACGTGCTCCGCCATGCCGGCGAGAGCAAACTGAAACGCGTGCGAGTGCGCGTTGGGAATTCCGGGCAAGGCCCAGCCCGCGATACTCTCCGCTCCCTCGGGCGTCCCGCTCTCTACCTTCGCGATCTTGCCGCGCTCGTCGACGGAAACGACGGCCTTCTCGAGCCACCCCGTCTCCTGCCAAAGGGCCTCGAAATGAAAACGCTTCATCGCGCACGCCTCGATCCAAAGCCCTGGATACCTTCGGCGAGGCGCTCCAGCGTCGTCTTGAGCACCGCGCGGAGCGGCTCCGCTTTCTTGGTATCGAGCTTGCCGCCTTCCATGTAAACATCTTGAGACATCTCGAGCTGCAACGCATGCACGCCCGCGAAAGGCTGGCCGTAGTGGCGCGTGATGTAGCCACCCTGAAAGGGATCGTTGTGAGAAAGCTCATAGCGGCCGCCCGCTTGAAGGCTATCCACCGCCGTCTGAATGATCCGGGCGTCCGCGGTGCGGCCCCTCTGATCTCCCAAAATGAGATCCGGAAACGGAGTCGGCCGGATCGTCGGCACGAAACGCACGATGGAATGAGCGTCGTACAAAAGTACCACGCCGAACTTCTTTTTCATCTCGGCGAGAAGCCCGCGGAGCTTGTCATGGTAGGGGCGATAGTAAGCGGCGACTCTCCGCTTCTGCTCGGCCGCGTCCGGTGCCGCGCCGTCGTAGAGCGGCTCGCCCGCGAACGATCGGGTGGGCATCAGCTCGGTCTCTTGCCGACCATCCTTATAGAGCGGTTGCCCTTCCGGGTCCCGGTTCAGGTCCACCACGTACCGGCTATAACGGGCGTGCAACGTGGTAATTCCCATGTCTGTGGCGAAATTGTAGAGGTCGTGCACGAACCAGTCGGTGTCCTCGGGATTTTCCACGTAGCGCGGGCGAATCTTCGCCGCGACTTCAGGGGGAAACTCCACCCCGCAATGAGGGACGCTCAGCAGGATGGGAATGCCCGAGACGGGCTGGGATACGAAAAAGGGATCGTTGGTTGCCACAGCCAAAGAGTTTACCCCCGGGGATGGGAACTTTCCAAGCGCCGACCCTTCGGCTACGCTGTCCCCTTCATGATCGACGGCAAATCGCCCCCGGCTTCCAAACTTTCTAAGCAGCAGCGCAACACGCTCATCGGAGTGTTAATCGCGGTGATTCTCATTTTTGGAGGCGTTTTCCTCCACGTGATTTTCCCCGCTTGGGGTCAGCCGCTCGAGGCCGCGCCGTCCGTCACGTACCCGTCCGACGTGGGAGAGGACATGGAGACCATTCCGCCCGAAGTTTTTGACGAAGGCGATGAGGGAAGCGGAGACGTTCCGCCGAACGCCGCCCCTCTCTGACGCGCATTGACGTCCCAAGCGGGGCGGCGCCCCGTAAAATGAGCAGACAGTGACTTCCGCCCTTCCCAAAGAAAAAGCCGCCAAGCAACTCGCCCGCTTCACCGAGCTCGATCGCAAATTGGTGGCGGCCGCAAAGCCCATCAAGATTCTGACGACGCTCTCGTGGGACGAGGAGCGCAGCACCGCTTTCGTGAAATCCTGGCGCGCCGGAAAGCCCAGGATTCCGCGGGTGGAGTACACCCCGCCCGATCACCGGGAAAACATCAAAGAGCTGAAAGCGATCATGGCGGAGGCGGATCAACGCCACCCCATCGGAAACTACATTTATCAGACGGCCGAGTCGTACGTAACGGCGGCGCGCCTCATCGGAGCCGTGGGCACGCCTCTTTTCACCGAGCTCTCCATCGAGCTCTACGGAAAACCGAGCGACGCCATCGGCCTCAATCAGCTCTCGAGCTTGCAAGCCGCCGACTACTTCATCGAGAGCACGCGCGATTTTGTCTCGGCCTACAAGATAAACGACGGGGAATATTGCATCCCCGCGGAGCAAGCGGCGGAGACTCTCAGAAAAGAGCTCGTTCCCTTCTTTAAGCATCACAAGATCGAGATTATCGTCGATCCGAAGCTCGCCTCCAAAGCCGCGGCGGGCCCGAAGCGGGTGCGCCTTAGAGACGCGACCTGCTTTTCCGCGCATGATTTGCCCCAGCTCGTCCATCATGAAGGCTACGTCCACATGCTGACCGCCTTGAACGGGATGGCGCAGGAAAATTTGCCAAGTCTCGGGCTCGGATCGCCCCGCACCACGGCGACTCAAGAAGGCATCGCCACCTTCGCCGAGCTTTTCACCTCTTCCATCGACCTGAACCGTCTGGAGCGCATTGCCTTGCGCATTCACGGGATTCAGATGGCTTTGGACGGCGCCGACTTCATCGAAGTGTTTAAGTACTTTCTCGCGGCGGGACAGGAAGATACCGAAAGTTTCCAGTCGGCCGCGCGCATTTTTCGCGGCGGCAATCCCAAGGGCGGCGTGGTGTTTACAAAGGACTGCGTCTACCTGCGCGGCCTCATCTTCACCCACACGTTTTTGCGCAAGGCGATTCAAGCCAATAAGTTTCACTACGCCGAGCATCTCTTCGCCGGGCGATTCACTCTCGCCGACATCGTTCAGCTCGAGCCGTTCTTCGCGACTGGCTTCATCAAAAATCCGCTGTACGAACCGCCGTGGCTCGAGAACCGCAAGTGCCTCGCGGCCTACCTCTGCTATTCCGTCTTCGCCAACAAGATCAATCTCGCCAACATCACCCTCGCCGACTTCTAAAAGGTGTCTGGACACATTAAGCGTCTAAAAAGTGTGTGGACACTTTTAGACGGGCAAGCGGCATGCCCGCGCTGGCTAAAAGTATCCAGGGCCCTTTTGGGGGGCTAAAAGGTGTGTGGATACTTTTAGCCAAAATAACGGCGCGTGCGCCCTATTGGCTCTTGATTTCCAAAAGGCAATTGCCTAGCTAAAAGTATCCACACACCTTTTAGCGCGTTAGAATAGGCGCGTGCGCTATGATGCCCTTATCGTGGGGTCCGGGGTTTCGGGCTCCGCCTTTGCTCAAGAGCTTTGTCGCGCGGGCCTCAAATGCGCGCTGTTTGAAGCGGGCAAGCATTTCACCGCGGCCACCTACCCCCGCGAGGAAATCGACGCGAGTAGCCAGCTCTATTGGGCGGGCGGAATCGAGTTGAACCGGCGGGCCGACCTCGGTCTCCTCCGGCCCAAAGCCGTCGGCGGCGGCACCATCGTCAACCAGGCGCTGGCCGATCGCTTCGATGCTCTCGCTTTGGATGAGTGGGAAGCTCTTTCTGGCACCTCTCTCTTTTCTCCGCGCGAAATGGCCCCCTGGTACGAGAAAGCGGAAGCCCAGCTTTCGCTCCAAACGATCCCAAGCTCAAAGCGAAACCGGAACGCGCGCATTTTCGACGAGGGATTCCGCAGGAACGGGTATCAAGCGGCCGCCCTCCGCCGCGCTCAGAAGGATTGTAAGAACGAGGAAGGCAACGATTGCATCGAGTGCCTGCAAGGCTGTCCGCTGGACAGCAAGCAAAGCACCCCCGTCACGACGCTCAAGCACGCGCTCGAAGCAGGACTAGAGCTCTACGCGGAAACCGAAGTGCTTGGCGTGCGCTCCGATGACGACGGCGCCGAAGTGCACGTCCGCTTGAAAGACGGGACGCTCGCCCACTTTTCGGGCCGGAGACTCATTCTTGCGGGCGGCGCCATCGGCAATAGCAAGTTGCTCTTGCAGTCGGGGTACGCGGATAAACTTCCCGCGACCGGCACGGGCTTCTACACCCACCCGCAAGAGATGGTGCTCGCGCTCTACGACGAGCCCGTCGATGCCTTTCGGGGATCTTTTCAGACGATGAAATCCGATGACCCGGGGTTTCGCCGCCAAGGCTTCAAACTCGAAAATGTTTTCGCGCCGCCCGTGGGCCTCGCGATGCTCTTGCCCCAAGCTGGCAAAGCCCATCAGACGATGATGACTCGCCTTCGCCATTTCGCGTGCATCGAAGTGGCCGTGCGAGACACGAACGCCGGTCAGATTCGAGTTGGCCCGGGAGGCGCTACGGTCGTCGATAAAAACTGGAACGCGGAAGATTTGCGCAGGCGAGCCGCCGGCATGAACGCCATCTCCCGCATTTTTCGGTCGACCGGCGCCCGGCAGATTCTCCCCGGCCGCGTAACCATCGGGCTTCATCTGATGGGTGGATGCGCGCTGGGGAGAGATCCGAAAACGTCTGTGGTCGGCGCCGACTTCAGACTCCACGGCGAAAAGCACGTCTACTCCGCCGATTCCTCCGTCTTTCCGAGTGCCCCTGGCTTAAACCCATCCCTCACCATTTTAGCTTTGTCCCTTCGGGCCGCCGCGGAGGTAATCAAATGATCCTCACTCCCAAAGCGACACGCGGAATGGAGAAAGCCGGCGATCTTCTCGTGCCGGGAACGGAAGGACTTCCGTCTTTCTCGCAAAGCGGTCTCATTCGAGAAGTCGATCGCATGCTCGCCTATTTACCCGGGGGCGATCGCAAAAAGCTCGTCGATCTCGCCGAGCTTTTTGCTTGGCTGCCCAGTTGGGCCATCGCGGCGCTCTTTTGGCTCGCGGGCCACGCCTCTCGCTTTCCCGATCCCGTGGGCTCGCTCCTCAGACAGCTCGATCTGGGTGTGAAGGGGTTTCTCTACACGCTTTATTACTCTGACCCAGCCATTCGCAAGCGCCTCGGCTGGGACACGCACATTCAACGGGAGACCGCTCCATGACGCCCACGCAAGACATCCGAGAGCGCGCGCGGGGTGCAGCAGCCGAAGTTGCGGGCCTCACGCTCGCGGCTCGAGCGCAACGCTGTGGCAATCTCAAGCGCGCCATTCTGGGCCGGCTCGATGAAATCGTGGAGCGCATTTCAAACGACACCGGAAAGCCGCGCACCGACGCTCTCGTCTCGGAAATCTTCTCGACACTCGACTATCTGCATTTTCTGGAAGGGGAAGGCCCGAAGATCCTCGCTGAGGAAAAGATCCGGACTCCCATCGCGCTTTTCGGCAAGCGCTCGCGCCTTCGCTACGATCCGCTCGGCACCGTCCTAGTGATTTCTCCGTGGAACTATCCCTTCTACCTGGGCCTCGTACCCATGATGTCGGCTTTTCTCGCGGGCAATAGCGTCGTCTTCAAGCCCTCCGAATGGACTCCGCTCGAAGGGCTTCTCGAAGGCCTCTTCGTGCAAGCGGGTATCGCCTCAAACTGGATTCAGATTATCTACGGTGACGGGCAGACCGCCTCGCACCTCATTGCCTCGGCGCCGGAACGCATCGTTTTTACGGGCAGCGTCGCCACCGGTAAAAAGGTGCTGGCCCAGGCCGCGCCTCTTTTGATTCCGGTGACCCTCGAGCTTGGAGGCAAAGACGCCATGATCGTTTTCGCCGACGCGGATCTCGATCGAGCCGCGGCGGGAGCCCTGTGGGGAGGCCTCACGAATCTCGGTCAATCGTGCACTTCGGTGGAGAGACTGTACGTGGAGCGCCCGGCCTTCGAGGAGTTCAAGAAGCGCCTGCTGACTCGGGCGGCGAAGCTCGTCCAAAAACCGGGCCGCGATACCGCGGTGGATCTCGGCCGCATGACGACCGATTTTCAAGTCGCCACCGTCAAAAAGCACATCGACGAGGCCAAGGCTCGCGGGGCGCGCCTTCTCACCGGAGAAAGCTGGGATGGGGTCTCGAAAGCGATCCCGCCTTTGATTTTGGAAAACGTTCCGAACGACTGTGCTCTGCTGCGTCAGGAGACGTTCGGTCCCGTGCTGCCTCTCGTCCCGTTCGATAAAGAAGCGGAAGTCGTCGGCCTCGCGAACGACTCGCCCTTTGGCTTGTCGGCGAGCGTTTGGACGAAAGATTCAAAGCGGGCGAATCGCCTGGTCGCCGCCCTTAAAGTGGGCAACGTCTCCGTCAATAACGTCATGCTCACCGAGGGCAATCCGGCCCTTCCCTTTGGCGGCGTGGGCTCAAGCGGCTTCGGGCGCACTAAAGGCGCGGCGGGCTTGCGAGAGATGACCAATCAGAAATCCGTTTTGTTCGACAAAAGCCATCGCAAGTTCGAGGCGAATTGGTTTCCTTACACGCGAGAAAAGTACCGGCTCTTTCGCGAGCTGACCCTCGCCCTCTTTCAAGAAGGGCCGGGCCGTTTCCTAAGTCTCTTACCGATAGCGTTCCGGCTCGATTCTCACGGGCAAAAATGCGGGAGCGATCATGGCGAATGAGCCCAAGGCCTGGGATTACGGTCGGCTGAAGGCCCTCCTTAAAGACGAGCCACTGCCCGCGATGGTGGTCGACCTGGATCTGGTCGAGGCCAATACGCGACGATTCGCGGACTGGGCGCAGAAAGCCGGAAAGAAAGTGCGGCTCGCCACGAAATCCGTGCGAGTGCCGGATCTCTTGCGAGTGATTCTGGCCGCGGGCTCGCCCACGTTTCAGGGCCTGATGTGTTACTCGGCCCGAGAAGCCGCGTTCCTTGGAGATCTCGGCTTCGACGATTTGATGGTCGCTTACCCTTCCGCCCAAGCGGTCGATATCGAGGCCCTTCACAGTCTTTCTCTTCGCGGACGAAAAGTGAGCCTCGTCATCGACTCGGTGGAGCACGTTGAGAGAATCGAGACGGTGCTGCAAGCCGTTTCGAAAGGCGCTCGCCTGAACGTCTGTATCGAAGCCGATGTTTCGTTCCGTGCGTTTGGCTCGCTTCATATCGGCGTGCAACGTTCTCCCGTGCGGGATCTCGCGGGCTTCACGCGCCTGCACGACCGGATTCTGGCGAGCGACCGCGTGCGCTTGACCGGCGTGATGGCGTACGAAGCGCAGGTCGCCGGCGTGCCCGATAGGGTTCCGGGCGCGGCCGTCTCCAATCTCGCTCGCCGGGCGATGAAAGTTCTTTCTCGGAGAGGCATTCGAAGGCGGCGGGCGGAAATCGCCACGTTTCTCAAAAGCCGCGGAACCGTTCTAGATTTTTTTAACGGCGGAGGCTCCGGCTCCTTTCAAGGCGCGCTCGAAGAAACCGTTTTGACGGAAGTCACCGTGGGCTCCGGGATTTTACAGTCGCAAATCTTCGACTACTTCGAAGGCAATGCCTCCACGCCGGCCTTTGCCTTCGCGCTCCCGGTCGCTCGCCGTCCCGAGCCTGGCGTCGTTACCTGTCAGAGCGGCGGCTTCATCGCGAGCGGCGCGTTGGGCCCCGAGAAACAGCCGTCCGTCTTTCTCCCCGGGGAGCTCGCCCCCCTTTCGCTCGAAGGCTTCGGTGAAGTGCAAACACCGCTGCGAGGCCCGGCGGCAGATGGCCTCGCGCTCGGCGATCCCGTGTTTTGCCGCCCCGCCAAAGCCGGGGAAATTGCAGAGCGTTTCCCCGACTATCTCCTCCTCAGAAACGGGACTCTCGTGGGCCGCGCCCCCACCTACCGCGGCCTCGGCCACTGCTTCTTCTGACACAGCGTTCTTTCCCTCAGCTTTTCCGGCCAAACGGCCGAAAAGTAAGGCGTATGACTGCCAAAATTCTTCCGTTTCCGGGCAACACTCCGATTAGTGTCGAGGGCGTTTGCCGAGAGTACCGTTTAAACAAGATGACCGTGACCGCTGTGAAGAACGTGTCACTCTCGGTGACCACGGGGTCCTTCTACGCGCTCGCCGGAAGCTCCGGCAGCGGCAAGAGTACGCTGCTCAATCTGATGGGCGGCATCGATCGGCCCACCTCGGGGCGCGTGCTCATTGGCGGTCAGGAGCTGGGCACCCTCAACCAGCGCGACCAAGCCCGCCTTCGGGCCGAGCGCATCGGATTCATCTTTCAGACTTTCAATTTGCTTCCGGTGCTGACCGCGCTGGAAAACGTGGAGTACCCGCTCCTTCTCTTGGGTGTGGGAGCCGCGGAACGCCGGGCGCGCGCTCAGGAAGCGCTGACCAAAGTCGGCCTCGAAAAGTTCGGGCCTCATAAGCCAGGCGACATGAGCGGGGGACAGCGCCAGCGAGTCGCCATCGCGCGCGCGCTCGTGAAAAAGCCGAGCGTGATATTGGCCGACGAGCCCACCGCGAACCTCGACCAAGCGACGACCAAAGAGATTCTCACGCTTTTAGACGGCCTGCGCACCCACGAGAACCTCACCATCGTCATCGCGAGCCACGATCCCCTGGTGCTCGCCCGCGCGACCGACGGCGTCCGTCTCTGTGACGGCTCCGTAACCTCCGCTCTCGAAAGGCAGGCCGCATGAAGTTGCTTTGGAGTCTCGCGTTCCGCAATATTTTCAGAAACCGCCGGCGCACGGCCCTGAACCTCTTCATGATCGCCTCCGGCGTCACTTCCATTCTCATTTTTGAGGGCTTTACCAGAAACCTCGTCGATTCTTTAAGAGAAACGACCATCCGCACCCAGACGTCGCATCTCCAAATCGCCAACGCGAAATTTTGGGAAAGCGAAGTCAAGAAGCCGAAAGAAGGCCTCTTGAAGGATTATCCGAAAATCCTCGCGGACTTGAACGCAACTCCCGGGGTGAAATATGCGGCGGGACGGCTCTCCTTCTACGGTTTGGTGAGCACGAAGGATCAGTCGGTGAGCGCGCGCGGCATCAGCTTCGATCCGGCGCTTGAAAAGGATCGCCAGGACGGCCTGATTTTCACCGAAGGCCACGGCCTCACCGTCGACGCCCCCTTCCAGGTTATTCTGGGGAAGGGACTCGCGAAGCGCATCGGCGCAAAGACCGGAGATTCTCTGACCCTCATCGCCAACACGTTTGACGGCGTCATCAACGCCCAAGACGTCGAAGTGGCGGGGCTCTTCCAGACGGGCATCGCCGAAGTGGACGATCTCACGTTTCACTTGCCGCTGTCCTCGACCCAGGCGCTTCTAGACACCACGGACGTCGAGCAAATCTTGGTCGGCCTCCACGCGACCCCGCTTACCGCCTCCATCGGCGGGGCCTTCCAGGCGAAGCTCGCGGCCGAACATCCGGGCGTGCAGCTGAAGCTCTGGACCGACGTCGCGAAACTCTACAATCAGATTTCCGGTTTCTTGCGCGTGCAGAACTTGCTCATCGCGCTCATCATCGGCGTGCTCACCCTTTGCGCGATCTCAAATACCATCGGCATGTCGGTCTTCGAGCGCACGGGCGAAATCGGAACGATCCGCGCCTTGGGAGAAACCCAAGGCAGCGTCATCCGGCAATTCTTGCGGGAAGGCTTCATCCTGGGCGCTCTCGGCTCTCTGATTGGGCTCGTCTTCGGCGCGGCCCTCGCCGCGACCTTGAACGCCTTGGGGATAAAGATCGTCATGCCGGGGGCGACGACTTTCATCGTCGTGCACGTGGACCTCTTTCTGGCCGCTTTCCTGGGCGCTACGGCTCTGTCCCTCTTCGCGGCGACCGCCGCGGCCCTGATTTCCGCCTGGCGAGCCGCCCGGCTCGAAATCTCGGATGCCCTCCGGAGAAATGTCGTCTAAGTTGGGCGGATGAGTTTTCCGCACCATGTCGATACCGTAGGCAAGCGGGTCGAGTACGTTTCCAAAGTCCTTCTGCCCGCGCGCCGTTTCGACGAGTACGTCGCGTTGATGGGCGAAGTGCTGGCCGACGACGTCCATTACGTGGACCCCGTGCACGAGAGGCATGGCCGGGCGGAAGTCTTGAAGATGCTCGCGAAGTACGTGCCGCGCGCCGCCAACGACAAGTTTCACTTCGCTCTCCTCGTCGACTCGCCGGAGCTCGTCGTCTGGAAATGGACCATTAGCCTGAAGATCCGTTTCACCTGGTTCGAGATGACCATCCATGGCCTCGTGCACGCCCAGGTCGAGAACGGAAAAGTCATCTACCAGCGCGAGTACTACGACCCCATGGAGTCCATCGGGGTGATTCCGCTCTTCGGCCGGCTATATAAGCTCGCCCTCAAGATGGGATGAAGATGTTTTTCTTGAAACGTCTCATCTTCAAGTTCATGGAGCTCGGCCTGGGGCTCAAGACGTTTTTCGCCCTGGAGACGACCGATCCCCTCTTCGTGAACTTCAAGCTCTCTCCCGAGGAGGCGGACGCCGTTCGCGAGTGCTTGCCCCCTGGCTTCATGCCCCAAAAAGTCCGTTTTACCGACGAGGATTGCGTTCCGGAGTTTTGGGTGAGCTACAACCTGTACCTCATCAAGTACCCGAAGTCCGAGCTCGCTCACATCCGCCGCGCCCGGTGCGAGATAAATACCTTCGTGACCGATCCGAAAGGCCGAAAAGGCATTCTCGTTTTCAGTGGCTCACCCTTGGTGTCCTTGGACGAAAAGCCGAGCCTCGTCGGGCGAATCTGTGAAATGGCCGAGCGGATGGTGATTTTCATTTATGGGTGCGGAAAGCTCGTACCGCTGAAGTATGAGCTTGGCCGCGACAAGCTCGAGATCGCCTTTGAGGGCTTTACCCTCAATCAGCCCTTGAGTGATATGACGGCGACGATTCGGCTTTCCGACGACTATCTCGCTTTCAACGACATCTCCTTCTTCAATGAAGGAAAAACCTTCGATCTCGTGAATACCAACAGCCGTTTTACCTCGGCGAGATTTCACGCCATCGAAGGGTCGGCCTTGAAAGACGTCCGCGTAAAGGGACCGTTCTTTAGCCGCGCCCCCGATAAGGTTTACTATCACCGCGGCGATATCGCGTATCTGGTGGATGCCTTGAACCGATGAAGACGAGCCGGATTCTCATTTTTAATGTCGGTTTGATGGCGTTCTTACTGCTCGCCGGCCTTCTTTTCCCCCGCGCGTTTACGTCCATGCTGGAGCGGCCCGAGCTCTACTTGCACGTGAAGTTCGTTCACATCTTGTGCGTGACGCTTTTCTTTGCGAACACCGTCATCGGCACCCTCTGGGAGCTGAGAAGTCTCACCTCTGATAACCCGATTATCGTCGAGCACACTTACCGCACCGTACTTTGGCTCGACGCCGTCTTCACAGCGCCGCTCATCATCTTTTCGGTGATGTCGGGCATCATGCTTGGCACTATTCTGGGAGGCGTCTGGAGCATGGGCTGGCTTTCTCTGGCGTTTCTCCTCTTCCTGCTCTCGGGGCTCGTGTGGATCGTGGCGGACATTCCCAATCAGCATAAGGTGAAGCGCCTCTTCGCGGAGATGCCCAAAGGGAGCGAAGTCTTACCGGCGGAGCTGAAGAAGCTCCTGTGGCGGCGGATGATCATCAACTTCCTGGGCTTCGCACCCCTCTTGATCATCTTCTTCCTCATGGTCCACAAGCCGGACCTCCCGCCCCTCTCCGCGTGGTTCTAAAGCGTATGACGGAGCGCGGTTAGCGCTCCGTAAAGGTACGGTTAAACTATCTGGATGAAATGGATTCTCGCGCTTTGTCTCGTCGCATCAACTTCATTTGCCGCTAAACCGCCCACCGCGAGGCCGGACGCGGATGAAATCCTCCGCCGGGTGGACGATATGCGCACGCCGGGCGGCGACTTCTCCTTCACGGTCACCGTCGAAGACGTGGAGGACAAATCTGTCGTGCGCGAGACCGAGTACCGGGTTTTCGCCAAGGGCGATCACCTGGCCCGCATCGAGACCACCGCGCCCGAGCGCTTAAAAGGCAGAAAGCTCCTCATGCGGGACAACGATCTTTGGCTCTATCTTCCCAGCATCAAGCGCCCGACCCGCGTGAGCTTTCAGCAGCGCTTGACCGGCGAAGTCAGTAACGGCGACATCGCCCGCGTCCGCTTCCACGTCGACTACAAAGCTTCGAAAAAAGGCATGGCGACGGTCGACGGGAAGAGCTACCTGAAACTGAATCTCGCGGCGAAACGTCCCGATGTCACCTACCGCCGCATCGAGCTGCTCGTAGATCCGGCGACCTATCGCCCTTTCCGCGCGGGCTTCTTCGCGCTCTCGGGCAAGCTTCTCAAGACCGGTGAGTTCTCGATGCCCATGAAGGCGCTCGATCGGGAAATTCTCTCGCGCGTGGTGATCAAGGATGCAGTGCAGACGAGCCGGGGCTCCAACCTCAGATACAGCAACTACCAGCGGGAGAAGCTGGATGACAGCTTCTTCAACAAAGAATCTCTGCCGTAGTCTCTCGCTCGCCGCCGCCCTGGCTTCGGCCTCGGCCCAGGCAAGATGGGGCTTTTCGACGAGCTACAAGATCACGGCCGAGTCACGCCTTGCCTATCACGCGAAAGCGCCGCGGGATCTCGCCTCTCACCGCCACATTCTCGATGCCGAGCAGACACTCACGTTCGATCCCGACTGGATGGCGGTGGTTGGCCTTCGCGCTTACGCCGAAGGGGCGTTCGCCGTCAATGACAACCGCTACGGCCCGCAAGTCCGTCACGACGAGTCCGCGGAGCTGAGACTCCGCGATTTTTATCTTCAGGCGAAAACCCGGCGGCTCCTCGTCAAACTGGGCAATCAGCAAGTGGTCTGGGGCGAGGCCTTCGGTTTTTATTACGCCGACCTAATCAATCCCAAAGACCTGCGCGACTTCGGCTTGAGAGATCTCACCGCTCAGCGGCTCATGATGCCGATGCTGAACACGGTGTTTTTTCTCAAAGGCGCGTCCATCCAATTTCTTTTCGCGCCGAAGCCGTTCTTCAATCTCGTTCCGGGAGTGGACGGGGATTTTTCGCCCTGGAAAAATCTCTTCCCGACCACGCCTGTCCGGCTCATCGATAATCCCCAAGGCAAATTCTCCATTGGGGATGGAGAGGTGGGCGTAAGGATGACGACCCTACTTCAGGGGTACGATCTCGGCTTCTTCTTCTTCACTTATTTCGACAGGCAGCCCGTTTACACTTCCGCGCCCGGCCCGGCGGGGCTCGATCTCATCGCGAGCCATAGTCGAGTGGGCTCCCTCGGGCTCACCTTCACCAAGGATTATTCGAGCTGGCTGGTGCGCTGGGAGAGCCTATTTACGAAAGGCAAGGCGTTTCAGAAGTTCGATTCGACGGGCCTCTCCTTTTACACGGGAGACGAAGTCACCGTCGCCTCCGAAGCGGAGTACACGGGCTGGCTTCCCTGGCGCGTGGCGATTCAGTTCGCCTACCAAGGCATTCCGCATTGGAACGCGGCCTCCACGACACCGAAAAACCGCGAGCTCCTCTCGGCCAATGTGAAAGCGCCGATTTACCGCGAACAAAGCTTGGACGCGATTGTGAGCTGGGCGATACACGACGGCAGTACGCTTTCGCGTTTGCAGTACACCATTCCGACCTCCCAGCAGTTCGAGCTCATGTTCGGTACCGACTTGCTCCTCGGAGGGGCGCGCAGTCAGTTCGGGGCTTTTCAAGCGGGAAGCCGGGTCTACGTTCAGCTCAAAGGGTACCTCGCAAAATAGACGCCTCGCGTTGCCCCCGCTGCACTCGCCGGGCTTTTATGCCGATAAGTAAAACGTATGCCTTCGCCTTTGCCATTCGAGCTGCCCGGCTTTCTGGAGACCACGATGGTGCTTTTCACCATCCTGACGGCTCGCTATTTTTGCTTCGCGGGCGCCTTCTACTGGCTCTTCTATAAGCGCGGGGTTCCCTCGGCGAGAAAGCTGCGCGCGCAAAACGCGCCGAAGGAAAGGATGCAAAAAGAGATCGGGTGGTCACTCGTGACCTCCGCGATTTTCGCGGTGTCGGGCGCGGTCCTTCTCCACGCCTGGAACTTAGGTTATTTGCGGATCTACTTGAAACCGGACGAGTACGGCTGGGCGTGGCTCCTCTTGAGTCTTCCGTGTCTAATGCTCCTTCACGAAACGTATTTTTATTGGACTCACCGCTGGATCCATCACCCGGCGCTATTTCGGCGCGTGCATCTCGTTCACCACGAATCGCACAACCCCACCCCTTGGGCCGCGTTCTCTTTTCATCCGTGGGAAGCCCTCATTCAGGCAATCGTCCTCCCCGGGCTGGTCTGGCTCGTGCCGACCCACCTCGCCGTTCTGCTCGTTTTCCTCATGGGGATGACCGTCCTCGGGGTCATCAATCACTTGGGGTATGAGATGTACCCGAGGCGATTTGAGACCTCTTCCTTCGGGCGGCAGATCATCAATGCCACCCACCACAGCCTCCACCACGCCCGCTTTCGCGGAAACTACGGCCTCTATTTCACGTTCTGGGATCGCTGGATGCGGACCGAAACCCCCGATACGAATGCGATTTTTTACCCGGATTCATCGATCGAGCGCCCCGGCCAGAGCCCCTCCCAGGCTGCCTGAGGCCGCCCTTCCTCCTATCCCCGGTTTCCCGTAATGTGGCGTTTTTAGGTCCCATTTTGGCATGCCTTCTGCTAGAGTCTTTTTTGGTTCCAAAGACGTTTTCTGCGAATGAAAAGAAGTACGGTCTACCGAGGACCTTATTCCGGTGGGCCGGTTTTATTTTTGGTGAGGAGAGGCCTATGAGCCGAGAGGATCTAATTCAGCTTCCCGGTGTAGTGTCCGACATCAAGTCGGGCGGGCTCTTCGCCATCAAGCTAGGCAACGGCAAAGAAGTGCTCGCCAAGCTTTCGGGACGGCTTCGGAAATTTCGGATCAGCATCATCGTCGGCGATAAGGTCACCATCGGCATGTCGCCTTACGACCTGACCCACGGCCTGATCTTGAGCCGCGAGCGCCTCAATAAACCGGGATTCGCGCGCCCGGCCTAAAAGTTTACAAGTTTTTCGGCAAAATTTAAGTTTGGCATAGTCAAATCGGGAGGGGGACCCATGAAGACTGTAACCGACGGCTCGAAGGTGGAAGTCCACTTGGTCGGCCGACTGGAAGATAAGACTATTTTCGTCTCGACGTACGACGGCGACCCGCTCGAGTTCGAGCTGGGCGACGGCAGCATCATTCCGGGCGTGGAAAAAGCCATGGTGGGAATGAAAGTCGGCGAGAAGCGCGACGTTTCGCTGGAGCCCGACAACGGGTACGGCGTGCGCGACGAAAGCCTCGTGTTTCAAATCGAGAAGAATCAGGTCGAGCCGGGCATTCAGCTGGGCGACGAAGTGGTCATGAAGACCATGGATGAGGAAATTCCGTTCCGGGTGACCGCCATGGGCGAGAAAGTCACCATCGACGGCAATCACCCCCTCGCTGGCAAGAAGATCCACTTCGAGATCGAGCTGCTGAAACTTCCGGGCGAATAGTTAGTTTTCTTTAGAAAGAGGCGGGACCTTCGGGGCTCGCCTCTTTTTTTTGTTCCAAAAGTTACCCTCCGTTATCACCTTCTTACCTATTCGCCTTGCCATGTCATTTTAGGCCGGAGCATATTCCTCGCACCAATAGTTGGTTTTCATCACGCGGAGGATTTCATGCGTAACGTTTCTTGGTTAGTCAGATTTACGGCGGTGACGGCGTTCGTCTCCAGTCTCGCGCTAGGCGCAAGCTTCGAAGGCACCACGGTCACGAAACATTTGGAGCGCACCGGTAAGGATCTCAAGGGAGAAGCCCGTCAGGCGTTCGGCCTCACTTCGTCCATTTACCGCATTACCACGGAAAAGAAATTCGTGGCCGAGCAGGTCTGGGATTGCGAAGGCGATCAACAGGGCGACGGTACGAAAGGGGATTGGAAAGAGTTTTTCAACGTTCCGAAAGCCGAGAAGCCCTCTCGCCTCGCCGCCGCCATCAAAGGGGTGGGAGTCTCCACGGCGAAGCGCCTCATCGACGACGGCACCTTCTCGAACAAGCCCCGTTCTTGGAGCGAGTTCAAGAGCCGCATCCAGGACGCGGACGATCGCTACAACACCGGCTTCTCTTACGAAGTTTTGGTCACGTTCAAGAAAGAGAACATGACGAACCTCGGTTACCTCACCGAAGGCCAGTGCGGCTACAAGACGGTCTGGGGCTGGGTCACGGTTCCGGTGAAGCAGCTGCACCACAACGAGACCCGACAGTTCGACGTCCGCATCGTGGACGCTCCTCTTCTCGCCAACGAAAAGGAATCCATCTCGATTTCTTTCGACGGCGTCGACGACACGATCTACGTCAACTCATACTACAACGCGTACACGCAGCGAAAAACCGAGCAGAATGGCGTCACCGTCATCGAGCTTCAGGGCACCCGCAAGCAGGTCCGCGCCACCAACGACTTGAACCTCACGGCTTCGGTCGCGGGCTCGAATCTCTCGGTAAACATCGCGGACGCCGGCTTCGACGCCGATCTCGCCAATGTCGAAGACAAGTTCGTGACGGTTAAGGTCGTCGTCGACAACGGCTGGTTCCATGCCGTTACCGATCTCGGCAGCTTCGAGAAGCCGCTCTCTAAAAACTCCAGCGTCACCAGCTTCGTGGACCTGGTCACTGGCGTTCCGGCCAAGAAGAACCTAATCATCACGTATAAGGTTCGCTACGCCGGCAGCAAGTTCCACTCGGGCGATCTCACGAACGAGAAGAAACTCAAGCTGAAGCTTAAGTAAGCCAAACGAGCTCAATCTAAAGGGCCGGTCCTCTCGCGAGGGCCGGCCCTGCTTAATTTCAGGGCTTAGGCGCTTCGTAGGGATCGATCTCGGGAAGCTTCTCCCTCTTGAAGAAGACCTCGACGCGCGTATAGGACATATCGACCTGACTTTCGCAAAAATCGAACAGGAAATTTGCCTTGTAGAGCGCGGTCGAGCCGCAGGTCTCATGGCCGAGCTCCATCGAATCGAAAATGAAGTCATTTCCATGCGAATTTTTGGTTAGACCTTCCAGCCGGCAATCATAGTTCCGGACCGCGCTGGGTGACTCGACGATTTTGCAGGTTAAGTCCCGAGGCTTTTCCGAAGGGATCGAGGAGGCCCAGGGAATCGTTTTCTTGTATTGAAGGCGGTTAATCTTGGGAAAGGTGCCGTCCGACATTTTTTCCAGCTCGATACGGATCGTATCTGGTGCATACGAATCGAAGCGCGCAATCAAGGCCGGGTCGGAAGGAGAGACGCACTTCTCGACCTCCTTCGCCACTACGAAGCCAACGTTCTTTTGCTTGCAGAGCTCTTCGCGGTCGTAGGAACTTAGTACTTCGGTTTCTTTCACCGCCGGATCGTTACCAAGAAGTCCATCGGGATCGAACCGGCATCCGCCGAGCATCAGAAGAGCCAAAAGTGCCATCAAAAATGAAATGTGTTTCATTGATAATCTTTCCTTTTTAGAGCCGCGCGACGATTCCGCCCTCAATGAGGACGGAGCCTAAATTGCCGCGAGCCGAAGTCGTGATGCCGAATTCCGGCACGATGTTGATGTTCACTCGCACGCCCACATGGAGCCTGCCCCAGTTATCAGACTCTCCCGAGGAAATCTGAACCGATTTCCCAGCGGAGTCGAACGTCGTCAGCGTATTCTTATTCTTAGCCGCCAAGGCGGTACTGCCTCCCAAGAGGAAACCAAGCTCAAAGATATCGTGGCGCTCGGACACCGGAATTCGGAAGGGCATGAACTCGAGATCCGCGCCAAGATGGGTGTGGACTCTTTTCGTGTCGACATCAGCGACTCTTAAACCGCCATAGAGATTGACGGCGAAGAATCGGCTGAAGTTATAACCCACGGAGAGCAATCCACCCCACGTCGGATCGAATGCCGTAGAGGACTTCTTTTCGCCATTGGACAGATAGGACTTGGGGTACTCCTGAAAAAATGCCATCCCGGTTAGAGACATTCGCCAAGGGGATCGCTCCGGCGGGCGAGAGAAAGCCGCCGTCACGATCGACGTTTCCCCCACCGGGGCCGGCGCTGGCGAGACCAGGGTCGGCAGCGACGCGGGAGCGCCGACCGGCGCCGAGGCGACGCCGGCGTTGTTATTCGTCGTCACCGCGGCGGGAGTGCCCACGTTGTTCGTATTGTTATTGTTGATGACGATCGGAGTCGGCACTTGAGCGGGTGGTGGCACGACGGGGGCCGCCTCTTCCTCGTCTTTGCCCTCGGTCTTCTTTTTCTCGAAATAGAAATTATAAGTTTCACTGTAGCCGGCGACCGACATTCCCAACGCACCCAAAAGGAACAAAACCATAAGGGCGGGCCAGGGAAGCCGGCGTTTTGCTTTAAGCAATCGCATGAAAAGCCTCCGTTTGATTGCCGACCCC
The DNA here is from genome assembly GCA_043767805.1 of Pseudomonadota bacterium. Classification (GTDB taxonomy): domain Bacteria; phylum Bdellovibrionota; class FAC87; order UBA2466; family UBA2466; genus CAZZHG01. The sequence continues at coordinate 28,484 of JAYUGC010000014.1, read as the reverse complement.
TTGTGCAACAGCCGTGCCGGGCGCATTAGCCTTGCGGGAAGCACCGCGACCGACAAATTTGTCAGACGCCACTGCCACTCCCGTCAGAAGCAAGGATGCGATAAAGCGTTCGTTCCGAGATGCCGAGGGCGGAGGCCGCTCTGGCGCGGCTCCCCCCGAGACGAGCGAGCGCTCGTTGCACCATTTCAAAACTGTGGATGCCTCTTGCCTCTCGCAATTCCCCTGAAGCCGAAGCGTCGGTATCGCGAAGCTCCAGGTCGTCAGCCGCAATGAGAGTGCCGGACGCAAGAGCCGCGGCCCGGGCAACGACTTGCTCTAGCTCGCGCACGTTTCCGGGCCAGCGGTGAGCGAGAAGCCTTTCACAAGCGGCTTCCGACAAAGCGAGGCCCGAGTGAGTGCGCTCGAGAAAGGCTTGGGCGAGAGGCAAAATATCCCCCGGACGTTCCCGTAGCGGTGGAAGCTCGAGAGTCGCTCCGCCCAATCGATAAAAGAGATCCTCGCGAAACTTTCCTTCCCGCACCAGCACTTGCAAATCGCGATGAGTCGCCGAGACGACGCGTATGTCCACCGCAACCGATCGCGTCGCACCGAGCGGCTCGATCTGCCGCTCTTGAAGCACGCGCAAAAGCTTCACCTGAAGCTCGAGCGGCAAGTCCCCGATCTCGTCTAGAAAAAGCGTTCCTCCGTCAGCTGCCGCGAACTTGCCCTTCGTGTCGCGGTCGGCACCTGTGAAAGCGCCTTTCTGGTAACCGAACAGGACCGATTCAATGAGGGTCGGCGGCAAAGCGCCGCAGTTGACGGCCACGAAAGGTCCTGCCGCTCGGCGGCTTCTGCCATGAATGGCGCAGGCCACGAGCTCCTTGCCCGTCCCGGTCTCACCCAGAACGAGAAGAGTGAGCTCGGAAGGGGCAAGCTTGGCAAGCCGCTCTTCGAGCATCCGCATCGGGCCTTCCGAATAGGACAAACGAGGTTCCGCGGGGCTTTTACTTTTTGCACGTCCCGCGCGGCTCTCGGACGCGAGCAACAAAGCCGCTTGAGTCGCAAGCACCGCGAGATCGTCCAGGCACTCGCGCTGAATGGAGCGGCCCGGGGTTCGCGTGTAGAGATAGACGCAACCGAAACACCGGCCCGACACGAAGAGCGGCAAGCAGGCGAGCGAAAAGATGCGCGCGCCGAGAAGCGAGGCATTGGCGGCCCAAGGATGGCCGACGAGACTCTCCACGTGCACGGCCTTGCGGCAGGCGATCGCTTCTCTGAGAACCGTATTGGAAAGCAGCTCCTTTTTTCCGGCAGCTCCCTCCCCGCCGACGCTGGCCGCAATGGCCCAGCCCCCGCTGCGCTCGTTCTCGACGACTAAATGACCCGACTCAGCGCCGGCGAGCTCGACGAGCGCCGCGAGCGTATCTTCGAGAACGACCTCGGCACCGCGCTCGAGACTTGCGGCGAGAGACGAAAGTAGCTCCAAACATTTACTCGCCAGCACCTCTCGGCCGTTTACCGCGCGCGCGAGCTGCTTCAAGAATATAAAACTTCGGCTGCCCGACTCGAGCCGATCGCCGTCGTCGAGGAGGCGGCTTCCGAACACGCGCTTTCCATTCACCCGAACCGCTTCCTCTCCGGTAAGGACTTCGAAAGTTTCGCCCGACCGCCGAAGCGAGAACCACGCCGCGGGCTCCCCGGCGCCTAAATCGAGATCGCAACCGACCCCGAGCCCAACGGTCGTCACGGGTTTATCTAAACGCTCATCGGAGCCGCCGCTTACATGAAGCCACATACACTTTCCTTCAATCGACTTGGATGACGGTCGGTTTTTCCGCCCTCACCCGTACTTTGCTCCGAATGGGGGCAAAGCCTTCTCTTTCCATGAGAAGCCAGTGCTCCCCTAGTTTTTCTTCCAGAAGGCCTAGCTTCGGATCTATCTTGTGACCGTCCCAGAAAACCGTCACTGAATCCGGAACTTTGAACTGAACGCGTCCGACCTTTGGCTTTGCGACCTTGGGAAGCGCGTCAGGCGCCGCCACCGCCGCGGGAGGGACGGGCTTGAGCAGCTTGCGCTCTGGCCAAAGTCCCCACACGAGAAGTGCCAGCCCCGCGACCGATCCCGTCCAGAAAAAGATCGCGGCCCTTCGGCGGCTCCGCTTCGCCTTGCGGTAACTCTCGGTGAGCCGAGCGAGCGCCGGCGTACTGGGCGCCTTCAGCGAAAGATGGCTCAAGGTCTCCAAAAACGGGCCCCACTCCGCGCGCACCAGCTGGACTTCGGCCCGCTGGATGAGCGCTTCCGCGGCGGCTTCGAGACTCGCCATCGTACGGCCCGCCGGATCTTTCTGCCACTCGGCCAGCGGGAACGGTAGCAAACGCAAATCGCCGAGATAGCCCTGCAACGCCCCCCTAAATTCGACCGCATCTTTAAAACGCCGCTCGGGATCTTTGTCGAGACCCTTCAAGAGAATCCGGGAAAGCTCGGGGCTGATCTTTGGATTTCTTTTTTGAGGCGGTTCAGGGGCTTCGGTACGGATGGCCGCCATGGTGGCCGCCGCGCTCAAACGCGTGAACGGCCGGGTTCCCGTCACGAGAAAATAGAGAAGGGCCGCGACGGAAAAAAGATCGGAAGAGGCTCTAGCCGCTTCTCCGGAAACCTGCTCGGGAGAAAGATAATCGACTGATCCCAAAAGTCCCATGGACGCCGTCATCTCGTTACCCACCACATGGGCAAGGCCAAAGTCCGCTACCGCGACCCGCCCGAGTTTATCCAAGAGCACGTTGCCGGGCTTGAGGTCGCGATGAATGACGCCGAGAGAATGCGCGAACTCGAGCGCTTTCAACACTTCGGCAACAATGGCGACGGAAACTTCGGGAAGCACGTAGGGCAGAGTCGCCTGGTGGGCTTCTAGATTGCCTCCATCCAGAAGCTCCAAGGCGAGCACCGCCGTGTCTCCGCCCGCCACCGCGCCAAGCACCCGCACGATGTTCGGATGAATGAGGCTTGCCGAGAATTCCGCTTCCCGCAAAATCCGGCGCTCCGCCGCTTCGCCGAGCCCGGGATGGAAGACTTTGAGACAGAGCGGCGTGCCATCGGATAGCCGGCGCGCGAGCCAAACCCGCGCGGTGGCGCCTCGACCCAGCTCGCGTTCGGTTTCAAACTCCGTCCACTGCACTTGGCTTACTAGCTCCTAGTGGGCTCTCGCTTGAGCCCGCCGCACCACGGCAGTGATTAAATTTCGAGGAGCGAAACGTTTTAGGGCTCATTGGCTTCTCCTCGCGAAAAGGAGAAACTCTAGCCCGATTGCCCGAAATGGAACAGATCTTTCCCGGACGGGTTAAGACCCCTTAATAAGTGAGGTATTTTTCGAAGTAGACCCGCGGGGAGTTACTAGCCGAAGTATCCCCCACGACACGCACGGTGCCCGACGCCTTGAGCACCCAGCCGTAATTCACGTTGCGTCCTCGCGCATAGTCGACAAACCACTGGGTCATGTCGAAGAAAAGCCGCTCGGGCTTGTAATCCAGGTCGGGAGTGACCGGTACGGGCTGAGCGGACTCGCAGGCGGAGCCATCATAATCCGCTCCGGGGCTCTTCCACTGCCCGCCGAGTCCGAACGGGTGCGCGAGAGTCCAAGTCGCCAGCATCATCCAATCCGAAACGAGCGGACAGAGCTTCAAGCGAGTGCGCGCCTCGGAGGGGTCGCTTTCCACGGTTACCTGCACGAGGACCCGCTTGTTATTTTCTAGATTCACGTTGCTCACGTGCGTACTGAAACTTTCGTAGCGAAAAAGCAGCCGCGCTTCACTCGCCAAGTCATAAGCGGCTTGTCCGTACGCGGACGGCGTGTCTCCGCCGACGATGTCCGGAGAAATTTGTTTCACGGCGTCGAGCGAAAACGTTTGGGACACGGAGGGAGCGGTTGTTCCTCCCAAGTACGGATACCCGCAGCCGGAGAGAAGTGCCAACAGAGGCAAGGCGAGAAAAGCGCGCATTAGAAGAAGACCCCCAGGCTCGCGCCTACGCCACCCTGAGCCACGCCGGCGCCGAGGAGGTTGCCTAAGTAATCGAAGCTCGCCCCCTTGGTGGAATCGAGAAGAAACCGGCCGAAGACGGAGAAAACCACGTCCTCGGTGCGAAAAGCGATCTCCGGACCTCCCGAAAGGATCCGGTACCGGCCGCTATCGTAATTGAAGGCGCCACCCGACACTCGCAAGTGGTCGGCCAATTTAAGATCGACGTAGGCTCCAAGGTCGATTTTCCATAGGGTCGTTCCCGCGCGTAGGTTCACATCCCATACGTGACCGTAGTCATACTTATAGGCCACGAGCCCCACGTTTTGCGCGGCGGCGCCCGCGAAACTGATACCAACCCGATTCTCGACGTAAAAGCGGGTCAGCTCTTTTTTGAACGAGATTCCCACCGAGAAAACATCGCGTCCGAAAGGAGAATTTTTGAGCTCGTCGGCGGAAAGCGTATTAAGGCTCGCCTCGGCCCAGAACCCCACGGCGAAGTCCCGCACGGTCCATGCTCTAAGTCGCGCCGATAGCCCGAGCGGGCCCATGTGACTGCCCTTAGCGTCTTTCACCAGAGAGCCTTCGATGCCCATACCGAAGGGCGCGTTCAAGCCACCAAAAGGATAAAGCTCGCTCACCACCGAGTGCATCGACTGAATCGGATACTGCGACGGCGTGTTTCCCGACTGAAACAAAGTGTAACGATAGCCGACTTGCGAGGGCGTCTTGAAATGATCGATTTCCACGGGCTTCGCGTCTTTGGCGATGACCGTTTCGGGCACGAGGGAAGCAACCGTGTGGCGAACGCGGTCGTGATTTGCCTCGGGGGATGTCATCGAAAGCGTAATGGCCGCGACGGTGCTCTCGTTTTCGCGCACGCTCTCGGGCAACGCGCGGTGGAGTGCTTCGTGAATATGGAGCGCCGTGAGCTGCTCTTTATCGAGCTTCAAGGCGGCGGGGAAAAAGCGAGTCGCCGCGTGAGTCTCCGCAAAAGTGCGGGCGTAGACTTTGCCCTGAAAGTTCACGTGAAAGGCACCCTGGTCTTCCTGCACGCGCGCTTCAACGTCTTCTTTCGCCATGACGAGCTTCGCGCTTGCCGCCTCGGGCGCGAGTTGCCCGAGGCCTGGAATGCCGCGTACGTTCAAGGACTCGAGCTTTTTCACGGCCGCGTCCCGCGCCTCGAGAATCGGCCCTTCGGTGACCGGCGTGCCGGCTTCGAGATCCGCGCCGTCATCGCCGTTACCTACCTTCGTCGCCCCGAGCGTACTCCAGGACATCAGCAACGCTAACAACCACATTCCCTTAGTTCGCATTCGAGTCTCCTTCGGTCAGCCGAAACAAAGCCATTTCCAATTGATATACTTCCGTGCGGTTCTTGCCCTTCGCATATTTCGCGATCATCTCATCGAGAAAATGACTTACGTCACGCTTCATGGCGGGAAGCTGTTTGGGATCCACCGCGAAACCGACGCCCGCGAATTCTCTCTCGTGTACAGGCTGCAGCTCCAAGGCACGGGCCGCTCTCTCCAAGATTTGTCCGTGATAAGCGCGGATGGATTCCGAAGGCACGCCTTCAGGCGCGGCGATGTCGCCTTTCGGAAAATGCCAGCGTCCTTGGGCGCGTTTCGCGAGGCCCACTTTTTCGAGACGGCCTAGGGCCACTCTCGTTTGGGACGCGGAAATGCCGAGGCGCTTGGCCATCCAGCTTTCCAGAGGACGAAAATTGTCGCATTCGGAAAGGTTCAAAATCGCAAAGCAGGTCCAGTCGGAGACCAGGCGAAACCGATCGAGCCCGGCGCTTGCGTCCGGCGCCATGGATTGCCAGGGACCGCGCTCGAGGGCTTCCCGGGAATCGGCGGCGCCGTCCAGCTGAACCAGGAACAAAAGGTGCTTCGTTTCAGTGGTATTTAGAGACAGGTAGCGGGCGACCTTCAACGCCGAGCGCACACTGAGCCGACGCTTTTTCTGAAGCACTTCGGATAGTTCCCCCGCGCTGATTCTCAAGTCCCGGGCGAAGGCGCGCTGGGAGTACCGCGGGTGCGCCTTGGTGCGGCGGGCCAGCTCTTCCGATAGGAAGACGCGGTAGTCATTTAGTTCGAGGAGCATTTAACTAAAATGCCACGCGGGAGCGTGCCGGATCAATGGGATTTGGATCAATGTGATCCAGCTTTGGAGCGGCGGTTTGACTCTATGATCTGGACCCAGCGCTCGACCGGATCTCCGACTTCGGCCAGATAGGCGTCCCGGCGCGAACGTAGCTCCGCGCGAGGCATGCCGGCCCAAATAGCCGCCGCCTTCAGAGCGAGCTTCGTGCTGCGCACGTGGCTCAAAAGTCCGCGCTGTTCGAGAAGCCGCGTGTACCAAAGCTCACGCGTGCTGCAGTAAATCGCTGGCACGCCCAATACCGCGCATTCGGCGGCCATGGTGGCGCTCTCTCCCACGTAGAGCCGGCAGCTCGCCATCCATTGATGCAATTGCTCCGGCGCGATCTCGATTAGATAAGGACGAAGCTTTTCGGGAAGCCGTCTTTCAGAAGAAATTTTTACCATTCCAAAACGGGAGAGCCCCTTCACGAGCGTGGTCAGGCTTTTTTCTGCGAAGCCACCCTCTCCCAAATCGTGACTCGATTCCCACCGCACCAGCCGCACCAAAATCGAATCGCTCACTTCGGTCGGAGGGCTGAAGCGCCGCGGATGCAGATAGGTGAGCGCGCTCACGCCGGGGACGGGCAGGTGCGAGCGAGAGACACGAGCCGCAGGATCGGCGGCAACGCGAGTGGCGAAAGGAAGCGACAACCTTCGCTGCCAGCTCGCATCGTCGGTGTCATCGACCGCAAGGGACGGAACGCCGAGCAGCCAGGCCGCTTGATGCGCACACGCCGCTTCTTTGCCCAGCACGAGATCCGGCTTAAAACGTTTCATTGCGCCGATGAGCCGCGCGTCCCGCAAGACCATCTCACGCGCAAGTCCCCATTTCGATTTCGCCGCCCTGGTGAGCGGCAAATGCGAAATGCGAAACGCGTCGAGAAGATCTAGGGTGCAGTCCTTGTCCCGCGAGGTCACGAAAAGCTCGTGCCCCCGCTCCTTCAAACGCGCCAGCAGTGGCCTGAAAAAGTGCACATGCGCCGGGTGAACCATATCGATGAGAATCCGCACGGCCCGAATCATAACCCTCTCCCCGCCCCCCGTCCCGCCGCGATGGCTAAAAGTATCCAGACACCTTTTGGGGTTGGACAGGGGGTGTACAGGCTTGGGTCGAGGGTATTCGGGGGGAATACGCCCTAAGAAACGTCAATCTGGGCGGAAACGGCGAGCCTGGGAATCTGGCCCGGGACTTGTACTTCTCTTTGAGTACGATGTTTCGCTTGGCTCTCATAACGCTGGTCTCGACTCTGGTTTCCGCTCAGGCTTTTGCCTGCGCGGCCTGCCAGGATCGCGATGTTTTCAAAAACAGCTTCGTCGCCAACACGAACTCCGCCGTGGAAGCGGCCGCCGAAGCGAGCGCACCGGTAGCCACCGCGGTTTCTCAGCCCCTCGCGCCCCGAGAAAGAGGCGTCATCAGCGAGCCGGCCATCGGGTCCACGGCGTCGGAGCCCGTCCTCCAACGCAAGCCTTCGGTCCACATCCGCAGCTTCAACGAGCTCAAGTAGCTCGTCACGCGTCCGTATAAGAAAAGCCCAACAACTTACGAAACCGTTCCGGAAGCTCCGGCAATACCGAGCGCGGAATGAGAAACGAAGAGAGATTGGCGAGATCGGAGAAAATCTTGTGCTTCTCCGCCGTCTGTCTCAGGTAATCAAAGCCGGAGGATCCGCCGGTTCCAATCTTGGTGCCAATCATCCGAAACACAAGTTGCGAATGCCGGGACCGCCACTGGGTAAAGCCTTCATCGATATCGATGAGTAACGACAAGAGCCGGTACGGATGCTGAAATACCGGCTGCTCGCGGTAGAGCATGATGAGGAGCGCCGCTTGCGTGCTCTCCAAGCTCAGACGCCGCTCGCCCTTATTGAGTAGCTCGTCATACTTCTTTTGATCGAAGAGCGCCTGGAAGTTCACGCGGGTCGCCGCGACTTTCTTTAATTGCGAGTCCCGCTCCGCGGGGCTGAGCTCTTGGTCGCCTTTTATGTAAGCTTCGTCGTGAGCGAGCACGCCTTCGACCGCGCCCCGGTAGGACTCCCAGAACTTGAACTCGTCATTTCTCAAAAAAGGCGTCCGCGCGAGCCACTTGTCGATGAGCTCAAACAGGGACGGCTCTTTCTCGGCGAGCGAGACCGTCTTTTGGTGCGCTTCGCTCAAGCGAGTCTGGTACCCGCCCGCCGTGTACTCGTTGCGCACCTTCAAGCCCAAACGATTTTCGACGAGGCGAAACTGAAAGCTCTGAAAGCCGGACGCCGGCGAAAGCGTGTCCCGGAACTCGAGGAAATCCATGGGCGACATGGTTTCCAGGATATTGATCTGGTCCACCAGCACCCGCTGAATTTCCGTCACCCGGTGAAGCCGAGAAACGAGTACCGACATCTGCTGATCGGCCAGCTGCTGACCGGCTAAAATCTCGCGGCAGGAGTCGAGCTCATGGAGGATTTGCCGGAACCAGAGCTCGTACACCTGGTGGGTGATGATGAAGAGCATCTCATCATGCACGGGCGCGCCGAGTCGCGTGCTCTCCGGCTTTTGGGTCCCGAGCAAGGTATCGAGGTGCAAATAGTCGCCGTAATAAAGAGGCTTTTTAGGCATCGGTCGTCCTTTTCAGTTCCACGTGATGGCTCGCGCCTTCCAAAAAGGCACGAGCCGCTCGTCGATGAGCCGTTCCGCTTTCGCCCAATCGACCGCATCCGCGGAGCTCAGGCCGCGACAGAGCTCTTCCAAAACAGATTCTTGAATCTTACCCGCTTCCAGCGCTTCCGCGTAGGGCACGAGGCTATAAGCCACGAGCGCGTACCGGGTGCGGTACTTCGCCGGGAACCGCTTTTCGAGACCCGCTTCGACTGCCTTGCGCAGCAGAAAAGCTTTGTCTCCGACCTTGTCCCGCATCTCGACGAAATTCTGCAAAGCCATGTCGGCGATGGCGTCCGTATTAGGCTTACGCTTGGCGAACACTTCCGGAAAGACCGAGCCCCAATCCGGGCCCCAGAGCTTCACGTAATCGTCGAGGATCAGGAGATCCTCGAAGCCGGAGTTCATGCCTTGTCCGAAGAAGGGAACGATGGCGTGCGCGGCGTCTCCCAGGAGCAACGTATCTCCGCCCCGGTGCCACCGATCGCAGCGTACCGTCAATAGCGTGCCCACGGGATTTTTCGCGTTAGTGCCCTCGAGGTCATCGACGAGGTTAAGCGCGTCCGGGAACTGCTTTTCGAAAAACTTCGTCATGGCGCCCGGAGCGGCGAGACTCGCGAAACTCACGGTGCCTTCGTTGGGAAGATAGAGCGTCACGGTAAAGCTTCCCGCGCGGTTCGGGAGCGCCATCATCATGAAATTTCCGCGGGGCCAGATATGGAGCGCGGAAGCGTCGAGCTGATACGCGCCGCCTTTACCCGCGGCGATGAAAAATTCTTTGTACCCGTACTCGAGAATGTCCTGGACGGCGCCGCACACTCCGGTGCGCTCCATCTCGGCGCGGACCTGGGAGCCCGCGCCGTCGGTTCCGATGATAGTCGGATGACTCGAATAAGCGTCCCCTTGCGGGGTCTCAAAACGCCAGAGCCCGTCTCTTCGTCCGGCGAAACGTTGCGAGAACAAGAAGCGCGCGCCCTCCTTTTCCGCGGTCTCCACCAAGAAACGATTTAGTTCTCCGCGAGAGACGGAATAGTTTACTTCGGAATCGTCGCGCCCATACGGCTGAAACGCGCGCGTCCCATCGGCCGCGTGCAGGCTGCGCCCGCGCACGGTAACCGACATCGCCTTCACCGGTTCCCAGAGTCCCACGCGCTCGAGCCCCGCGATGCCGCGGGAGGTGACCACGAGGTTGATGCTGCGGCCTTCGTCGACCTTGGCCAAACGAGGATCGGCGCGGCGTTCCCGGACTTCGACTCCGAATCCCCGCCGCCTGAGATACACGGCTAGGAGCGAGCCCACCAGACCGCCGCCTACTACCAAGATTTCCGAGGGTTTACCCACCTCAACCTCTTAGCACAGTCCCCTCCGATCGGCGAGTCGACCACCCTCGCCTAAAGAATAATAACGCAACGCCGATAAGTAGAGTTGAGGCCGACCCCAAGATGGGCACGAGTCGGCGGGAGATCGAATGCGCGCTTGGCTCCTATTAGGGATGATGTTGCTAACTGCCGTCGGGCAGTCGCCAACCATTATCCTGCCAAAAATCGATCCGGACCGAGTCGTCTGGCTCGGGGCCGCGCATACGCCTTACGCCGGCGGACGAGTAAGTTACACGCGCCGCCAAACGCCCAAACCCGCGGGGCGCATTCGCATCGGAATCTTCGGCCCTTCCGTCGCGACCACTTCCGAAGTGGGTCAGTCGGAAGACGTCCCCACGCATCTGCAAGAGCTGCTCAAAGCGAGCGGTCATACCAACGTGGAAGTTTTGGGGTTCGGATTTGGCAGCGCGTCCCTGCAATATTCTTATCTGCTTTGGCAAGCTATCGGAAAACGCATGGAGCTCGATCACGTGGTGGTCATGCTCCCTCAGATCTACCGCGATCGCGAGACACACTTTCAAGGCAACGGCGGCATGCACGGACGATTCGTCTTGAGCGGAAACGGCTTGAGAGCCGTTCGCCCCATCGGCGAGACGCCGAGCGAGGCCGAAGCCATCTATCATTCCCTCGTGCCTCGGTGGAACTATTTCCGCTACGACACGCGCGTCCCGCCGCTCTTGAAGAAATTCTTTCCCGATCTGGTGACCAATCCCTTCTACTACCGGCCCGATCCGAAACAGGAGGCGGAAGAAGTGGTGAGGCGACTTCTTGTGCGCTGGAACCAGGAAGCCGCGCATCTGAGCGTCTATTTTCCGAGGCAAGGCATGCCAGACCTTGAGGCACGGCTACGGCATTTTAATATTCCCTTCTTCGAAAGTCAGCTCGAGCCACTGCCTAAAGTGTACCGTAGCTCCGCCGTGCATCTTTCCTCCTTGGGAAATCAGGCACGGGCCAAAGAGCTCTTTCACTATTTGATGGGAGATAAATCGTTCTCGGTTTCCCTCCTGAAAGGTGAGCTGGCCCCCCTCTATGGCAATGGGACGCCCTGGCCGGAAGCGGATAAGCGGTGGCATATCTTCGGCGGCGACTCCCACTTAGGCACGTTAGACCCGCCCGAGAGGCTCCCGCGAACGGCGCCGGTCTCGCTCGTTGCGCTGGATCCTTTCCGTTATCTGGAGCTCGCGACTCCCCTCAAAAAAGATCTCCTCGCGGAGCTCGTAGTGGCGACGCCCGGAACGCGCGCTCGCTTTCCGATAGGGCACATCCATCGCCACAACGATTTCATGGGCGTTTTCATTCCCCTCGCGAAAAACGAGCTTACGCTTCCCGTCGGCCGGCTGCGGTGGAAAGAAGGCTTTCATTTCCTGGCGAAGGAGAAATATTCCAAGGTGTGGCTGACGCTGGGAGGAAAACCTTTCCCTCTCGCCCCCCAGCTCGCCGTTGGAGAGTCCCAGTGGAGCCCGTCACCCATCACCTGGAACTTCCGCGGCAGAGCGATTCCCTATTCCCTGCCTCCGAGAAACGACACCCTTCAGCTCGTGGTCCGCGTCGGTAAAAGGGACATCCCTCTTCCCGTGCGAGTCAGCTTTGAACCTCGCCAGATGAGTCTCCCGTCGCCTTACCCCTGGCCCCTCGCCCGCTCGCTGGCCTCGGCGCCTTGACAGAGCGCCGCCGCCGCCCGACTTTGGGCGCATGTACTTCGAATGGACTCACACGGTGACCGCGGCCGAAGCCGATGGCCTGGGTCACGCGAGTAACGTCGCCTTCGTGGACTGGTTGCAGACCGCGGCCATCGCTCATTCCGCCGCCCAAGGCTGGCCCCTCGAGCGTTACGTCGCCTTCGGCGCAGCCTTCATGGTGCGCTCTCATCACGTGGCGTACCTAAGCCAAGCAAACGTCGGAGATAGTTTGAAGGTCCGCACTTGGGTCGAGGACATGAGCCCTGCGAGAAGCCTGCGCCGCTACGAAGTCTGGCGCCTGGAGCCGGTGCCGCAAAAAATCGCGCGCGGTGAAACCATTTGGGCTTTCGTCGACTTGAAACGGGGCACCCCTCGGCGCATTCCGGAAGAAATTTCAGCGTGCTTTCGGGTCCGCAGCCGGAAGGGCGAGCCCTCCGATCCCTGGGAGCTCTCCCACTGGTAATTATCGTTCCGGTGATTTGAGCGTCAGCACTTTCGATTTGGGGCTGGACGGCGGTCCCTCCGCGCGCGGGCCTCGCAACCGATGCCGAATCGTCTCCCCCTCGACCATGTACACAATGTCTTCGGCGATGTTGGTGATGTGATCGGCGATGCGCTCGAGGTTTCTCGACACCCACACCAAATGCACGCCCGCTTCCACGTGCAAAGGGTTCAGCTTCATGAAGGCGATGACTTTTTCGATCATATTGCGATGAAGGACGTCGACCGTGTCGTCGTACTTGACGACGAGCCGAGCCGCGCCCGGATCGCGCTCGACGAACGCTTGCAGCACGTTGCGGAGCATGCGGATCACTTCGCGAGCCATCGTATCGAACTGTTCGACCAATTCCAGCGGAAGTAACTGGCCGATGCGGCCGCCCCGGCGAGCCATACTCGCCGCGAGGTCCCCTAGACGTTCCAGATCGTTATTGATCTTCATGACCGCGCACAAAAATCGCAGGTCTTCGGCCACAGGCTGATAGAGAGCGAGAAGCTTCAGGCACTCATCTTCGATGAGTAGCTCCATATCGTCGATGGCGTCATCGTCGGCCGCGACCATGGCGCCGAGCCGGGCATCCTGCTCTCGCAAGGCCTTCGCGCCGCTCTCGATTGACTCTTCGACCAGGCTCCCCAGCATGAGAACGTTCTTTTTGAGCTCGTCCATGCTGTGATGTAAGTGCTTCGACATTTATCCCCTCTTCACCCGAATCGGCCGGTTACGTAGTCTTCCGTCTCGCGCTTTTTCGGTGCCGTGAAAATGTCCTTAGTGGCCCCAAATTCCACCAAAAACCCCTGACAGAAAAAGGCGGTGTAGTCCGAAAGGCGCGCCGCCTGCTGCATGTTGTGCGTGACGATGACAATGGTGTAGCGCTCCTTGAGCTCCAAGATGAGCTCTTCGATTTTAGCGGTGGAAGCCGGATCGAGCGCCGAGCAAGGCTCGTCGAACAAAATCACTTCCGGATCCATAGCGATGGCCCGCGCGATGCAAAGGCGCTGCTGCTGGCCGCCAGAGAGCGCGAGACCGCTCTCGTTGAGCTTGTCCTTCACTTCGTTCCAAAGGGCGGCCTTGGTCAGGCACCGCTCGACGAGCTCATCGAGATTGCCCTTGTAGCCGTTGATCTGCGGTCCCCAAGACACGTTCTTGTAAATGGAGCCCGGAAACGGGTTCGGCTTCTGGAAAACCATGCCGATGCGACGGCGCACTTCCACCGGATCGAGGCCCTTGGCGAAAATATCACGGCCCTGAAAGAGCACGTCGCCGTCGATGCCGACACCGTCGATAAAATCATTCATGCGGTTGAAGGTGCGCAGGAAAGTGCTCTTCCCGCAACCCGACGGCCCGATGATAGCCGTAATGGCGTGCGCCGGAATGTCCAGCGTCACGTCCTTCACCGCGGGCCGGGCTCCGTACCGGATGCTTAAGTTCCGTGTCGCGAGCACGGGGTTCTCGAACTTGAAGGCGGCGTTATCGGTTACCATCGAAACTTCCTTTGATACCGGTTACGAATCACAATCGCGACTGCGTTCATGGAGAGCAGCACCACAAGCAAGACGAGGATGCCGCCGGCGGCCAGCGCGTGAAAAGACTCCTGCGGACGAGACGTCCAATCGTAAATCTGAATGGGGAGCACGGTGAAAGCCGAGGTCAGGCCGTCCGGAAGGAAGGCCACGTAGGCGACCGCTCCGATGACGATGAGAGGCGCCGTCTCTCCCATGGCGCGGGACAGAGAGAGAATGACTCCCGTCAGAATGCCGGGAGTCGCGGCCGGCAGAACGTGCGCCCAGAGGGTTTGCCATTTAGTCGCGCCCAAGGCATATGCCGCTTGGCGGATGGCAGTCGGAACGCCTCGCAGCGCTTCGCGAGACGCAACGATGATGACCGGCAAAATGAGCAGCGTCAGGGTCAAGGAGCCCGCGATGACACTACGCCCGAGTGAGGCCAAGCGCACGAAGACCACCAGTCCCAAAAGACCGTAGATGATCGAAGGCACGCCCGCGAGGTTCGCTATGTTGATCTCGATGAACTGCGATAGCCGACCGCGCTTCACGTACTCTTCGAGATAGAGCGCCGCCCCGACGCCCAAAGGCACGGAGAAGAGAGCAGTGAGAGCCATCGACCAAAGGGTACCGACGAACGCCGAGTAAAGACCGGCCTTCTCGGGGAAACGAGAAGGAAAGCTCGTTAGAAAGGACCAGCTGAGCGATTCCCCGCCTTGGAGAAAGACCTCCATCATTAGAAAACAGAGCGAAAGGATGCCGAGGGTCACGGCACCCGCTACCACCAACGAGAAGACTCGGGCCTTAAAACGGCGCCAGCCCAAGCGAGGCCGGAACTGCCCGTTCGTCGCAGTCAGCTGGATTTTCTCTTGTTTTACCACCGGCACGGTTACCGCCACCTCTGATTCGCGGGCCGCATGGGGACGCTGCGGCAAAGCCTTGAACAGAATTCTCGGGGTCAACGTCAATTCTACTTTGGATCCATCGGACATGGGCTTTCCTCTTTTATCGTCCATCAAACCTGTGGGTACTGAGAGAACCGTCTCACAACCCAGTGAGAGAGAAGGTTCATCATCAGCGTCATTCCGAAAAGCGCGAGACCGACCGCGAAAAGCGTTTGGTACTCAATGGAACCGGCGGCGACGTCGCCCATGCTCACCTGAACCATAAACCCCGTCATGGTCTGGATGCTCTCCAAAAAATTCAAAGACATTCTGGGATTGGAGCCGGCGGCGAGAGTCACCGCCATGGTCTCGCCGACCGCGCGGGAGACCGCGAGGACGAAGGACGCCAAGATTCCCGAAAGTGCTCCCGGCACCACGATGCTCAAGGAAACTTCGGCCTTGGTCGCGCCAAGTGCGTAGCCTGCGTAGCGCAGGGATTTCGGCACCGCCCGCAGCGCATCGTCCGCGAGGGAAGCGATCATGGGAAGCACCATGATGCCCACCACGATGGAAGCACTGGCCGCATTGAACACTTCGATGGAGGGGAACATTTTCGCGAGAAACGGAGTGACGGTGGTGACGCCGAAGTACCCGTAGACCACCGTGGGAATGCCCGCGAGGATTTCCAGCACCGGCTTTACGATGAGCCGCGTGCGATCGGAAGCGTACTCGCTGAGAAAGATCGCGCAGGCGAGGCCCAGCGGAATCGCGATGAGCGAGGAGCCAATGGCGATCTGCAAGGTGCCCCAGAGGAGCGGCAACACTCCAAAACTCTGCGGCTCAAGAATCGGCGCCCAGCGGGTACCGAAGGTAAAGTCCCAGACGGAAACATTCTTGAAAAAATCGAGAGCGTCGCTGAAAAGAACCCAGATGATCCCGGCCGTGGTCAGCACGGAGAGGAAGGCACAACTGAAAAGAATGAGATGAATGACGGACTCCAGCCGCCGCCTTCCCAGTCCTTGCCCGCCCTCTCCGAATGCTGATGATTCCACGATGCTATGTCCTTTTCGCCCGTTACTCGGCTTTCGCGTTGGCGAGCTTTTCGAACGCCTGCAAGGACTTCTTGTAATCCGCGGCTTTCAAGGCGACGTAACCGACCTGCTGGACGATTTCCGGCGCCTTGGCCAAGTAGAAGCGCACGAAGGCCTGCACTTCGGGACGGGTCGCGGCCTTGCTGCTCACATAGATGAAGATCTGGCGAGAGAGGGGGTACGTACCGTTCTCGATGGTCTTGGCGTTGGGCGCAACGGCGCCCTTGCCGCTGTCGACGGGAACCGCCGTGAGCGTGCCTTTGCTCTCCAAGAAGTTCGCGTAGCCTTCGTAACCTAGAGCGAACTGGGTGCTCTGCACGCCGGTCGCGATCATCTCGGTCTTGCTGGCCAGGTAATCGGAACGGCTCGCGCGCGCCTTGCCGACGACTTCTTCGGTGAAATAGTCAAAGGTACCGTGGTCGGTGGTGGGGCCGAAGAGCTTGATGGCTTCCTTGGGCCAAGACGCGTCCACATCGTTCCAGTTCTTCACGGTGCTCTCGGGCTCCCAAATCTTTTTGAGCTGCGCGAAAGTGATTTGCTTCAAGAACTTGTTCTTTTGGCTGACGATGACCGTGATGCCGTCGTAAGCGACGGGGATCTTCAAGTAGGTGATACCGTGCTCTTTCGCGCAGGCTTCTTCTTTTTCGGAGATGGGCCGAGAGGCATCGTTGATGTCGGTTTCACCGAGGCACCATTTCTTGAAGCCACCACCCGTACCGGAGTTACCGACGGTCACGCGGACGTTCTTCGAATCGGATCCTTTTCCGAACTCCTCCGCCAGGGCCGAGGTGATGGGGTAAACCGTGGAAGAACCATCGACTCGGATGGCGCCCGACAATTCGGCGGCGCGAACAGGTTGATTGGCCAACGCGGCCAAGGCGAGAGCGAGGAACGCAAAACGTATCATAAGCGGACTCCTTTTAGTGCATTGCGGCAAAACGTGCGTTTATATACCGCGTAGGTGTACCGTTGGATTGTAAAGATTCTAAAAAGGCCGGTTAAAGGAAGGGAAAATCAGGCAGTCTCAGCACTTAGGGGCAAGCGGACGGTGAATTTACTGCCGCCTCCGAGACGGCTCTCGACACGGATTTCTCCATTCATCGCGCTGACTAAATGCTTTACGATGGAAAGTCCGAGACCGGTACCGCCCACATCCCGGGACCGGGCTTTGTCCACCCGATAGAAGCGCTCGAAGATGCGGGGAAGATCCTTTTCGGGAATGCCGACTCCGGTATCGACCACTTCGAAACAGCCGAAGCGATCCTTCTCATAGCAACGCACTAGAACGCTTCCGCCCTCCGGCGTGTATTTGATGGCGTTGGAAACGAGATTGCTCGCGATTTGGTAAAGCGCCCCACTCTCCCCCATCACGCGAACGTTCGAGGAAGCTTCCTTGCGGCAGACGAGCTTCTTGCGGGTGATCTCCAACTCGTACCGGCTCACGACTTCGTCGACAGTCTGGCTCAAATCGACGGGCGCCAAGAGAAGCTTACGCGTCTCCGACTCGATCTCGCCGAGCGCCAAGAGATCTTGCACGAGATCGGTAAGATGCCCCACGTGCTTGTGAATCTTTTCGAGAAAGCGGGTGTTGTACTTCTCGTCGTGAAGCGCTCCTTCGAGAAGGGTCTCCACGTACCCTTTTATCGACGTGAGCGGCGTCTTCAGCTCGTGAGACACGTTGGCGACGAAATCCCGGCGCACGCCCTCGAGCCGCCTCAGGTCGGTGATGTCGTCCAAGACCAGGATGACGCCGTTCGACACCGAACTTTCAAAGGGAGCGGCGTGCAGGTTGAGCACCCTATCGCCGCCTTCGAGCGTGAGCTGGATTTCCCGTTCCACCGATTGCTTGCGTAGCCGCACGAGCTCGACGACTTCGCGAAGACTCCGAAGCTCCAGGTACTGCCAAATCTTTTTCCCGGAAAGACCACCCTCGGCGCCGCGGCCCAGAAGATGAGCGGCCGCGCCGTTGTGATAGAGAATCGTGTCTCCGTTGTCGACGGCGATGACCCCTTCGACCATGCCGGAGAGAATCGCGCGGAGCTGGGCTTCTTCATGGGCGAGGTTACTGATCTTCACCGTCAGCTCGGACCCAAGCCGATTCAAGGTATCGCCCAGCAGCCCAATTTCGTTTTTCGGCAAAGCAGTCACCTTGCGATGGTACTCGCCGACCCGCATGCCTTCAGCCACGGCCCGCATCTCGTTCAACGGCTTCGTGATGCGAATAGCGACCCACGCGCCGAGCCCCAAGGCCGCGAGCACGCTGATTAAAACACCCATCAAAAGATTGCGAGTCATTTCGGAAAGCTGAAGCTGCTCTTCCTCGATGGGCATCGCCACGCGCAGCACGCCCAAGACCTTCCCGTCCCGGGTAATGGCTTGAGAAGCATAGAGCTCGTCTTTTCCGAGCGTGGCGCTATGGCGGCGGATGAGCGAAGCGCCGCTTCTCATGGCTTCCGCCACTTCCGGCCGGGAAGCGTGGTTCTCCATGGTTTTCGGATCGGCTTCCGTATCCATGACCACCGTGCCGTCGGGAAGGATGGCGGTGATGCGCGAATGCGCTTGGCGTCCCAGCTCCTTGAACCTGAGCTCGAGATTTTCTCGCAACGGATTTAGGAAAACTTCCGGGCCCATGGCGGAGAGCGCCTGAAGCTGGCCGCGCAAATCCTGCTCGATGGAGGAATGAAGCGATTTCTGGAAACGATGGTAAGCGAGGCCGCCCAATAGGCAGCTCGTCACGCCCACCAAAGCCACGTAGCTAGCAAAGACCTTCCAGTAAAATCGGGAATGGAACAAAACCCTTAGTCCTTCATCTTGTACCCGACACCACGGATGGTGGTGATCAAGTCGCTTTGGTCGCCGAGCTTACGGCGGATGGCGCCGATATGCACGTCGACATTGCGATCGATCACGATGCTTTCCCCGCCGGTTACCTTATCGAGTAACTGGTCCCGGGTGAGCACGCGGCCGCGGTGAGAGGCCAAGGTGTAAAGGAGGCGGAACTCGGCGCGGGTCATGGAGACCGGCTCGCCTTCGACGGTCACTTCGTAGCGGGCCGGATCTATGGAGATGGTGCCAACGCTGATGGGACTTCCCTCGGTATCTCGGCTACGGATAGTCGAGCGCCGAAGCACCGCACGAATGCGGGCGCTGATGGTCTTGGGGCTGAAGGGCTTCACCACGTAGTCATCGGCACCGATGCCGAGTCCCAGCACGATGTCGCTCTCTTCGCCTTTGGCCGTCACCATGATGATGGGAATGTCTTTGGTACTCGGCCGGCCGCGCAGGGACCGGCACACTTCGAGTCCGTCCACTCGCGGCAACATCAAGTCGAGGAGGATGACCGCCGGGCGGCACCTTTCGGCCTCCCGGATGCCGATTTCCCCGTCGCGAGCGGTGACGGTCTCAAACCCGTCCCTCTCGAGGTTGTACTCGAGAAGCTCAACGATATCGGGATCGTCTTCAATGATGAGGACTTTGACTTTCGAGTGCTTGGGCTCGCCGGCCATGGGTCTCCCTTTCAAGGTCTTGCCTGAAGGGTTTAACCTAGCTTCTTAAAGATTTGTTAAATTCCCGGTAAATATAGCCGAGCCCAGCCTAATTCAGGGGCGTGGGGGCGGTAAGGCGCGTGCTTGGTGGTCTCACGAAGGCCAGGCGTCTTGAAAGCGCCCGTGTCTTCTTCCTTCTTGGAGATGACCACGCGGCCCAGGTCCTTCATCTTTTTCGCCTTCTTGTCCCAGCCCACGCCGAGATTTTTCCTCTCCCGCCTACCCCCGTTATGCCGGTATAATTTAGTTTCCATGCCTACCGTGCGAATCCTCTTTCTATCGATGCTGGTAACCTGTCTTGCTCACGCCGAGCCGAAAGTTATGGGCGAAAAGAAGGAGAAAACCCGTCACGCGGTCGTCGTCTGTTACGGCAACCGCGGGCCCGCCTGCAAGGCACTTAAGAAGAAGCTCAAAGAAGATTGTAAGCCTCCCCTCACTCTCATCGACATACCCGACGACGCTTTGCCCGAAGAGGCAAAAGCCAAAGTCGAAGAGAAAATAAAAGACGGAGTTTTACCCGCGGGCACCCCCGTCTTCGTGCTCGGCCATGGCATGGAAATGGGAAAAACGAGCGAGCCCCATCGCATCAGCACGCCTCGGCAAAAGGTCCACAACTTCAAGACGGAAGACTTGATGAGCGTGTTGAAAGTCGGCTCCGCCCAGCCCGCTTATTGGATCTCCGCGTGCCACGCAGGAGCGGCTTGCGACAACACCCAGGGCTATTGCGTCGGCGGAATCTGTCAGGCGAACGAGATTGCCCGTGAGTGGCCGGGCACCCTCGATCCGGCGACTCAAGCCATGGCCGAGCTTTACTGCGATCCCGACAAGTTCGATCGCACCGACACGGACCATAACGGGGAAGTTTCTCCCATCGAGCTCGCCGGCTATTTCTGCAACGAAGCCGACCACGGACGCCCCTATCTCGAGTTCGAGCCCCACGGCGAAGGGGACGCCTTGAACGCGAATATCGAAAAGGTGAAAGAGCTCGCCACGCTTTACCTCGAAAAAGCGCTGGCCGCGATGGGCAAAGGGGAATTCCCCGAGGCGAAAAGCAAACGTCTCAAAGCCCTCGCCGAGGAAAACGACAAGCTTTTCGTCGAGTCCAAAAAATTGCTCGATGCTTACAATTCCCGGGTCGCGCCCCTCAATGAACTCTACGAAAAGAGAAGAGGTATCCCCCGTACCGGCCGCAAGGAAATCGACGCGGAAATCGCCGAAAAAGAAGCCAGCATCGAAGCCGCCCATAAGACCCTCAAGGATTTTAGAGCAAAACACCACGAGCTCACCTACGGCTTTGGAGGCCAAATGCGGGCCTCCGATTACGAGTCGGGCGTCCAGGTTTACCTTCAGGAAACCGGCTTCAAGGGTCCCGTGAGCAAGATGAAGTGGAAAGAGCGCTCTCGCCCGAGCCAATACCCCATCCGCGACACCGAGCACGTTCTAATGTGGGAATTCCCTCCGTCGGAAGCGCGGGCCTGCGTTTGGATGCACAACGAGTCCACGAAAACCTATCGGCAATACTTTCCCAATATCAAAAAGTTCTCGCTGCAGTTCTATCCGGGCACCGTCCAGCCCGACGCGGGTCAAGCCACTTCGGCCCTTCCCGCCAACACGGCGCCCGAGCATAAAGGCGTCGAGCCTTAATCACTGATAGAACATCAGGGCCGCGCCGAAAACGGCGAGCAAGATGAAGACGATGCCGAGCTTCGTCGATTTCTCGCCGAGAAAAATCCTCGAGAGCGGGAGAATCCAAATGGGATAAGTGAGGCTTAAGGCCGCCGCCACTCCCGCCTTCGCGTACTTGATTCCCACCGACATGAGGAGCAATCCCAGAAACGACCCTCCCAAGGCCGACAGCAAAAGGCCAAACCCACGGCGCCAGGGCCGGAGCACGTGAGCATACTTAAATCCAGTCGGCCGCTTGAGCCGTACGATAGGGACGAGCACGATCACCGCCGCCGTCACCCGGATGAAAGTGCCCAGGACCGCGTCGACTTCCTGAAATGCGCTTCTCGCAATCGCGATTCCCGCGCCGTTTGAGACCGCGGACAAGACGGCAAAGCCCAGGCCCGCGCGCCAATGTTCCCTTCGAATGGTCTTCGCATGCCCGCCCAGCCAGATGGCGCCCGCGACGGCGGCCATGGTGACCGAGATGCCCGCGATCTCGTTCCACCTGAGCGACTCGCCCAGCCACATCCACGCCAGCACTGCGGCCGTGACCGGACTCAAACATTGGACGACGGCCGTCACTTGAGTGTTCAGCCGGGAGAGAGCGGCGAAAAATGCCGTGTCGCCGAGCGCGATGCCGATGAGCCCCGATACGATGAGCAGCGTCCAGGTGGAGGAGCGCGTGGGCCAGACGGCTCCCATCACGAGCAGCATCAGGGCGAGCCCGATGACCGCCACGCCGTTCTTGAAAAGATTGGTCTCTCTCGCCGGAAAGCCCGTGCCGTACCGACGAAAGCCCGTCATGGACGCGGACCAAACGAGGGCGGCGCCGAGTGACGCGAGCTCGCCTATGAGCGGAAAGGAAACCATCGACGAGGTTTAGCAGAGGGAAGTGGAAGCGGCAATGTAGCCGACGACGCCGCAGGCACCGCCTGAAACCCAGTCAATGCCTCTCAAGCTCGCCGAACTCCGATGTATTCCAAAAAGGCACGGGGCATTTCCGTCGGGAATACGGACATTCCGCCCGCCGCGCTTAGCCTTGGATAAAGTGGCATGGCCGATGCAAAGTTCTCTATTGAATACGGAAGGACCGAGTTCATGAAGATGCGGATGTTGTGGATGTGGACGGTGGCAGTAGTAGGAGTGATGGCGGGCTCGCTAGGCGAGGCTTTGGCCGTGCCTCCCTCTCATTCGAACGACCCCGGCTCCGCTCTCGCGAGACCTCGGGCACCTCAATCCGTCGAGTCCCCTTCTCAAGAACTTCCCGCTCTTGCCGTCATCGATTTCACGACCGTGTTTGGCGGTGTCCCCGCGGCGAGCCTCGACTCAGTACTGCCGAAGACCGAGGCGCAAAAAGCGCAGTGGGAAGAACCGCTCACGAAATGGCGCGACGATCAGAAGTCGCTTCTCGCCCGGTTGCGCACCCTTCTCCCCAATCGCAACTCGCTCACGGCCAACACCAAAGGCGCGCTCGTCGCCTTGAAGGGTGAGATCGAGGGCTGGCAGAACCGCGACAAGGAAAGCGCCTGGGGCAATCAGATTTTCACGAAGGAAGCCCTCGCGGTCTCTCGCGAGACGGCGGAGCTTTTGGTGAGCTACGGCGAAGCCTATGCCGCCCTCGCTGCAGAGCCCGGCCAGGGCCTCCGGGAAAAAGAACACCGCGCCTTTGAAATGGCGCTGAAGGCGCAACCCGAGGCGGGCTTGGTCAAAGTTTCGAAAGCGACCCTCGACTCGCTGCCGAGCCATCACCGAGACCAGGTCAAAAGCCTGATCGCGTTGCGGGATTCCTTGAGAAATTCGGGCAATCTGGAAGAATTTGGCGCAGCGCTCCGCAAAGACACTCGCCCGACGCGGCAATTTAACAGCCTCGCCCATCGCTGAGGCGTTCTTTGCCCTGTTAAGAATCCTTAAGACCAGCCTCGCTTCCGCCGACAAAGTAGGGGGAGAAGAAGGATGGCGATCAACACGAAACTGGTGCGGGACTCTTTCAAGTTGCTCGGAGTTTCCGAGGAAGAGATCGTCGCGCGTTTCTATGGTCTGCTGTTTGAGACTTACCCCGAAATGAAGCGCCTGCTCCCCGCGTTCGCCGCCGGAAATCTCGAGCGCGCGACCGCCCAAGCCCTTCGCCTCATTCTCGAACACTTGGAAGATCCCGACGAGCTCGCGCGGGAACTGGCTCCTTACGCCCGCTCGCTCCGCCAAAACGGCGTGAGAAACGTGCACTTCGCGGCCCTCGGCGAAACCTGGCTTCGCACCCTCGCCTCCGCCCGCAAAGACGCCTGGACCGGCGAGCTCTCTCGCGAATGGGCCATGGCCTATCAGCGCGCGGCCCTCGCCCTCCGACGCCCCATTGCCATCCCCCAACCCATCGCCGGCTAAAAGGTGTGTGGATACTTTTAGCGGCTGAAAAAACGCGTGCGTATTTTCGCGAGGCGGCTGCCTAGCTAAAAGTATCCACACACCTTTTGGCTATTTGCCGAAAAGTTTTTTGCCAAGGCCTTTGAGGGCTTGTTGGACTTGGGGAGGGGCGTTGCCGGCCGCCTTTTGGATCTGCTGCTCGACGGCTTTGGAGGCTTCCGCCTTCACTTTGTCGCCGGCCGCGCGGGCGACGTTGTTGAACGCCACTTTCGCGAGCGCCTCGGGAACCGCCGTGTAGTTTATCTTCGGCTCGAAGCAAGTGCCGGTCACCTTCACCGGGAACTTCACGATGCCACCGTTCTCGGCGAGGATGTTGTTCACGATTACGCCCTGCTCGGTCACCGAGATGTCTCTCGCGTGCGTGAGATTGTGGGTGTCGATGATTTCCCAGCTGGCGTCTAGGCCGTAGTTGGTGATGTCGACGACCGTCGAGCCTTTCAGATCGATGCCTTTACCGGGTTTGGAGACAGCCGAGAAATTAGGCGCGTTGAACTTGCCGCCCGCGATGGTGAAATCGGAGGAAATGCTCTCGTACGCCGCTTCCGTATTGCCGGGCGGGTTCACCTTCTTGCCTTTGAGCGCCGCGAGCTTCTCGGCGGCTTTCGCGATGGAGCCGTTCAAGGCGTCCGCCGCCAGGCGACCCACGTCGACGGTGGCAAACGAACCGTTGGCGACCTTCATGCTGCCCTTGGCCGCGAGGTTGCGCTTCGCGGGTTCCGGATTGAAGCTCGCGCCCGTGCCTTCCATCTTGAAGTCGGCCGTGCCGAGTAGAGTGTTCTTCAAGAACGCAAACTGGCTTTCGACCGCTTTCTGCAGGCTCAGGTTCGCGACGTTCGTCGAGAAACGATAGGTGGGCGTCTTGGGTCTCAGCTGCGTTCCAAACGTCGCTTGGATGCTGCCGCCGAACATTTTCACCGCGAACTTATCGAGCGCAATGGCCAGATCTTTCATCGTCATGACGCCGTTCATCTCGGTCATGGCGACCTCGTGAATTTTCAGGAGCGGGAGATTGAACTTGATGTTGCCGCGAGCCGCCGCGGCGATTTCGTTTTTGCGTAAAGGATCGACCATCTGGTCGAAATCCGCCGCCGGCGCCGGTTTGCCGTCCGCGGTCTTCGCGGGCGCCGCGGGAGCGGCGTCCTTGCCCTTGGGGGCAGGCTTCGGCAAGTCAATGAGCTGATCGAGATCCAGGCCCGTGGAGGTGACGGCCACTTCGAAATGCGGCCTCGTGAAAGATAGCACCGAACCATTGACCGCGAGCTGATTGCCCGGCGCTTTCATGGAGAGAGACATCTGCTTTACCTGATCGGTGACGATTTTCATCATCGCCTGGAACTCAGGCTTGGCTTTGAGCATGGGCGCCGCGGCCTTCACGTTCTTGGCGGCGAGATCGATGGCGTACTCCGGCTTTTTCGCCGTGCCCGAAGCATTGCCCTTCATGAGGGCCGAACCTTCGAGCTGATAGTCCTTCAGCATCGGCACGAGCTCGGTCCACGGCCCAAAGGCGATGTCGTTACTTTGAAATTGAAAGTCGAAGGTGGGATCCGCTTCGGTTTTCGAAAGACCGGACATGCCGCCCTTCGCGGTGAGCTTCGCGTTGTGAAAGTTCGCTTCTAATCTCTCGATGACGACGGAGTCCATCGTCACTTTCAGCTTCGCTTGCGCGTTGGTGGCAAGGCCCGCCTTCTTGATGAAGAGATCGGATGCCGAGATGGCGACCCCGTTCGCGTCGGCGTTCATCTCTAGAGTCGCCGACTGAAATTCGGTGCCTTGAAAGGTAGGCGCCACTTCGCCGGTCAGCCGAAAGGGGCCTTTCACCGAGAGGAGCTTGCCCATGCGGGTATCGAGATCGGCCCACACGGCGATTTTCATCGTGCGAGAAAGCGAAATGTCTTTCACCTGCACGTTCAGCTTTTCCACTTTGCTCACCAGATCGGTGGCGAGATCCGTGTAGGCGAGGTTCGCGTCACTCAGCTCGACGCCGAGCCGGGCCGAGGTCACGACCCCCGGCAATGATTTCAGCCCGCCGCCGGAAGCCGCGGGAGCGGCCGTCGGGACCGAGCCGGGAGGCTCCTTTTTCACGAGCGTCATCACGTTCATCTTTCCGGCCCGGTCTTTCACGACGTTCACCTCGGGGTGACTCATCTTGAAAGTGAGCACCGGGGAGCCGGAGAAAATGGAGAGAAAAGGCAGATGGAAGTAGACGTCTTTCGCGGCGACGACTTTTCTTCCGGCGGAGTCGGTGAGCGAGAAACCATCGACCACGACTTTAATCTGGCCCCAAAGAGACAGCGTCAGCTTTCCCATCTCGAGCTTGCCGTTGATCTTCTCGTTTGCGGTCTGCACGATTTGGGGCCGGTAGGAGTCCACGTCTACCACCAGGGGAACCACGATCATCGCTAGCAGCAGGAGCCCAAAAAAGACTCCGGCGGCAATGCCGAGCTTCTTCGGCCAGCTTTTTTTCGGTTTCACGGCGACAGGGGTGGACATGGTGGATCTCCTCTAAAGGGAAATGCGAAAATAATAAGCCCTCGTCCGCGAAAGACCTAAAGCCTAGAGTCCCAGCTCTTTACGGAGCTGATCGCACCACGCTTTCACGCGGGCGGGAGTTTTGTCGGCTTGGTTCTCGATGTCGATGACGAGGCCCAGGAACTTACCGTCCCGCATGCCCTTCGACTTTTTGAAATCGTATCCGTTGGTCGGCCAGAGGCCGAAAAGTTTCGCGCCCTTGGCCTCGAACGGCTCCAGCAACTCGCCCATGGCGTCCACGTAGGTCTCGGGATAGCCCTTTTGATCGCCCAGGCCGAAGACCGCAATCTTCTTGCCGGCGTAATTGCCTTCTTTAAGCGCGGGCAGAATGCCGGCCCAGTCGTCCTGCATCTCGCCGATGTGCCAGGTGGGCACGCCGAGAATCATAATCTCGCACACTTCGAAATCCTTGGGGCTGCAAGAGGCCACGTTCACCATGTGATCCACCGAGGAGCCGAGCTGCTCCTTGATGGCCGCCGCGATGTCCGCCGTATTGTTGGTGGTGGAGCCGAAGAATATCGCGCACTTTCCGCCGGAGATCGTGGGACCACCGGGCTTCGCGGCGGCGGCTGGCGCCCCCAAGGCAGATGAGGCGGCGGCGGCTTTTTTCGCGGCTTCGTCGGCGGCCGCTTTGGCGGCGGCATCCGCCGCGGCTTTGGCTTCCTGCTCTTTGCCCTGCTTTTCCGCTTCGGCGGCGGCGCGGGCCTTGTCGCTATTGGTTTTCAGCTCACCGAAAGACAACGCACCCAGGTAGGGCTCGTCGGGGGTTTGATAAGGAATCGCCTCCTTGACACCTTCGGGCGCGCTGAGTCCCTTGCCGCGGTAAAGCTTCAAGACTTCCGCGACGGGGTAAGTCTGCGTGACGACCCGCTCTGCGGAAACGAGAAATTCGACGGTGACCGAGCCTTCATTGACGTGACGGGCGCCGGTCAAAAATTCTTTGAAGGGATAGGGCGTTTCCAGCGAGTGAAAAAAGGGCACGGAATGCGCCGGCGAGAAAGTGTAGCTCCAGGGCGCGAGCTGCACGCCGCCCGAGCGGCTCGAGGCCGTGAAACGCAGCTGAAACACTTCCGCGGGGGCGGCTTCCGGGGCGAACTTGGCCCAAGCTCCGAGGTGTCCCGGGCGATTGCCCCGGCATAAACCGACTTCCAGGGGACCCAAAGACTTGCGCTTACCGAACAGGCTCACAGCCACGCCTCCCATATTTCCGTTCGAAAAAGTGTGCGCAAAAAACTTACCGGTTTGAAGGGGAAATTCAAGCAATTTCCGGTCCCTACCCGGCACGGTGAGGCGGAAATACCCGATTGACGACTACGATATTGATACTCATTATCAACTTTGATAAGCTACCAGACATAGGGAGAATTGCATGGAACACGGAAAAGGTTTGAAACCACTGGCGAGACTCGGCGTAGCCCACATCGATCTCTGTGATTGCGGGATGGTGTACCTCGGGGTCGGACCGGTGACGGTGAAGCTCTCGCGAGAAGCCTTCGATCAACTGGTGCAAGGCGTGCGCGTCGCCGAACGGGCCTTGAATGAGCCGCAGGCGCTCAGCGCGGCGCCGCTTCCCGCCAGCAATATCGTTCGCTTCGCGCCCCGCCCCATCTCTCCTTAAAGAGTGATTGCCGCGGCGCTCAAGCGATTCGCTTGAAGACCACGTCTCGGGGCGGTAGCCTGTCCCCACGCCTTCAATGAACGCCACTACCGCCGTCGCACTCCTAGTGAAGACACCAGGGCACTCGCCCGTGAAGACGCGTTTGGCGGAAGGCATCGGCGAGCGCCACGCGCAGATTTTTCATCGCTTGTCGGCGAAAGCCATGGCGGAATCGCTCGCCGCTTGCGTGCGCCGCTTTCCGGATCGTTTGACGCCGTATTGGGCCGTGGCGGAGAGCGGGCCCGAAGCCGCGGCCGCGTGGGAAGGTTTCCCCATCGTCTCTCAAGGCGAGGGAAGCTTCGCCGAGCGGATGCATCACGTATATCAAACCTTGAGAAAAACTCACCGCTCCGTCGTCATCGCGGCGACCGATTCGCCGGAAGCCACTCCCGGCATGTGGCTGGGCGCCTGGCGCGCTTTGCAAAACCCCGGCTCGGTCATCGGGCCCGCGGCGGACGGCGGCTTTTATCTCGCGGGCTCCAATCTCGATTTGCCCGAGTCGGTATGGAAGGCGATTCCGCTCAGCACCCCGACCGCCTCTCATGTGCTCGCGCGCGAAATGAGCCGCCTCGGCACTTGCCGCTGGCTTCCCCTTTTGGACGACATCGACAACGCGGGCGATTTGGAAAGGCTCGCGCGCCGGCTCGCCAATTATCCGGGCTTGTCCCGGGGGCTCGCGCGGCTGGCGGCTTGGGCGCGTGAGCGCGAGGAGGATCCTGATGCGACTGACTTGTCTTGGTGAGTGTCTCGCCCCCGCCATTGGCAACGGCACCACTATCGAAGTGGAATCGGATAAGCCGGAAGCCATTCTTTGCGGCGATCTAGTCGTCTTCAGCTCCCGCGGCGTCTACACCTGCCACCGAGT
>JAYUGC010000013.1:0-7055 GCA_043767805.1 Pseudomonadota bacterium | reverse complement strand
ATCTACGCCTTCAACCGTAACTACCGGGTGACGTTGAGTACGCTCTTCCACGGGGCCTGGGCGTTGCTCATCAGCCGTTATACGCAGGAGGCCGATATCGCTTTCGGCACCATGGTCTCCGGCCGCGGTGAAGAAGTGGCGGGTATCGAAAAGCTCATCGGTCAGTGCTGTAACGTTCTCCCGTTCCGTATTCGGGTTCCGAGAGAAAAGACGGCGCTTGCCTGGTTCAACGACATCCAGATGCTCCACTTGGATCTGCATGAGTTCGAAGCGACCCCGCTTCTCAAAGCGTACGAATGGTCCGAAGTTCCACATGCGAAAGAGACCCATCTCTTCGACAACTACTTCGTCATCATCAATACACCGCATCAGGTCCCGACTCAGGAAATCATGGACGCCATGAGCGGCGGACCTGACGAAAAAGACGGACCTACCCAGGGCTGGATCATGCCTCGCATGGAAAGCCTCGCGGCGGTGCTCGCGCAAATGGACATCCCGATGCGCTTCGACATCTGTCCGTTCGATACGAGCATCTGGGCGACCATTTCGCATCACCATGCGAAGTTCACGTCGGAAACCGCGATGAAGATCCTAAAGGACCTCCACGAGATCATCGACGTGCTCTTGAAGAAGCCCGAGACGTTGATCCGAGACCTGGTCAAGAAGGACTAAAGCCATGGCGCCCTTTGCCTTGGGCAATAAGCCGCCGTCCCGCGTAGGTTGGATGAAATCGGACTTGGGCTTTGTGCCCAAGCTGAAACTCGTCTGCCTTCACCACGCGGGGGGCAGCTCCGTCTTGTTCCGTGGTTGGCAGGCAGCTTTGGCGAAAGAGCGTATTGAAGTACTCGCGGTGGAATTACCGGGGCGCGGCCGCCGCATCGGCGAGCCCTCATTTCGCATTCTGCAAGAGCTCGTGAGCTGTCTTTTTCTCGAGGTACGGCGCGAGGCCGCTTTGGGAACTCCCATCGCGTTGTTCGGGGTGAGTTTCGGCTCGCTAGTCGCTTACGAATTGGCCCACGCTTTGGAAGAAGCCGGCATTAAGGTCCAGCATTTGATCGCTTCTAGTTTCTGCGCGCCCTCCCTCTACAAGACGCAAAAACCGGAAAAAATCGCCGATAAAACGGACACGGAGCTCATCGAGTACATCCGAGTTTTAGGCGGGACGCCCGAAGAGCTGCTCAGCGAGCCTGAATGGATGGAGTTCTTCCTGCCGATGATTCGGAGCGACTTCCAGTTGATGGACTCGCACGCCTTTGCGGCGAAAGGGGCGCTCAAATGTCCTGTCACCGCCATCGGCAGCACGGGAGACGACGATTATCCCCCGGCTTCGGTCGCCCAATGGGGCACCCTCACGAACGGCCCATTCCGCCACGACACGGTGGAGGGAAATCATCTCTACCTCGCGAGCGAGCCTGAGAAGGCTCTGGCCATCCTGAGGCAAGTTCTTGCCTAGTCATGCCCGCGTAAAGGTCCATGGTGAAGAAATCGAAGAGACCATCTTCGTCTACAATTAGTTTCCGACTTTGGTCGCCTGCGAAGACGACTTGGTCTCTTCCAGGTCAAAGCAGTAACGATAGGGCTGTACTTCGTACTGATATGTGACGCCATCCTTCTTCGGATGCGACAGATGCCACTGAGTGGAACCCAATGAGTCAGGGCCGACGTCTTTAATCTTGCACGAAGCGCCGTCCGAGCCCTTCACGGTCACTTCGAAGCGGACGTCATCGCGAGTCGCGACGCCGCCGTAGTCATTGGCGTAATCCCACTTCACTTTCGCGACACCATTGACCATCTCCGTGGAGATATTAGCGGCCGACAGACCGGCGGGAGCTGGGCAAGGCGTGAGAATTTCCGCTTCTCTGACCCGGAACTTTGGATCGTTGAAAGCGCGTTCGTATTTACGAACCGCGTCTTGCGCCTTCTTCTCGTCGTTTAAGTCAGCGTGGCCACCAGGCGGCATCCAAGCCTTCGGCGGAATGAGAAAGCCTTCGCTCTTTTCCTTGTACTGCGCCATTTCTCCCAGGCCCGTCGCAAAGCGCGCCATGCGCACCATCGACAACTGATCGGTCAAAACGTGACACTTCGTACAGGTATGATTTTCGCTACCGTCGTCGTTCATGGGATAGATTGCCTTAGGACGGGATCCCCACCATTGGGCTTTCTCAGGTAGCGCGTTGTTGTGTACCGTGCCGATGAGGCGGAAGCCCCATTGCGGCTTTTTCTTTTTTGCCGAAGGCAGAATCGGAACGAGATCCATGGTGCCGTCCCCGCCCACAATCGATTGATTGGTGTGCGGCGTAACCTTCCAAGGATGGTTCATGCCGTGGCAACCCATGCAACCAAACGTGCTGGTCGGCTCCCAGAACGCGGAGGCCCGTTTGCGCTCTTCCACGCTATGAGGATGAAGGCCGCCCGGAGGGATGACTTGAAGCCCGTGCGTCTTTCTTTCCTCTTTCAGCTGAAAGTCGTGGCCGAAGAAGCAAGTCTCGCCCGTTTCGTTGTTACTTCCAATGAGCGTGACGAAATCGTATTTGTCGGTCTTCTCGCGGTTTCCGCGGAGATTATGGCAAACCCAAGCCCAGCTGACGTTGCCATTCTTCATGCCGCCCAAGCGAGCGTTCGGAAGACAGCCCTCCTTCGGATTGCCCGGGCCAAAAGGCGAAAACATGAGGCCGATCATGCCCGGATTGTCACAGCCGTCTTCGGGCTTCCAGGTCGTGGGCTGCCCATCCATGAGGAACACGCCCTTCTCAAACGTCACGACTTTACCGGCCACACGCACGGGAAGCACATTGGCTTCCTGGCAATCGACGACAGGGATGGTGCCCAACACCGAGCGGCACTGATCGCCGTGGAGGTTCGCGTCGTCGATGCTCTTTAAGCGCTTATCCATCGGCTGCGAAGCATCCGTCTCGCTGAGAAGCCCCGTCGCCGGACGAGACACCTGATTGAGCGCTTCGATTTGCTTCGTACCTTTCGGCAAACAAAGCGCACTCGTCGAGAAATCATCCGCCTGGCCTGCCAGGGAGAAAAGAGAAACGGTTAGGACCAACGCAACTCGCAACATGATCATACTCCAGATCTAACTAACAACTTACTTATGGGCTTAGCCTTAGCGGTTAAATTCTCGATAGTGGTATTGGGACTGGCGCCAAAGACGGTCAGAATCGTGTTGAGGACCGAGCTGTAGGTCAGATGCTGATGCACGTCGAAGGAGGCACTCGGCGAGAACGGCTTCGCGATCAAATTCTCGAAGTCGAACGGCAAGCCCATCGCCTTCACGAGGAACGGGTCCATGTCGGTGTGCGCTTTGGCCACATTCTTAAACAGATTGTCTTGGCCCACTTCCGAAAGGTCGGTGGCGCCGCAGATATATCCGGACTTGATGCCTTTACCGCCCATGAACACGAAGTTCGAGAACGTATTGTGATCCGTTCCCGTGTTGTGAACGTCGGCGCCTCCAATCGCAAGCGAGCGGTAGGTGCGGTTGAACTCGCTCGCGACGACTACGGTACAAACTTCCGAAAGCTTTCGGTTCGCGTCGAAGTCGGTATCCTTCAAGTACTGGAACAACCGGTCCAGGTTGTCGACGATACCGGGGTAGTTGCGCTTGTGGATCTTCTTGGCTTCCACGTGGGAGTGACAGTCCAAAGCGCCTAGACCACCATCACGGATGATGGCCGTGGACGACATCTTATTGACGAAAGCATCCCGCATGACGGGCAGAAACTGAACTTGGGGCGAATCTTGGAGGTACTTGCCGTACTCGTCGATGCGGAAGCCGTTCAGAACGTTGGAAGTGATGCCGCGCTTCAGAATGCCGTCCACCGCCTTATTCGCGCCCACCCCGAAAAGTCCCGAACCGTCCACTTGCCGCAAACGATTGAGAATGAAGTCGTCTCCCAAACGTGAATTACCGCTCACCGATTTCGCTTTATTGACCAAGTTGGCCATCAAAGCCGGAGAAAGGTTGGCGCCGCCACCCGTGTTGGTCACGAAATCTTTCGCGAGGCCCGATTCGATGAACTGCAAAAGCATTTGGTTGGGCATCTGATGCAGGAAAGACTCGGAGGCGAGTGCCGTGCCGGTCATAAGCATCGTGAGATTATTCTCGTGACCGTCGAGCGAACGCGACATGTAGACGCCCTTGAGAATCGAGAAGAAATCGTGGTGCTTGGTCCAAAGCTTCTCGACGATGGGAGTGCAAAAGGACTTTTGCCCCCGAACGTCGGTGACCGAAAGCATGATGGCTTCGTCACGGCCTTCGAGGTAGTTCGCTTTTTGGTTCGCCGCTGTCAGCGCTTTCGGCTTCGGATCGAACCAGTAGTGGTTATCCACGCCCCCGTTGATGAGGTAGAGGATGAGGAAGTGATCGTCTTCCGCCGCTTCCACGGCTTGCAGGAGACCCGGGGGCAAGAAGGTTGCCGCCATCGACGATAAAACAGCTGATTTCAGTAATTCCCGGCGCGTAAGCATATTAGTGCTGTAAAAAGAAAAAGGGATTTAAGAAAATGGTGCGAAACATCAGGGTGACCGTGCTCTTGGCTTCCTTCGGCTCCCGGGTCAGGGAATCGGACATCGCCTCAAGCCACGCTTTTAGCTCGCCATCCGAAAACTGAAACCCCGTGGACAAATCGAAAAGCTCTTCGGCGTCCGCTTCGAACTTGGACATGTTGCGCTCTTTGGAGGAAACGCAGACGCGAGCCAAGATGTCGGTCAGCTCCGCGTTAATAGGCACTTTGCGCACCCGGCACTCTTCAAACAGGAGGGACTCATCTTTGAGGGTCAGGGTCGGCGCCTTTTCGCCGGCATCCACTTGCTCGCAAACGGCACCCAGTTGCTTGGCGAGCTCGGTGAGTACCAGGTCCCACGCGTACAGATTCTGGGAGTTCACGACGTGGTTCGAGGCTAAGGGCAGCGAGATGACATCCGGGTAATAGCGGGTACCCAGGAGGTGCGCCATGCTCGTCTTCTGGGGCTTAAAGTCACCCAAGACGGCCGTCAGAATGAAGCCGGGCTTAAGACCCAATTCGTCGGTAGCCGCGAACCAGAAATTGATTTCCTCGATCTTCAGCGTGATGGGGTCACGGCTATCGTCGATACGCTTGAACTCTTTCACGTGCTCCGGCGTGCCCACGCAGAAGGGAGCGTCCACGAAGAATCTCGCGCGTAGAGTGGACTCGATCTCTTCATAGCCGATGAGATCTCCCACTCCGGCGTGACTGGAGACGGTCAAGAGGGCCGCCAGGAAACAAAGCAACGCTTTCATTTACCCTCCGCTTTCAGCTGCGTAAGCCAGTCGAGAATCATCTTCTGTTCGGGAGCGGGGAGCGCGGCCTGTCCCATGGGCATTCTTTCATCCGCGTTTTCCGTGGTGATCCGGGTACGAACAATTTTTAAGCTCTCCTCGGGACTGAGGGGGCTACCGTCGTCTGCCGTGTGGTCCAGCCACTTCTTCCCGGTTTTGGTCATCTTGAAGCGAAGGTTTGTCGAGTCATCCTGATGACAGCTCATACATTTCGTTTCGAGGACCTGATTCACGGCACAGGGGATCTCACTAGGAAGCTCGCCAGGCGCGAGATCGTAGCACTGCTTCGGATCGGGATTGTTCAGCTGGTACGCCTCGCTGAATACGAGCCTACCCAGGATTTTCAGCATCGCCGTGCCGGACTGGCTTTCCGGATACTTGGGAATCTCTTCCGCGAGAAGGTTCAGCCATTTCGAATCGTAGGAAAGGTTGTCGTTGATGTAGAAGTTCGCGAGCTTCTTACTCAAGCAACGGTGAAACTCAGGCGCGATCTTCAAGTAGGCCATGAGATCGGTTTGCACCGGATCGTTGTTTACGTCGGAAGCGTGCCAGTCCTTCGGAGATTCCTCGAGCATGCCGCGACGGACGCCTAAGTTCCAAGTGCCGTCGGGGCGTTTCCAGAACGCCATGAAGTCGTCGTAGTCCTTGTCGATGAAGGGAGGCGCCGCGAAATAGATGAGCCGTCTGCCCTCGGGCCGGAAGTCTTTTCCCCAAGTGCCCAAGTAGCGGAAAAAGCCGGACACATAGTCGAGCTTCCAGTGGCACATGGCGCAGCTTTTTTGGGTAGCGTGCAGGTTAATCTGAGTGTTCAGCGTCGCGCCGTTACTCATGCCGTGCGCTAAGAGTACCGGAGCCGCCGGAGCGGACACGGGCTGAGAGCCAGCCGCCGCCTTGTCTTCCTGACGGCTGATGTTCGTGGGCGTCAGATCGTCGCAGAGAAAGTTTCTGAGAACCCAAGCGCCCCGCTTTCGGTTCCGGTTATTGGGAGAGGTCGTCAGAATGCGGTGGTACGGCTTTTCGATGAACTCGCGGAAGAAGACCCCTCGGGTTTTGGGATCGGCCGAGGTGGGATCGCCGTGCTGAACGAAATCGTCCCAGGGGAAATCGAGGATCTTAAGGAAGTTGCCGTTGTTTAGCACTTCGTCGGCGGCCACTTTGACGTTGGAAAAGGATTTCAGCTCGGGGCTCGGGATCTTCAGATGAGATATCTGATCGTAGACGTAAAGCTCGTTGGGCATGAAATCGACGAAGCGAAGGCCGAACTCGGTGAGGCGAGTGCGAAAGCCATCGGCGTTGTCGATGATGAGGGCGGACAGAGCGACCGCCTGACTGGGCAGAGCTGCGTAACGTTGGAGGGTGGCCTTCTTGGGATTTTGGATGCCTACCACCTTACGAAGGGTGCGGGAGACCCAAGCCTCGGAGGGCTTTTTTTCGGCGTTTGGAAGGCCGGAGAAAAGAGAGGTCAGCTCGGCGGACGTCACGGGGACGTCGGCGTGAAGGTTCGAGACCATCAAGAAGGAAGCACAGAGAAGTACGCTTAAAAACCGCATCGCCTATTGGACCTCTTTGCCCCCCTCAGGGAGGCATAACGCATAGTGTTAATTCTGGGTGTAAGTAGTCAATTTTACGGTCATTGTCAATAGGAACGCCCAGGCCATCGGCGCTAACTAATTGAACTTCCAAGAGTTAATAGGGGTAGATACCGTTTGCTCCGTGTTTGCGGGGCTCGAAAAAATCGGAAGCTCGG
>JAYUGC010000012.1:0-18218 GCA_043767805.1 Pseudomonadota bacterium | reverse complement strand
GCGAGCTTGATGACTTCTTCCATGGCCTTGGAGTAGCCGCCGCCGCCCCAAGAGTTCGACATCACGTGCGCGCCCATTTTGGTCGCGTAGCTGATGGCTTCCACCGCGGCGGAAAGAGAGCCGCTGCCCGAACCGGTGAGGAACTTCACCGGCATCAGACGGACGGAGCCCATCACGCCGGCAACGCCGACTTTGTTGTTATGAACGGCGCCGATCGTGCCCGCGCAATGCGAGCCGTGGCGGTTGTCGTCCATAGGATCGCCGTCTTTGTTGGCGAAATCGTAGCCGTACACGTCGTCGACGAAGCCGTTGCCGTCGTCATCTTTGCCGTTGCCGGGGATTTCTTTGGTGTTCTTCCACATGTTCGCCGCGAGATCGGGATGGGTGTAATCGATACCGGTATCGATCACGGCCACGATGATCTCGGGACGGCCCTTGGTAGCGCCCCACGCTTTGAGAGCGTTGATGTCGACACCGGCGACGCCGCCGTTGTCGCCACGGTTCGCGAGGCCCCAAAGCTCATCGAAACGATCGTCGTTAGGCTTTTGGGCCTGACGGTTGATCGCGTGGTCGAAACGATCCATGCCGGCCGGGATCGTGTAGATGTAGTTGGGCTCGATGTACGCAATTTGCTTAGCGGTCGACATCGACCGGAGCGAGCCATTCACGTCGGCGCCGCGAGAAAAGCGAACGACAGCCAAGGGGGCCGCGTACGTTTTCAGAATCGTGTATTGGCCCAGATTCGAGTACGTGGGGTTCGCGAGATATTCTCTCGCGGCCGTTACGTCCTTGAAACGGACGACGTATTCACCAGGGACCGCTTCGTACGCCTGCGAAACCGCAGTAACCGTAAGAAGCGCCAGTAGAAGCTTCCGCATATAACTAACCCTCCAAATGCCCATTGGGCGCTGTATGCAGCGAAATGTATTCGTTGGCAGCGACCGAGGAAATTTAAGGGGCAGATACCGTTAACAATAAACTTCAAATAAGTGAAGAATTATGACAACTTGGGCCACGTTTCCGTGACGCGAGGCAATGAAAAAGCCCGGCCTCCCCCTCGGAAGACCGGGCTTTTCGCGGACTAAATGCGACTCTAGACGACTACTTCGTTTCTTTGTCTTTCTTGTCTTTGTCGTCCGTGCTCTGAACGTTGCGGTTCTCCAGGGTCGAAGGATCGACCGACGCCGTGGCGCCCGCCGTGCTCTTTCTCGCCGATTCATCGGAGGCCTGGAAGATGCCCCAAGCCTTGAGGTAGCTCATGGCTTGCTGCAACTGGAAGTCGGTTTTGAGCATCATCTTAGGATCGGTGACGCGGACTTTCTTGCCGTCCTTCATGGTGACAGGGCGCTGGTCCTTCTCGTCTTCCTTTTCCTTGCCGTCTTTGGCGAGCGTTTCGTCTTTCACGATGGACGACTCGTCGTCGTCTTCGCTCTTCTTATCGGAGTCCTTCTCGTTCTCGCCCCGGATGTGGTTGGAGAGATCGGATTCGCGGAGCACGCGGCCCTTACGAGCTTTCTCGACTAGCGCGGGATCGATGCGATCGACTTCGATGTCGGGCGTGATGCCCAAAGACTGAATGGAGCGGCCGTTCGGCGTGTAATAACGCGCGACAGTGAGCTTCAATCCCGATTTGTTCTCGAGATCGATGACCGTCTGGACCGAGCCTTTGCCGAAGGTCTGCTTGCCAACGATGACCGCGCGCTTGTTGTCTTGCAACGCGCCCGCGACGATTTCGGAAGCACTGGCGCTCGCTTCGTTCACGAGAACCGCCATCTTGAAATCCCGGTAAGACTTCTTGGGGTTGGAGAACTCCACTTCTTTGTGCTTCTTGTTGCGGCCGATCGTCGAGACCA
Source organism: Pseudomonadota bacterium (assembly GCA_043767805.1). Classification (GTDB taxonomy): domain Bacteria; phylum Bdellovibrionota; class FAC87; order UBA2466; family UBA2466; genus CAZZHG01. The sequence goes on along the minus strand of JAYUGC010000012.1, from coordinate 16,365 downwards.
CGCCCGTTTTACCGAGGAAGAGGCCCGACACATTGACCGCTTCTTCCAGAAGACCGCCCGGATTGTGCCGCAAGTCGAGAACCACGCCTTTTAAGGGGCCTTTGTTGTCGGTAATGAGCTTCTCGAGGTTCTTCTGAAGATCGCGCGTGGTGTTCGACTGGAAATTGGTGATGCGGAGCCAGCCGTAGTCTTTATCGAGAAGACCCGACTTCACGCTCACGACTTTGATGATGTCGCGTTTGAGCTCGATGGCGATGAACTTCTTCTCGTTCTTTCTCGCGACATGGATGGTGACCTTGCTGCCCGGCTTGCCGCGCATGAAGTTCACGGCGTCCTGGAGCGAGAGGCCCTTGGTATCTTTCTTCAGCTTCGCTTCTTTGTCCTCGATGGACATGATGCGATCGCCGGGCTCGACGCCCGCGAGATAGGCCGGCGTGTCCTCGATGGGGGTCACGACCGTGAGATAGCCGTCGGTGATGGTGATCTCGATACCGAGACCTCCGAACTTACCCGAGGTATCCACCTGCATCTCTTTGAACTGTTCCGGCGGAAGATAAACCGTGTGCGGGTCGAGAGTGGCGAGCATCCCTTTGATGGCGCCCTCGACCAGCTTCTTCGTGTCCGTCTCTTCGACGTAGTTGCTTTGCACGAAGTGGAGGACCTTGGTGAAGAGGTCCAGGTACTCGTAGTTGGGAGCGGCCTCGCTCGTTTTGTAATAGCCGAACCCGAGGCCGAGAGTGACTCCGATGAGCACTCCCAAGAGCGTGTTAATGAGGCCAGGGATCCGATCTCTAAAGGACCGCTTTTTCATGGTGACTCCTTAGCTGCTCTATCGGAGGAAAGCGGCCAAAGGGTTAGCGTTATGAGAGGACGCCTATAAACCCCGGAATCCCCAGAGAGTTTTCTAAGCCCCTTAATTTATTGCCGAAAGGTACCGATTCAGGAGGCTGAGAGAGGGGATTTCACGTCCTGATGACACGGCGTATAATCAACTGTATGGATTCTGGGGGAAATGTTCATAAGGGTCCCCCTGCCCGTTCTAACGAACGCGGCCAGGTGGCGGTGCTCTTCGCACTGGTCTTCACCTTTATGTTCGTGCTTTTCGCGTTCGTGGTCGACTTCGGTCACCTCGTGAACGCGAAGATCAATCTTCAGAACGCCGCCGACGCCGCCGCTTATTCCGGCGCCGCGTACCAAGCTCAGATCCTAAACCGCGTGGGCCAAATCAATTACAAGATGCGCCAGGATCTGAAAGAGCTCGCGATGCGGGTGAACGTCACCCACCTTCGCCACAACCGCGGCTTTCCGCGCGGCTCGGAATTCATCAATGGAGGCGGAGGGCTCGCAAACGTGGAGCCCTTTATCTGTCAGCAGGCTCACGGTTACCGCGCGATCTCGGGGCTGAGATACGCCGACGACACCAACCTTTGTAGAAACGCGTCTCCTTCTAGTGGTGGTCTCCCTCCGATCGTGGTCCCGCCCGTCATCGCAGCGTTCGATCCGTTCGCGGTCGCCATCGCCACCCAGATCCGCCGTATCGCGGACGCCGCGAACCAAGAGTGTAAGGCCGCCGCGGAAGACAACCGCACTCTCGCCGACCATTTGAAATCGGTGTACGCGCAGCGATCCGCCGCGCACATGACGCAAATTCGCGCCATGCAAAGCTTTATCAACGGTATCGGAAGCGGCAACGCGGAGGGAAACGACAACCCGCTGGTCGGCGCCGCCTTGGAGTCCGCCAAACGCAACCTGACTCTCGCCAATCGCGAACAGTTTCAGATGGAAATCCTCGAGCCGTCAGGCGGACAATATCTTTCTCTCATCGAGCACAAGATGCGCGCGTCTCTTTTCTTCTTCGACTTCAACGTGGTCGGCGATGGTTGCGTCGGCCGTCCGCGAACGACCCCTTTCAACGATATGACCGTCGGAGTGACGAAGGATCAGCCCATCATCACCTACTTCGCGGTGAAGCTCTCGGCGAAACCGACGATGATGTTCATGCCGCAAGCGTGGCAAGAAGCCGTCTTCCCCCGCTTTGAAGCCTTCGCCGCGGCAAAACCTTTCGGCAGCCGCGTCGGTCCTGAATCGACGGCGGACAACCTTGTTCCCGTGCCCAATCGGCCCGGCAATGCGAACGAGTCCATCAACTTTTCTTTCCGCCCCGGCGATACCCTGGGTATCCGTAACACGAAGGTCATGGCCTTTCTGGACGGCCTGCATCCTTTCAACGGCGCGGGACGCCCGCAAGGCGATCAGAATCAAGGGTGGCCCGATCCTGATAAGGGAGACAGGTTGGCTCTCGCCTTACAAGCGGTGCGCGCACCGACGATATTCGACGCGGCCTTCTTCACCATTCATCCGGATCCGAATGCGGAAGACAACTACGAGGAACCGCAGTACGCGCAAGCGCTTTATCCGGATTATCTCGAGGCCGGCGGGCCCGATAACCAGATCATCCAGAGGAATCCGCCACCGACCCGGCCCTATCTACCCGAAGGCGTCGGCCCCGCCACTTCAGGCGACGGCTGGATCGGGCAGTTCGCGCGTAACGTGCAAGGTAACGCTTCCTACGGACGTTACGCCGCGGAAGGCCCGATGTCTCACTCGACGCTTCTGGCGTCGACCGGGAACAAGCTTGGTTTAAGCGAAGACGCCCTGAGCGAGTTCGGCTGGGCGACTCGCCGTCAGCTCCACAGCGCTTGGTCCCCTCCTGGCCGCCCGGGCCGCATCGGTTACTCGGTGAAGTTCATCGGCTTTGACGCCCTGGTGCGCACCATGCGCATCAAGCTAAACGAGACCGGCGCCAAGGGCCCCATCTCTAATCCGCCCACCGGCGACGAGAACATCGTAAATATTTATCACTGACCCGAGACGGGCAATGAGTAGAGCGCGCGCGCGAAAGGAACGCCTTCGGCGCTAAAGCCAGAGAGCGCCCGGTGATTGAGGCCCGAGAATTCCACCGACCGCTCCGCGAAGCCGGGCGGACGCTGATCCGCGACGTGCACCAGCCCGTCATTGGGACCCGGTTTTAGTTTGGCGAGGGCCTTGCCACAGATATTCAAGATGGTCGCCGAGCCGGGCAGTGCGATTCTCAGTCCGCCGTAAGGCGCCTTGTGGGTCGTGAACATGAGGCTCTTATCGGTCAACGCCAGCTGATCGGCGACGGGAGTTGCCTGCATGATGGCTTCGATGTGGCGACTCGCCGAGAGAGGAGAAAGAATCCGGAGGCTCGGCTTGTACCAGCTGAAAAATTTCGAAAGTCCGTAGAGGGCGACCGCCTGAATGGGATTACTCTTCAGCGGAATCACTTCGGTAATCTTTCGCCCGTCCAAAATGAACTGGGCAAGTGGGGAACCGCCAAAAGGCGTCTGCACGTAGACGGCCGCTTCCACCTTCGCGGCAAATTCCGGATGCTTGTTTAGATAATCAAAGAGCCGAAATCCGCCGAGGCTGTGCCCAATGATCCGAAAGCGTGTGCCCGGGGGCGAGGCCGCGACGATATTTTTGATTCGCTCATCGAGAAACTGCTCCCCCTCTTGCATATCGTACTGAGAGCTGGGCTTGACGATGAAGACCTTCATCTTCTTGAGCTCCGTTTCCCCGCTCGTGTGAGTCAGCCGGCGCAGCTCGCTCGCGGTGTTTATAAAATAAGAAGGATCGTCTTCCCCTTTGAGCCCGGAGACGAAGATGAACCGCACATTATCGTGAGCCGGGGTATCGCTCTGGTAGTCGGGATCCGAGCGGAAATGCTGGTAGGTTCGTTCAAAGTCTGCCGTCTCGAACTCAGCGCGTGCTTGCCCACTGATCCAAAAGGAAAGCAAAATTAGCCACAACACGCCCAGCTTCAACAAACGTCGACCTCACAACAACAGCAGAAACCAGGGTAACCGTAGACAAAAAGTGTCTCCAAACACTCTCTTTCGGGGGCGGTATACCGGCAGAAAACAGGGCAAATCTTAAAAGGTAGTGGCCCGGTCAGCGTTCAAGCTTCGTTTGAAGGCTGATTGGAGGACCTTTTAAGACATGGTATGAGCCAGGACGTGAAATTACTGGCGGTAGATACCTCTTGCGACGAGTCCTGCGCGGCCGTCTTCGACGTGGCCGAGTGGCGTCTGATGAGCGACGCCGTCCATTCCCATGTGGACGCCATGGCCCGCTACGGCGGGGTCGTGCCTGAAATCGCGAGCCGCGAGCACGTCCGCGGGCTCCCGCTGGCGGTCCAGGAAGCCTGCGAAAAGGCGGGCGTCGCCCTAAAAGACATCGACTGGTTCGTGGTAACGAACCGCCCGGGTCTCATCGGGGCGCTTTTAGTGGGCGTGGCCTACGTCAAAGCTCTGGCCTTCGCGCTCGGCAAGCCTTTCTCGGTCTTGAATCACATCGAGGCCCATCTCTTTTCGCCGCTCATCACTGCCCGGGACGAGACGCAAAAAGCGCCGCCGCCCTTCCCCTGGATCGCCCTCGTGGTCAGCGGCGGCCACACCGAGCTCTTTCACGTGAAAGGCGCGCAGGATTGGAAATGGCTCGGCGGCACCTTGGACGACGCGGCCGGAGAAGCGTTCGACAAAGTCGGCAAGCTCTTGAAGATGCCTTATCCGGCGGGCCCGCTCATCGACCGCTGGGTGCGCGAAAAAGCGACCGACGAACACCGCAAACGCCACGCTTTCCCGAGAGCGAAAGTGGAAGGCCTGCAATTTTCTTACTCAGGTCTCAAGACGGCGGTAGCGCTCCATCTCCAAAGCGTGGGCGAGCTCGACGACGAAAGAAAGCTCGCCGTCTGCGCGAGTGCTCAGGAAGCCATTCTCGATCCGCTCGTCGATAAAGTCCGCCTCGCGATGAAGCAGTACGATTGCCGAAACGCGGTCGTCACCGGCGGCGTCGCCTGCAACTCCCGTCTGAGGGCGAAGCTTCCGGAAGCTTACTTCCCCGCGCCCCGCCATTGCACCGACAACGCGGCCATGGTGGCCGTGCTCGGCGCGCTTCACTCCCAGGAAGGCTTGCTCCAGCCGGCGCCCTGGAACGTCAGCGCGCAAGCGCACATGGACTAAAATGCACCCCAAAGCCACATTAGAGTCTTTGGGCATTCGTGCCCGTAAAAGTCTGAGTCAGAATTTTCTGACCTCGCCCCATTGGGCGGAGAAGCTCGTCGCCAAAGCACTCGAGGGGAAGGACTCCACCGAAGTCTGGGAGATTGGCCCCGGCCTCGGTGCGCTGACTTCCGTTTTGCTCCAGCAAAGCAAGTTGCCCGTCCGGGCGTTCGAGTACGACCGCGCGCTTTCGGCTTATCTGCGCGTGACCTTTCCGCAGCTCGATCTCACCGAAGGCGATTTTCTCGACGTGGATCTCGCGGCAAAGCTCACGGCCGGCATGAAGGTGAGCCTGCTGTCGAACGTGCCCTATCACCTGTCCTCGCCGCTCCTGTTCGGATTCATCCCGTACCGGCATTTCTTTACCCAGTTCGTGATGACCTTTCAGCGTGAGTTCGCCGAACGGCTTTCCGCGAAACCGCGCACGTCTCACTACGCGGGCCTCACCGTGATGGTGCAGACGTTTTTCTCGGTGGAATCGGTGGGTATCCTTCCGCCCGGCGCTTTTTATCCCGTGCCGGATGTCGATTCCCAGGCGCTGCTTCTCATCCCGCGCCCCGAAGCCCCTAAGAACTTCCCCGCTTTCGAAAAGCTCATCCGCGCCGCCTTCGCTCACCGGCGAAAGAAGCTTTCTAGCAACTTAAAGGCCCTCTTCCCGGGTCACGACATCGAGAAGATGATTGTCGACCTCGGTCACCCCCCTCTAGCCCGTCCCGAAGAGCTCTCCCGCGAGCAATACCTGCGCCTGGGGCAGCTCCTTGATTCGGTCTGACGCAACGTGATAAAACGCCTCTATCCCGAACCGGTGAGAACCATCTAACTTGCTGAAAATACTTATCATCTTAATTTCACTCGCGGCCCGTGGCGTCTTGGCTTCCCAAGATCAAGCCTATGGCCTTGGGGACCGTTCGGCGGGACGCGTGGGATCGGTCACCGCGGAACCCGGAAATCCGTACGCGGCACTCTACAATCCGGCCTTACTCACCGCCCAGAACAACTCGGTTTTCGCCTTTTCGACGGCCTCCGCGGTGGCAAGCTTCGCCCCCATCCGCGGCGTACGGCTCGCGTCCAAAGAAGGCCGCGCGGGAGAGCCCGGCGATTTCCGACTCCCCGATTCGCGCCTGACCCTTTGGTCGGTCGGCTACGGCACGGCTTTCGACATGCCCCAGTGGATGGACCGCCGCGGAGGCTTTGGCTTCACGCTCTCGGGGCCCTTCGAGAAGCTCAGGACCTACAGCGCGTCCACGCCCCAGGATTTTTTCCCGCTCCGTTACGGCACGTCCGATGCCCAGTTCAAGGCCACGCTCAGCGGCGCCGTCGAGATTCTTCCCAATACGCTTTCCTTCGGGGCCGGCCTTTCCCTCTACATCGTCACCGGAGGCAACGCGGAGCTAGCGGTTACCGGCGATAATCCCACCGGAAGAATGGCGCTCGACGTGGGCCTGCGCGCGACGCCGCTCATGGGACTCTATTTCGAGGAAGGCCTGACGGGGGCGAGCCTCGTCTTTCGCGAAGCCGTCGATCCCGTCTTTCAGCAGTCTTTCACCGGCACCGTTCCGCTCGGTGGCGACACGATCTTGAAGCAGCCTGTGCTCATCAAAACGTCCCTCTATTACGAGCCACGGCTTCTGGAAGGCGACCTCCAGCACCGCTTCGTCTTCGCGAAGGTTTCCGTCGGCGTTACTTTGCAGCAATGGACGAAATGGCAGCCGGCTTTTCTCATGGCGGAAGTGCCCGATGCGGGCGGCACGGTCCACCGGACGGCGGCGCCCACCATCGGGCTCAAAGACACGATCTCTCCGCGCGCGTCCATCGAGGTGCCCCTCATCAGCGATCGCCTGATCTTTGCCGCCGGCTACCAGTTCCGACCGTCTCCGGTAAAAGACGTCTCGGGCCCGGCCAATCCGCTGGATACCGACGTGCACGTGGTGGGAACCTCGTTCCGCCACAATATCGGTGAAGTGGAATGGCTTCCTTTCGATCTGACTTGGGGTCTCTACGCCCAATACCACTGGATGAAGAACCGAACCGTCACCAAGACCGCGGGAGCCGAGGTCGGCTCGCCTGGTTACACGGTTCAAGGACATGCCTACACGTTCGGCATCTCCCTCGGGGCCGACTTGTAGTCCCCTCGGAAACCTGACTATAGTGAGGCGCTTATGTCCCAGGCGAAGGAAACCAAGAAAATCACGATACCGGAGCTGAGAAACTGGAAGCTCGCGGACGCCTCTAAGAGTGGCAAGAAGATCGTTTGCGTCACCGCCTATGATTACACCTTCGCCCGCCTGGTCGACGGCATCGCGGACTTGGTTTTGGTCGGAGATTCCCTCGGCATGGTCGTTCAGGGCCACGAGAACACGCTTTCGGTCACGATGGACGACATGGTCTATCACGGCCGCGCGGTCTCCCGCGGGCTCACCCGCTCGCACCTTTGCGTTGACATGCCTTTCCTCAGCTATCAAACGAGCCTGAAGGACGCGGTCAAGAACGCGGGACGCTTGCTCGCCGAAGCCGGCGCGGAGTCGGTGAAGGTCGAGGGCGGCGTCACTATTGCGAAAACGGTCGAGCGCCTGGTGGAGTTAGGCATTCCCGTTTTGGGCCACATCGGTCTCACGCCTCAGAGCGTGCATGCCATGGGCGGGCATCGCGTGCAGGGTAGAACGCAGACGAGCCGCGACTCCATTCTCGCCGACGCTTTGGCTTTGGAAGCCGCGGGCGCGTGGGGTATCGTCGTCGAAGGCGTCCCGGTGGAGCTCGCCCATGAAATCACCTCGCGAATTACCATTCCGACCATCGGCATCGGCGCCGGCAAAAATTGCGACGGCCAGGTGCTGGTCCTCCAGGATTTACTCGGCCTCGATCTTTCGTTTCAGCCGAAGTTCGTAAAACACTACGCGGAAATGGAAGCCACCGTGAAAGCGGCGCTCGCCACCTACGCGGATGAAGTGCGGGAGGGTGTGTTTCCGTCCGAAGCGCACTCATTTCACTAATGCTCACGCTCAATTCACCTCAAGTCGTTCAAGAGACCGTACTTCGGTGGAAGCGCGAAGGCAAAGTCGCGTTCGTGCCCACCATGGGCGCGCTCCATGAAGGGCATCTGCAGCTCATCCGCCGGGCGAAGCACTACGGCACTCGCGTCATCGTCAGCATTTTCGTAAATCCCCTGCAGTTCGGGCCCAAGGAAGATCTTTCGAAATACCCGCGCCCTTTCGAGCAAGACGAAGCGAAGCTCCAGGAGCTCGACGTGGACATGCTCTTTTCGCCGGAGCCCGTGGACTTGTACCCGCCGTCCTTTCGCACCCGCGTGATTCCGTCCCTGTTGACCGATCACCTTTGCGGCAAGAGCCGCCCCGGCCATTTCGAGGGCGTGGCCACGGTGTGCATGAAGCTCTTCAACATCACCCAGGCGGATTTTGCCGTCTTCGGGGAAAAAGATTTTCAGCAGCTCAGAGTCATTCAGCAAATGACGGCGGACTTCAACATGCCGCTCACCATCTTGCCGCACCCCACGGTGCGCGAAGAGGACGGACTCGCTTTATCGTCGAGAAATCGCTATCTCTCGAAAGAGCAACGCGTCGCGGCGGCGAGCTTTCCCCAGGCACTCGCTCGCGCCCGCTCCCGGGCGATTGAAGACGGCTCGGTGACCGCCGGAGCTTTACTCGCTCAAGTGCGCCAAGACCTGACGGCCGCTGGAATCGAGCCCGAGTACGTGGACGTCGCTTCCGAAAGCGATCTCCAGCCCGTCCTTCCCGAGACGTACGTCGCCGCTTTATCGCAACCTAGAATTTTCGCAGCCGCGAGAGCCGGCACCACCCGGCTCATCGACAACTGGACGCTCTACTCGGAACAAAATGAAACGCCTTCGTAACGCTTTCGTCACGGGACTCCTGGTCCTGATGCCCCTGATGGCGACGATCGACATCCTGAGATGGTTCTTCGATTTCATCGATCGCGCCGTTCGCAATTACATTCCTCACCTGCCCTTTGATTTCTGGGGCTTGGGGATTTTGGTTTCGTTCACCCTGATCGTCTTTACGGGGATGCTCACCCACAACTACTTCGGGCGGTGGCTCATCTCCTGGGCCGATCGCACCGTAAGGAAGTTCCCGCTGGTGGGCGGCATCTACGGCGGCATCAAGAAGTTCCTGGAAACCGTCTTCAACCCCGCCAGCAATCAGTTCAAGCTCGCGGTGCTGGTGGAATTTCCGACTCCTGGCTTTTTCTGCATCGGCTTCGTCACCGGGAACCCGGATCCGATCCTGCAGAGCAAGTTCGATAAGCCCATGATGAACCTTTTCATTCCCCTAGTCCCGAACCCGACTTCGGGTTACTACGTGCTAGTGGCAGCCGATCGCGTATCTCCTCTCGACCTTTCCGTTCAAGAAGCGCTCCGCATGGCGATCTCCATGGGTATCGTCGGCGCCGACGACGCCCGCAAAAAGGGGATCTTGATATGAGCGCGAAGCCGGCCGCCGCCGGGGGCATCAAGATCGTCTGCGACAACCGCAAAGCGTTCCATAACTACAGCTTCGACGAGAAGATGGAAGCGGGCATGGTCTTGAAGGGCACGGAAGTGAAGTCGCTCCGCGCGGGGCTCGCGAGCCTCAGGGACGCTTACGCGGTCTTTCAATCGGGCGAGCTCTTTCTCATCAACTCGCACATCAATACCTACGCTCAGGGCTCGCACTTGAACCACGAGCCGCTCCGCACCAGAAAGCTTCTCATGAAGCGCGAGGAGATGAGTAAGCTTTGGGGCAAGCTCGAGATCAAAGGATATTCTCTCATTCCATTGAAACTCTACTTTAAGAATGGGATCGCTAAGATAGAATTGGGCCTGGGAAAAGGGAAAAAGACCCACGACAAGCGCCAAGACATCAAAGAAAAAGACGTGAAGCGGAATCTGGCGCAGGTCACCAAACAGTCCCGTTAGCCGCTGCTCAAGCCCGAAGGACGGTCCATGACCTCGCTTTTGTTTCGCCAGCTCTTTGATGCCGAGTCGAGCACCTACACCTACCTTCTGGCGGATCCCAAAACCAGGGCGGGAGTCATCGTCGACCCAGTGCTCGAGCAGATGGCCCGGGACGTCAAGCTGCTCAGAGAGCTCGGCATCCGGCTGAAATACATTTTAGACACCCATGTGCACGCCGATCACATCACGGGCGCCGACGCGTTACGCGAAGCGACTCGCGCGAAAGTGGGCGTGGGCGAAGCTTCGGGAGTGCGCTCCGCCGACGTGAAGCTCGCCGACGGCGAAAGCCTGCTCATCGACTCTTTCCGCATCACGGCGCTCTCGACGCCGGGACATACCGCCGGCTGCACGAGCTACTACACGCCGGGCATGGTCTTCACCGGAGACGCGCTTTTCATCCGCGGCACGGGCCGGACGGATTTTCAGCAAGGCTCGGCGGAACTGCTTTTCGACAGCATCCGCCAAAAGCTATTTACCCTTCCCGACGACACCCTCGTGTTTCCGGGTCACGATTACAACGGGCAGACGTGTTCCAGCATTCAGGAAGAGCGTCTGTGCAACCCGCGGGTGCGAGACGAGGTCTCGAAGCCTGAGTTCGTGAGCCTCATGAAGTCCTTGAAGCTCCCCGAGCCTAAGCGCCTTCACGAAGCGGTCCCCGCGAACTTGAATTGTGGCCGGACCGGGCCGAGTCCCACCCCATGATCGTGAGTAAAATTTGGCGGCCGCTCTTCGTCGCCCTGGGATGCCTTAGCCTCGCTCTGGGTTTCGTCGGGATATTCTTGCCCCTTCTTCCCACCACCCCTTTCGTGCTGCTTGCCGCCTACTTCTTCTCGCGAAGTTCCGAACGGCTCCACGCCTGGTTACTCGGGCACCGGCTATTCGGACCGCTCATCCGGGACTGGGAAGCCCACGGGGTCATCCGGCTCCGGGCAAAGCGCCTCGCCACCGCCCTAATCGTGCCTTTGTTCGGCTATACCCTTGTTTTCGTAAGGGTAGCTCCCGGAGTGAAAGCCGTCGTCGGTCTGACTGGCGTCGCGGTGCTCGTCTTCCTCTGGACCCGCCCGTCCGCCCCGCCGGCCCCTTGATTGACCCAGCCGGAGCGCGTTTGATATACCCACCCCCATGCAGAAACTCGTACTGTCTCTCGCGTTCTTTTCCACTCTGACTTTCGGCCTTGCCGAAACCGATTTGGAAAAAGACTACGCCCGGCTTGTGACCCCGCTCTTTTCCCTGGGCACTCCCGGCACCCTCGCGGGGCAGAGAGACCTTCCCTTGCAGTACCGGGCTTTTCCCCGCAAGGAAGGCAAAGGCGTCGTCGTCATCGTCGCCGGCTACACGGAATCGTTTCTGAAATATCAGGAGCTCATTTACGATCTTTGGAACGCGGGCTACGGCGTCTACATCATGGATCATCGGGGCATGGGTCTCTCGGGCCGGATGCTGAAAAATCCGCAAATCGTGCACGTCGAAAAATTCCAGTATTACATCGACGATCTGCAAAAGTTCGTGGACGAAGTGGTGAGCCGCGATCCCCTCAGCTCGAAGCTTTACGTCATCGGCCACTCTTTGGGAGGCCTCGTGACGGCGCATCTCATCGCACTCCGCCCGCAGCTCTTTCGCGCCGCCATTTTGAGCGCGCCCTTGTTCGACATGAACACGGGCAAGTACCCGCGTCCCGTCGCCGTCGCTCTCTCCAAAGCGCTGGTGCTCGCGGGCCAAGGCCAAAAGTACGCGCCGGGCTTCAAGGATTTGGATTTGAGCGAATACTTACTGGATAACAGCCCGACGACGCAGAGCCAGGTTCGCTTTGATCTCTTCAAAGACACGCTCGCGAAACTTCCGAAGATTCAGATGGGCGGACCGGACGCTTCCTGGGTCAGCCTCCTCTTGAAGGAAACCGAAGCGAAACGGATCGAGACCTTAGGCGGAAAAGTGCGCGCGCCGGTGCTTATGTTGCAGCCGACTATCGACGGCTACGCCAATCCGCTCGGCATGAATCGCTTCTGCGGCGCCGCTTGGGATTGCCACAAGCTGGTCATCGCCGGCGGAAAGCACGAGACCTTCCGGGAAAAGGACGCCTACCGGGCGCCTGCCTTGAAAGCGGCTCTCGATTTCTTCAATGCTCACTAAGACTCGGAAGGCGGCGTGGCCGCGTCGATCTTCTCGATGAGATCGTTTAAAAACTGCTGCACTTCGGGGCGGACGTTTAAAAACTCCACGCCGATGCCCGTGCCTTCCACGCGCCGTAAGTATATCTCCGCGGCCACCGGGGAGAGATTGCTCGGGGCTTCCACCGCCGGGGGCAGCGTGCCCGCGATACGGGCGTGAATCATATCGAGCTCGCTCTCTTGAAATTCGAGGAGCACTTTCTTTCCCGGCGGGATCTCTTCTTTGGACGTAACGAAGGCACCGCTAATCGAAATGTTTTTGACTTCCGCTGCAATGGGCTTCGCATGCCCCTGCACGTAAATACGGCAGGGAAGGCTACACTCCACTCGTTTATGACGTCGCCGTTCTATACCTGACATGGATCTATTTTACGCCAGAATGGTCCGCGCTGTCGCAAGAGATTGCTCCTGCGGAGGGGTTTCCGGGATGGTGATTCCCTTCTGGAAAGCGGGGCGCTGCGCGAGAGCGTCGTGCCATTTTCGCAAGTTAGGGAAATTTTCCAGGGAAATGCCCGCCCATTCGTGGGAATGCACCCACGGCCAGGTGGCGACATCCGCCACGGAAAGCTGCTTGCTGGCGATAAACTCGCGATCGGCTAAGCGAAGATCCAAGACTCCGTAAAGACGGGTCGTCTCGCGCTGATAGCGCTGAATGGCATACTCGATTTTTTCAGGCGCATAGCGCAAGAAGACGTTCGCTTGGCCCTGCATGGGGCCCAGGCCGCCCATTTGGAACATGAGCCACTGAATGACTTCCGAGCGGCCCTTGGCGTCCGACGGAAGCAGTTTGCCGTAGCGCTCACCCAAATAAAGCAAAATGGCGCCGGACTCGAAAACGGCGAAATCGCCATTGGAGCGATCGACTATGGCCGGGATACGCCCATTGGGGTTAATCGCCGTGTACCAGGGCTCCTTTTGCTGATTCAGGTCCAGCCGGATGGCCCGGGTTTGGTAGGAAAGCTCCATTTCCTCGAGAGCGATGGATACCTTGAATCCGTTGGGGGTCGGCGCCGTGTACAGATCAATCATGGATCGCATCATGCCTCATCGCGTGCGCACCTTGAAAGCCTAAACCTTTCGAATTACACTACCGGTCATTGTGAACTTCCCGATTCCGGTGGGAGGCCGTTTCAGGTGACCACGGCCACCACCCTGCTCGTAATCGTTGCCTGCCTTTTTCTCTCTGCTTTTTTCTCCGCAGCGGAAACCGCTTTGCTTCGGCTGAGGCCGGAAGAGCTCGAAGGAGACATCAAGCTAGGGAAGAACCCGAGCGCCGTGGCGGCGCGCAATCTTTTGCGCAATACCTCGCGCCTGCTCGTCACCATTTTGCTCGGCAATAACATCGTCAACATCCTCTCGGCCTCGGTGGCCTCGGCTTTGGCCGTCCACTACTTCGGCGAGGAATGGGGCGTTTTGATCTCGGCCGTAATCATAACCGTGCTCGTGCTGATCTTCGGCGAGGTCCTGCCCAAAGCGGTTGCCGCCGGTCACTCGAAGAAGGTCGCCTATTTCGTGGCCCTTCCCCTTTATCTCATCCACCACTCCCTCTTTTTGGTCCACGCCGCCTTTGACCGCTTGATCGATCCGCTCATGCGCCGGCTTTCCCGGGGCGAAGTGGAAATGAAGGACTCCGCCCAGGAAATCCTAAGACTCGCGCGCGGGTTCCGCCAGCACCGGTGGGACGGTAGCCCCATTCCGATCATTGCGGGCGCGGCCGGGGCGGCGGAGCTCACCGTCTCCGACATCATGGTTCCGCGCACGGAAATTTTGGCCTTTTCGTCGGAAATCGGCGCGGAGGAGCTACTCGACAAAATGATCGAGGAAGCCCACACGCGAGTGCCCATTTTCAACGCCACCCTCGACAAAGTTCAGGGCCTCATTCACATCAAGGATCTCTTCCGCATGGTCAGAAGCGGTGAAAAAGACATTCAAGAGATCATGAAGCCGATCTTGCGCGTCCCGGAAAGAAAGCCGATCTTGCGGCTTTTGACCGACATGCAGCGCGCTTTCACTCACATGGCCATCGTGAAGGACGAGTTCGGAGTTACGCTCGGGATCGTCACTCAGGAAGACATCCTCGAAGAAATCGTCGGCGAGATCCGGGACGAGTTCGACAAGGAAGAGCTCGAGACGATCCAAAAGGTCGGCGAGGATACTTACGAAGTCCTGGGCCGCATCTCCGTGCACGACTTCAACCGCCACACCGGCTGGACCATCCCCGCCGAGCGCGGCGATACCATGAGCGGCGTCATCTTCAATCAGCTGGGCCGCAGCCCCAAGAAGAGCGATGAAGTCCGCATGGGGGATTACGCCATCAGCGTCGTCGGTCTCTCCGGACACCGTATCACCCGGGTGCGCGCGAAGCGCCTCGAGGCCGCGGTGGTTTGATCGGTATGAGCCGTCTTTTCCGGCTTTTCAAAGTCCTTGCCCTCTGCTGGCGCTACACCAATTTTGCGCTCCGCTATCCCGATCGAGTGGAAAGCGTGACCCGGCGCTGGGCAACGCTTGCGCTCAGAGACCTCAACGCCAAGGTTACCGTCGTCGGAAAACCGGTGTCGGGGGCGGTGATTTACGTGGGAAATCACATCAGCTACCTCGATATTCCGCTCCTGATGTCGCTAACACCCGTCATTTTTCTAGCGAAGAAGGAGCTCGCCTCATGGCCGCTCTTCGGGCGCGCCATGAAATCGGTCGGCATCTTGTTCGTGGATCGATCTTCCAAGACGTCGCGGGCCAAGGTCGGCGATCTGATGGCGGAAGCCTTGAAGAAGACGGGCCGGCCTATCGGCGTCTTTCCCGCCGGGACCACTTCCCTCGAAGAGTCGGTCCCTTGGCGTTACGGCATCTTCGTTACGGCGAAAAAACACGGCCTTCCGATACAGCCCTTTCGCCTGAGCTTTAGTCCGCTTCGCCCGGCCGCCTTCATCGGCGACGATGCCTTCATCCCCCATCTCTGGCATCTATTGAAGCACCCCGTCGAAGCGAAGATCGAGTTCCTCGAGCCCCGCCTGGTCAAAGAGCCGGCGGCCGAATGCGCAGAGTTGTGGCGCTGGGCCTGCCAGGTGGTACACTAGGCGATATTTTCGGGAGACCTATGAAACACCTACACCTTAGCCTAGCTCTCTTTTGCGCCCTTCTCTTCACGGGTTGCGCGTCGAAAAACGACCCCACGGAAAAATTCGACAAGGAATTGAAAGTCTCGACCAGCGACAAAACGGAGTCGGTCGGTCTCAAAGGCGACAAGGTCATGGTCAAAAAGAAAATTTACCTCGAGGAGCAGCTCTATAAAATGCAGAGCGAGATCGAGGATCTGGAGCTTGCGATTTACGGCAAGACCAAACGCGATCCGGGCGGCATTTACGAAGCCGTGCGCGATTGCCGCACTCGGGTCTCCGATCCGCGAGTGGGCGGCACGGGTAAGCCCGAGCCCATGGAGAAGTGGGAACGGATCACGCAAACCGACGAGGACTTCCAGTACAAGGCGGACAATCAGAACAATATGATCGGCTACTCCGAAGAGGAGCTCGATCAGCGGCTCACGCGCTATCAGAAACAAAAGCGCGTGCTCGAGCAGCAGTACGAAAACTTCAAGGACCGGCTCGACAACTGCGAGAGCCGCTACCAGACGGCGCTTGTGCAGCACGGGTTGAATCCCAACGATACCAAAGCCAAAGGTGAATGGATCGAAGGGCCTAACGGCTATAAGATCTGGAAGATGCGCGTCGGCGCGACGAAGGATCCGGAAGAGCTGATGCGGCGTAAAGAGAAGGCCGTGCAGCAGCAGTGAAGTTCAGCCGCTACAGGCAAAGTAAGTAGCTTGAATGAATAGGCTGAACCGGCGAGGCAAACCTCGCTAGGTCGCAAGACTTGCCCGAAGCGCAGTTCAGCCCCTCACAACGAACGTTAGATCTCGGATTCACCGGCTGAACCGGAGAGGCAAATAGCTCAGAGGCAACCCACGTGCCCGAGTGTTCCCGACCCCTATCTTAAAAGGTACGCCGTACCTTTTAAGACGGCTGCTTTCGGGCACGTTGCGCGCCCTTAAGCGGATTGCCTCACCGGTTCAGCCTGTTTGTCCGCGCCACTTACCTTTATTCTTTGCGGCTGAACTGTTCGTTTCGCGCCTGGGTTCAGCCAGGGGAGT
>JAYUGC010000011.1:0-41629 GCA_043767805.1 Pseudomonadota bacterium | reverse complement strand
TCTCTCTCTCCTGCAAGACGGTAATCCCGACGATTGGGACGTCACCCTCGATACCAACATCAAGGGCGTGCTGTATTTCACGCGCGCCTTACTGCCCTTTTTCTTGGAAAAGAAAGCGGGGCATATCGTGAACCTGGGATCCGTCGCCGGACGATGGCCCTACCCCAAAGGCAATGTGTACGCGGCTTCCAAAGCGGCGGTCGCAATGCTAACGGAATCTCTGCGCTGGGATCTGAACGGCACCGGCATTCGCGTGACGGAAATTTCCCCAGGCATGGTCAATACGGAGTTTAGCCTCGTGCGGTTCGGCGATAAGCAGAAGGCCGACGCGGTTTATGCGGGCCTGACTCCGCTTACCGCGCAAGACATCGCGGAAACCATCGTGTGGAGCGTGAGCCGTCCGAAGCACGTGAACATCCGGGAGATCGTGCTCTACCCGACCGACCAAGCGTCGACGACGCTTTCCCACCGCCGGCCGGCGACGTGAGCCAGCTACATTTCGGCGAGCGCGCGCTTTAGGAAAACGAGTCCCACCAAGGCGGCGGTTTCGGTGCGCAGACGCAGCTCACCCAGGCCGATGGAGCGAGCGCCGCGGGAAGCGAGGTCCTCGGTTTCCTTGTCGCTCCAGCCGCCTTCGGCGCCGATGAGCAGATCCCATTTACCGTCGGAGAGGCGCTCAAGCCCGCGGCCTGTTCTATCCGCGTCGTCACAAACCGCAAGGCCCCTCCCCGCTTCCCGGCTCGCAAACCATTTCGCCATCGGCAAAGGCTCGCCGAGCTTCGGGAAGTAAGGCGTCTCACATTGCTTGGCCACTTCCCTCAAGATTTTTTCCCAGCGACCCTCGTTCCAAGAGTTGAATCTTTGCGAGCGGTCGGTGAGGACCGGCTGAAGGCAATCGACGCCCACTTCAGCGCAACGGCGCAAGATGAACTCGAGAGCCGGAGGCTTCGGAAGGCCAAAGACGACAGACACTCGCGGCGGAGGGCCCACAGAAAGCAAAGCTTCCACCTGCACGCGCGTGCCTTTGGAAGACACCGCGGCAATCACCGCGCGCGCGACACCACCTTGGCCATCGGCGACGACAATCGTCTCTCCGACTTCCATGCGAAGCACGGTGGCTAAGTGCCGGGACTCGTCGGGGGAGAGAATGATTTCGGCGCCGGGACGAGGGGCTTCGTCTACGAGAAAGCGTTGCATGGCGTTTAGTACACGACTCGGTTACGGCCGCCATTTTTGGCCTGGTACAGCGCTTGGTCGGCGGACTCCGTCAGCGCCTCCATGGTGTTGCCCTGATCCGGATAAGAAGCGACTCCGATGCTGACCGTAAGATAAGCCGGCTCGTCTTTTCCTTGGAACTCGAGATCCTCAATGGCAACTCTCAAGCGCTCGCAAGTTTCCGTCGCGGGTGCGAGCCCCGTTTCCGGCATGACGACTATGAACTCCTCTCCGCCGTAGCGGCCAAGGAGATCGGTCTTGCGGAGGCTACTTTGTAGAGTCGCGGCAATGCGTTTTAAAGCCTCATCGCCGCGCAGGTGTCCTTCCATGTCGTTGAACTCTTTGAATCGGTCGACGTCGATCATGGCGACGACCAGCGCGCGAGAATAGCGGCGAGAGCGCTCCACCTCTTCGGCAAAGCGCGCGAAGAAAGCCCGGCGGTTCAAAATTTTCGTGAGCGGATCGGTCATGGCGAGCTTCGCCAACCGCTCGTTGGCTTCGGTGAGATCGGCGGTACGCTCCTGAACCGTCTTTTCCAATCCTTCGTTCAGCCTTTTAAGCTCGGTGACGAGCCTTTCGTTCTCGCTAAGCAAATGATGGCGCTCGGCGGCTTGGGTAACCACGGAGAGTAGCTCTGCATTTTCCCAAGGTTTCGTGAGATAGCGGTAGATCTCCGCGCGGTTGATCGCGTCGAGCAAAATATTAGTTTCGGTGTAGGCGGTGAGCAGCACTCGCGTCGTTTTCGGCTTGATGAGCGACGCTTTCGCCAAAAGCTCGGTGCCGAGCATTCCCGGCATATTGTGATCGGACACGAGCACCGCGAAGTTTTCCTTGGCCAGCGCGTCCAGCGCGGCGGCGGGATTATCGACGGAAACGACCTGAAATTTAGGGCGCAGCGTTCTTTCGAGCGCCCTTAGGTTCTCGGACTCGTCGTCCACGAGGAGAATGCGAGGAGTTTCCATCGGCTAAGTCATGATAGGTGATTGATCGCGCGCTGGCCACCGGAAGGTTCTGGCCAATCCTTCGCCCCCAAGGTAAAACATATAAATCCATGCAAATTGGCGGGCCGACCTTTATCCGATTTTTGGTTTGCATTGCCTGCCTAGGCTTTTGCACGCCTTTCTCGCGGGCTGAAGAATCGGGCGCCTCCCGCGGAGCCCAGCGCGTCAAACAGGAAATCGAGAGTATTCTTCCCGAGGGGAAGAAAAACCTCAAAGTCGGAATCCTGGCGGTGTCTCTCACCAAGGGCGACATCATCTATCAACGCAACGCCGACAAAGTTTTGATTCCGGCTTCCGTCAGCAAGCTCTTCACTTCCTACGCGGTGCTTAAAAAGATGGGGCCCACGGGCGCCTTCAAGACTCAGGTCTATCGCACCGGCTCCTTGGTCGACGGGAAGCTGACTGGCGATCTTTATCTTAAGGGCGGCGGAGATCCGAGCCTCGTGTCGGAACGCATGTGGATGCTCGTCAACGAGCTGGTCCGTTCCGGGATCAAAAGCCTGACCGGAAACCTCGTCGCCGATTCCAGTTACTATGACGAAGAGCGTACTCCCGATACGCGGCCAACTTATTTGCAGGATCAGGCCTACAACGCACCCGTAGGCGCGTTGTCTTTCAATTTCAACACCACGACCATTTACGTCCGCCCTTCCGAAGAGGTGGGTAAGCCGCCCATCGTCTACACGGATCCCGACAACTCCTACATCGACATTGTGAACCAGGCTACCACCGGGAAGCCCGACGGCGAGAACACGGTGGCGGTAAAGCGCACGAGCTTCGTAAAGGGAGACATCGGTGACACCGTGCTGCTGCGTGGCTCGATTCCGACAAACCACAAGGAAGTCCGCTTCTACCGCAACATCGTAAACCCCGCGCTTTATACGGCGCACATGTTCCGCACTTTCTGGGAACGCCGGGGGCTCGAACTCAAAGGCAACGTCGTCGAAGGCAAAGTGCCCTCGAACGCGAAGCTCGTACTGGAATTCGACTCCACGCCCATCTGGCAGATCGTCTGGGGCATGAATAAGTTCAGCAATAATTTCGTCGCCGATCAGCTCATGAAAAAGCTCGGCGCGGAAGTCTGGGGACCTCCCGGCACTTTGGCCAAGGGGCTCACCGCGCTCAGCGACGTCCTCGAAGACATCGGCGTTCCTCGTAAGTCTTTCACCATCATCGACGGCAGCGGCCTGACTCGCGGAACGACCGTATCTCCGCGCCACATTGTCACCGTGCTGACCGCCGCCCAGAAAGATCATTCGATGTCGGCGGAGTTCATAGCGTCGCTCGGCATCGGCGGCGAAGACGGCACCCTTCGCAACCGATTGCCCACGTCGAAAACCAGGGGCAGCACCGTGCGCGGCAAGACGGGCACCCTGGACGGCGTGACGGCGCTCGCTGGTTATCTCGATACCGAAGGCGGCGAGCTGATTGCGTTCGCCGTCCTCTTAAACGATCCGAAGCTCAAGCACGGCCGGATGACCGGCTGGGCGGACGGCGTCGCCGTAGCGCTTTCCAAATTTTCCCGTAAGTAAAATCCCATGAAAGCTTCTCATTTACTTTGGATTGGCCTGCTTTTCCCGGCACTCCGCGCCCACGCCATTTTGCCCCTGCCCTACGCGCTGGAAGCGCCGGACGAGGAGCTCGCCGCGGTGGAAACTCCCGACCGGGATCCGAAAAGTGTCGCCGCTTATTTCGATCTCTATCAAGGCGGGCAGCTGCGAGAGATGGAGCTTCCTTCCTTCGGCGTGCAGGACGGCGCCCTCGGCTACGATCCTGCCGAGACTTTCAGCGTACCCCCTCGCCTTCGCCGACGCGTCGAGTTCTGGAAAAAGATCTTCACGGACTACACCAGCGATCAGATGGTGCTCCACGACTCCACCGACCCCAGTGTAATCTACGAAGCGGTCGACGTGAGTCAGTTCACTAAGGACCCCAAGCTTTCCGAGCGGGCGAAGCTCCGGCGCATCAGCCGCTTCTTGAAGCCCATCCGCAAACGCATCGCGGAAAATCTAATGTTCTTACAAGAGAACCAGCACGACCCTTTGAAGATTCCGCTGGAGCTCTTTCCGATCTTTCGCAAATTCGAAGAGCGCAAGGATCCGGAGAAATTCAAAAAAGCCTCGAAGCAGGTGCGGGCGCAGGCCGGGCAGCGCGATCGCCTGGTGCGCGGCCTCTTTTTCGGCGGGCGCTATTTCACCAAAATGATGGAAGCCTTCGAGAAGAAAAAGATCCCAAAAGAGCTCACCCGGCTTCCCATGGTGGAATCGAGCTTCAATCTGGCCGCTCGCTCTAAGGTGGGCGCTTCGGGTGTCTGGCAGTTCATGCGCTCCACGGGAAAGCTCTACCTGCGCGTCGATAAAGCGGTGGACGAAAGAAACGATCCGATAAGTGCCTCTTGGGCCGCGGCGGAACTTCTCGAAAGCAATTTCAAGAAGCTCAACTCCTGGCCGCTGGCCATCACCGCCTATAACCACGGCCCGGAAGGCATGGCACGGGCCGCGGCGGAGCTCGGCACGAATTCCCTTCCGGAAATCATCGAGCGCTATCAGTCCGAGACGTTCGGGTTTGCCTCCGCCAACTTCTACTCGGAGTTCCTCGCGGTTCTCGAAGTGGAAAAGGAGTACCGCTCGCACTTCGGAAAGATTCTCGTCGACTCCGCCATCGCCTTCGAGGAAGTTCCCGTGGCCGACAACGTGCCCTTCTCCGAGATGGTGGATGCCTGCTCGGTAAAGCCGCAAGAGCTCGCGCTCTATAATCCGGCGCTCACCGACTGGGTCATCTCGGGACAAGGCTTCATTCCACAGGGCTACCGCTTGAAGGTCCCGCAGGGGCGCGCGGAAAAATGTCTTTCGGGATATCGCAACGTCTCCAAGATCGAGCCGAATCAGGAACGCTATATCGGCTCCTTACCGGACTAGAGGAAACAGCATGATCGCCACCGGGCTCGAAATCTTTCTCGCTAAAAGCCACGCGAAGTACCGTAAGCTGCGCTTGGGCGTGCTTTGCAATCAGGCGTCCGTCGACAGACGGCTCCAGCACATCAGCGATCTTGTCTTGCAGAAAAAGCTGAAGCTGAACGTGACCTGCTTCATCGGCCCGCAGCACGGCGTGCGCGGCGAAAAGCAGGACAATATGGTGGAGTCCTCGGACTTCATCGACCCGCGGATCAACCTGCCGGTGTATAGCCTCTACGGCACCTCTCGCGAGCCGACGCCTCCGCTTCTCGAAAAAGTAGATGCCTTTGTCGTCGATCTCCAAGACATCGGCACTCGCATTTACACTTTCATGTACACGATGGCCAACTGCATGCGCGCCGCTAAAGCAACGGGCAAGAAGGTCATCGTGCTCGATAGGCCCAATCCCATCGGCGGCGTTTTGGTGGAAGGTAACGTTTTAGAAAGTGGCTATACGTCTTTCGTCGGCCAGTACAGCATGCCCACTCGCCACGGCATGACCATGGGCGAGCTCGCGCGTCTCTTCAACGAGGCATACGGCATCGGCTGCAATCTTGACGTCATCGAGTGCAAAGGCTGGAAACGTCCCATGGACGCCGACACCTGGGGACGCGATTGGGTTTCCCCTTCTCCGAACATCCCCAATCTCACTTCCGCGCTCACATTTCCCGGTACCGTGCATTTCGAGGGAGCGAGCGTCTCGGAAGGACGCGGCACCACCAAGCCCTTCGAGTGGATTGGCGCGCCTTACGTCGATCCGGACAAGCTCGCCGACGAGATGAACAAGAAGAAGTTTCCCGGCGTCTATTTCCGCGCCATTTACTTCCAGCCGACCTATCAAAAGGGAAAAGACCAGGTTTTGGGCGGCGTTCAGATTCACGTTACCAACCGAAAGCTCTATCAGCCTTTCCGCTCCGGGATCGAGCTCCTCGCCGCATTCTACCGCCAAGGCAAGGACGGCAAATTTCAGTGGAAGCAACCGCCTTACGAGTACGAGCACACGCGCATGCCCATCGATTTGATCGCGGGCAGCGCGGCGTTACGCGAAGAGCTCGAGAAAACCGGCGGCGTCCGCGACTTCCTCGCCAAATCCAAAAAAGAATGCCAAGACTTCCTAAAACTCCGCCGCAAATTCCTCCTCTATTAAACGAGTCACAACGCACTCCCCATTCGCGCTAGATCCAAAAGGTGTGTGGATACTTTTAGCCAAAGCCTCAATGCTAAAAGTATCCACACACCTTTTGGCAATCCGCTCGTTCCAGAGCGCTCGTCTTCATGCGCCACCGTCGGTAATTCCTCGCGCAGTTGCGGCTCCCTTCGATCAGGATGATCTCCTCTCGGCGGGACTTTCACCCACAAGACAACGCCCATGCTGGGCGCACATAAAAAAAAGGGGAGAACCTGAAAAGGCTCCCCCCTTTTACTTTGAAGCTGCTACTCGCGGTGAAGCTTCTTATACTTCAGAACGAGCCCCGCATAGGTCCCGAAGGAAGGACGCGGCGAGCGCTTTCCGGTCGCGTAGTCGATCTCGACCAAGCCGAACCGAGGCGTCAGACCATACGCCCATTCGAAATTATCGGTGAGCGACCAGTGGAGATACCCGATGACCGGGTAACCATCGGCGCGCGCTTTCTCGATCCACTCCATGTGGTCCGTCAAAAACTTCGCCCGCAGCTGATCCTTCGCGTCCGCAAGTCCGTTCTCGGACACGAGCACCGGCACTTTGTACGCCGACGCCGCCTGAATCACTTTGTAGATGGCCTTCGGATAAATTTCCCAGCCGAGATCGTTCTTGTCGCCCGGGCCGACGGCCGACGTGTAATACGGCGCCTTGGTGGTGAACTTCACCAGCCAGCGCCCGTAGTTGTTCACGCCGAGGTAGTCGAGAGTCGAGCGGCCGCCGGGAAGCGCGATGGTTTCCTTGATGCGGGTCGCGCCCGGCATCCAGATATTAAGCTTTCCCGTGTGAAGCGCCTGAAGGAACTGCTGATTGTAGATGCCGTCCAAAAGCTTCATGGCAGCGAAGCTGAGTGGGTTCGCGTCGCCCATTTCGAACACTTGCCAGTTCTTCGCGACGCTAACTTTAACTTCGGCATACCGGTGCGCGCGAATGGCTCTCACCGCTTCGATGTGCGCGCGCGCGAGCTGCGCAAAGGCCTGAGCAGCCTTGTTGGTGTCTTGAAAGCCCGGGGGCCAGTCTCCGGTCAAGAAGCCGCCGCGGACCAAAATCTCGGGCTCGTTGAAAGTCATCCAGTAATGAACGTTGGCCGTGCTCAGAGAAAGCCGGTTCACGACTTTATCCGCGTAAGCGGTGAAATCCGCGACGAACGTCTTGGAAAGAAGACCACCGTCATCCGCGACCCAGCCGGGAAGCACGAAGTGGTGGAGCGTCACTACGGGCTCAAGCCCGAACTTGCGCATGGACTCGATTATCTTTTCGTAATGCGCGAGCGCTCTTTCGTCCCACTGGCCGCGGGCAGGCTGGATGCGCTCCCAGGCGATGCTCATGCGAAACGCATTGAGGCCGGCGTCTTGCGCGAGCTTGAAGTCCTCTTCGTAGCGGTTCCAGAAATCGGTGGCCCGATCGGCGTTGGACCCGTCCCGGATCTTGCCCGGAGTCTTCGTCCAACGAAGCCAATCGGAGTCCTTGGGCTCGGCCCCTTCCACCTGAAAGGAGGAATTGGATACGCCCCAAAGGAACGGTTGTTTTGCCACCTGAGGAGTGGCCGCAAAGGCCAATCCCGACCCCAAAACCAAGACTAACAAGAGTTTCATATAAGGGGAGGAATTAGCATTCCTCCCCTATCTTGTCAGCAGGGCCTTATGACACCCCTATTGTGCCTGCGGCCGCATAAGCGCGCTGAAAGGACAACGGTTCGAGTTGCTACCCAGCACGTACTGGTCCGCACGCTCGGTGAGCTCGTCCATACGCAGCATACCGGCCACATACGACTCGCCCTCGGGGCGCTCGTTAATCCAAGTTTGCCGAAGCATATGGTTAACGATTTGTGTGTCTCCGGACAGCGCCTGCATGGCCTGCCATTCGGAGGGGGGTACCGGCTTATGCACGATGACTTTCAGGTCCTTCGGGTTCGGGTCTACGGTGCTCGAGTTCCACACCGAGTTATAACGATAATTGTCGGGGAGACTGATGGGCACGATGTTCACTTCATACCCCTCCGCCTGGAGGCGCTTGATGAGGCCATCGACCATCTTCGCGCGCGGCTGCCGGGTCTCATAGAGACCGGCGGAGACGCTGCCTTCCGGATAAATCACGAAGTCGTTGGTCTTGCCGCGCTTTAGCATCGCCACAGCTTTTTCGATCGGCTTATCCGACCCGCGTCCGACCGCAATGAAGTGATCGCTCTGATCGAGCCAGTCCGCGAAGAACTTGGGCTGACCGAAGTCGTCCACGGCACCGAAGATACCGAAGTTCTTCAGACCGAGCTTCGCCATCGCCATATTATCCAAGAGCGGATTGGCGTGCTGGACCGCGTAGAGATTGACGACCTTGCCCGCACCGGGGGCCGGAAGATTCTCTCTGCCTTCGACTTTCACCTTCATACCTTCGATGCGGCCATAACGGCCCATGAAGTTGAAGGAGCCTTCGGACAGGGGGGTTTGTCCGTTGGGCAACTCGCCGTGCTTGATGGCCGCGGTGCCGATCATCTGAAGCGCGCCGGTCACGAGATCGACGGTCTTCAACAGACCGCCTAAGCGTTCGAGGATGGGCGTAGTAGGTAACTTTTCTCCGCTAGCCAGCCGGACCGCGCGGTCGGCTTGCTGGATGAGCTCCTTCGAATGCTGCATGTACGCCCGGACGCCGCTGATGCGCTTCACGTCCTTAGGCTGGTTGTAGAGCACGCGGCTCTTCATATAAATGTCGTACTCTTTCTCCGCGAGCGCGAACTTCTTGCGGATCGCCGCCATGTCTTTCGGAGTCAAGCGCAAAGCCAGCTCCGCCATCAGCGAATCCAAGCGCAAGTGGTTGACCTCTACCATGTGCTCGAGCTTCTTCGAGTTGAAGTCGTCGTAGGCCGCGTGGAACTCTTTCATTCCGGTATTGGCGGCCGTCACGAAATCACGGAGCGCCTTCGCCTTCTCGGCCACTTCTCCGGTAAGCGTATCAAAATGGCCCTCGCGCACGGCGACCTGCTCGGTCTCGCTGAGCGCGCTCATGAAGTCCTTCACGCGCCTGGAGACTTCGGGAGCCGTGTAGCCCTTGGCCTTGAGGCCTTTGAACATTTCATGAACTTTTTCCTCCTGCTGACGGAAAGGCTCACGGCCTTCGCTCGTCCTCGTCGCGAGGGTCGCGGTGTTGGACTCGATGCGAGCTTGGCTCACGCCATCCATGTCTTCGTAGTGAAGCGAGTTATCGCCGACGTAAGAGGTGACGCGTTTGCTCGCCCGAGTCAGAAGATCGCGGCCGCCCTTCGGCGTGAAACCGAGCATCCCTAAAATGTAAGCCTGGCGGTTAGTCGGCTGCTTTCCCACGCCCGGCGTGTGGGCGTAGTTAACGAGAACCGATTTGATGTTCGGATTCGCCTGAAGCTTCCCAATGTAGTGGTTCACTACGTCGAGTGGCGTGATGGCGCCCTTCTTCGGCTTGGGAATTTCTCCCAGGTTCGCCCTCGATAGAATGTGAGCTATGAGCTCGGTCGCTCCGCGATCCGAATGCTCATAATTGCCGACGAGAGCGCGCAAGCCTTCTTGAGACATGTCATTGAGACGGCTCGCGTCGAGCCCGCTAAAACGCACGCCAAGGGTGTCGCGCTCGTAGGCCACGCCGTACGTGACTCCCGCCTTACCCGTCTTGCCCGATTTATTCTTGGTGCCGTACATGTACTCGGTAAGGGAAGTCTTCTCCATTTCCTTGGTGTCCGGATTGAAGACGAGCACGTCTTGACCGATACGGATGGCGACATGCCCATCGGTGACGGGCTCTCCCGCTTTCGGCCAGCCGGCCTTCGGATAGCTCAAAAGAATCTCGGCCTCGGCCGGGAGATCCAAATCGAGCTTTCTGAAAGTATTGGCGACGTTCGAATACTCGGCACCCGTCTCATGACCGGGAACGAGATCGGCGGCCGGAACACTCGTGCTGCTTTTTAAGGCGAAGTCGACGACCGGTGTGAGATCCATGGACTTACGAAACGCGGCCTGGGCGATCAATTGCTTTTGCTGAGTCGCCGGATCCCCGAGAAGGCGCAGCACTTCTTTACCCACGGTTTTGGGATCGCGCGAAATCGTCGCTAGCCCCAATCTTTCGAAGAGGGTCGCGTTCTCGCCTTCATGCCCGTGATAAACCTCCATCACCACCGTAGGAACGTTGGCGGCGAAAGCTTCCGTCGGAGAAAGGCCACCCGCTTTGGTGATATAGAGGTCTGAAGCTTTCACGAAAGTCGGAAGCTCCGTGCTCCAGCCATAGACCTTCAAGGTCACGTGCGGAGGCAAGGTCTTCAGCAGCTTGTTCAAGTTGTCGAAGTTCGCTTTGCTTTTACCGGCGACCGCAATGATCTGGACGGGGTCCTTCGTTTGGGACGCGATCTGTTTCACGACGTCGGCGAAATCGCCAACGCCTTCGGCGCCGCTCGAGAGCGTAATCGTGCGCACGTTCGGATCGAGCCCGATGCCACCCAAGACTTCCGCGCGAGGCTTCGGCGGATCCGTCCAGACTTTGGATATGGGCATGCCGGTCGACGCGAATTTTTTCGGATCGACTCCCGCGGCTTCATAGATGCTCATGAGCTCGGGGTGCGGTAAAAAGCTCATGTCCACGGCTTTGGAAATGCGCGGAAAGTAGCCCTTGATGTAATCGGTATTGAGCCAGCCGAGAGGCGCGGTGAGCAACCGGTCCTGACGGAGGTTACTCAGCATTTGCGCCGAATTGGCGTGGGTCGCGATGACCGCGTCGGGCGCTTGCTCTTTCAGCCAAGCCGCGACCGCGGGGTGATCGAGATCCGTACCGAGATCTTGAAGGCTCGACGCGGCTTGGCCGCTCTTCATATGACTCTGATAGAAGCCTTCAAACTTGTTCGTCTTCTTGACGATGAACCAATAGATGCGCTCATCCCACTTGGCCCACCACTTCGGCGTAATGAAATCTCGGCTATTCTTCAGGACGACTTCGGTGCCGGGCTCGCGCGCTTCGACCTGCGCCTTGATGGCTTTGGCCGCACTCTCGTGGCCTTGTCCGATGGTCGAATAAAAAATGACGAGTTTACGCGGCTTCGTGGGACCGGTGGCCGCGTCCTGCGCGGGAGCCGGCTCGACAACTGGAGTTGCGGGCGGTGCCGTTACCGGAACGGCGTCCGGAAGCGGCACTATCGACGAGGCCGGCCCCGTCAAGCGAAGCATCGGCTTCGGATCCGATTCCGCACGTAGGGAGGCGGGAAGGCTCAAAAGAACCAGCGTCACCACGAACATTTTCAAACGTTTCATCCCGTAATTTGACTGCATCATCTTCCCCTATAGCCCAATAAACTTCCGCCGATTACCGCTTGCTGCTCAACCGTCCAAAATTACAAATCGTAGCCAAAAGTGAAGGCCTCACCGGAGGCGCGTCGGCTTTCGACAATCTCACTCCGGACGCGTCACTCGCCTGCACGGCCCAATCGGCCGCGCGCCCAGGCTGGGTCATTTCGCCAAAACGAATCTGGTTCTCCACGATCGCCTGCCGGCGCGCGGGATCTTCCCAGAGCTGGCGAGCCAAAGGCCCCACCTGCGTTTGATCGGCCGTGGCCACTCCCATGTCCTGACCGGGACGAGTGAGAAACTCGGCGTTGTAACGCTCCTGACCGCCATTGATGTCCAGGAGGATCATGGGTTTGTTCATGGACGCGACCTCGGCGGGCGCGAGCCCGCCGCTCTTCGTCGAAACCAAGAAAGACGACTGCTGGTACGGCAAAAGTTCTTTCTGCGGAGTCCAGCCGAAAATCTTGAGCGTAATGCCGGGGCGAAGCTTCTTAGCCAGAGCCTCGAGCTTCTTTTGCTGACGCTTGTTCTTTCCCACCATGGCGAAAATTTGCACGGGCCCGTCAAAGGAGCTCTCCAAGCTCTTCACCTGGGTTACGAAATCACCGACGCCCGCCGATCCGCCGAGAAGCGTGATGGTCGGCACCTTCGGATCGAGACCCTTGGAAACGAGGAAATCGCTCTGCTCCTGCGCGCTCAAAGGCTTGAACAAATCCTTCTTGATGGCCATGCCCGTGACGATGAGCTTACTCTCGGGAACTCCCGCCTTTATCCACGACTCTTTCAGCGCGTCGTGCGCGAGAAAGGTCATGTCGATTTCCTTGGCCACTTTCCGGAAATACTCTTCATCCACGAAATCGGTATGCGTCCAGCCCACGGGGACGCCTTTGAGATGCCCCTGACTGCGAAGCCGGATGAGGCCTTCGGTCATGGGATTGTAAGTGGAGATGATGAGCGTCGGCTCCTGCTCGTGCAGCCAGCGCAGCGCAGTCTCGGTACCGTAGCTCTTCGCCATTCCCATTTCCGAGATGGGCATGGTCTTGCCTTTTTGCATGTAACCGGTGAAGCCCTTGTCATACAGACTGGGCCAGCGCTGAGTCAGAAAGTCGTAACCCCAGAGACTGGCGGCATTGATATACTTGTTCCCGAACTCGCGTGAGTCCTTAAGAATGACTTCGGCACCGGGGTACTTCTTCTGGACTTCGGCGGCGACGGCTTCGGCCGCGGTCTTATGACCTGCGCCGATGCTGCCCCAAAGAATGACGATCTTTTGAGCGGGTTTCGCGGGCGCCTGCGCCGCCGGCTCGGCGAGCACATGGGCCGCGGGCGCGACGAGAGCGAGCGCCACCAGGCACAAATAGAGTGAAAATTGGTAAGTTAGACCTTTTGACATCCCCAAGTCCCCCCGGACTTTCTCTGCGCTTTAAGCTTGCACAGCCGTTTCGCCTCGACGTCCCGGCATCAATTGCAAAACCTATGCGCAAATCTTTACGAAAATCGTATTCACTTTGAAGCCTTCGGAACTGTTCCCTAGTCGTTCCGAAGACCGCCGGTCTGCCTTGGCGGTCACTTCTCCGTGTTCTGTCTAACTTCGGCGGAGAATCGACTCCGTCGTAGCCGACTTCGCGATCCGGGCCGGGAACACCTCGCGGCGTTTTCCGGCTCAAACCACTCCCGCGCACAAAAATTCCAGCGCCAACTCGTATTGCAAAACCCACTCCACCGAAATGGGCCTCTATTATACGAGCGAGAGGATTTTCAAACTGACTCGCCGAGAGACGCAGACCGCTCGCATTCGACTACGAAAAAAATCTTCGCGTGAGATCCGCATTCCCTCTGTGTCGTCTTGATATGGGGTTTCGGACTCCCGCATAATGTCGAGACTCGTTGTTGGGCCGTAGGGGGAAGTTCAAGTGGAATTTAGATCTCGTTTGCTGAGAAACGTTATTACCTATTCTTTGCTCGCCGCCACGTCATTGACGTCGGTGGGAGCGGTCTCGAAGTGGGATTGTTACGCCGATTACATCGGCGTCTCCGGCAAGGCCCGTGCCACGGATGAGTACCGGAAAGCCATGAATGAGATGGCGGCGGCAGGGCTCGAAGCGGGCCCCGAGGGAGAAGAAGCGCGCCACGCGCTCCAAAAACTTTTGGGTCTCGACGACCTCAACTTCACCTACTTCTACTCGCTCTATAGAATGAAGAAGAACGGGAAGGCGACGGAAAAGGTTGCCATTTTCGAGGAAGGGCGCCCGGACGACGGCAGTGCGGTTGCCTTCCCCACGGCCATCGCGCCGCCAGACATGATGGCGCACCTTCCGAACATTTCCTTGAGCGCGGTCGAAGCGGCCGTCGCTGGCCAGCCCCCGACGAAAGCCTGGCTCTGGGTGAAGAAAATGTTCGCGGGGACCGGTTCCGCCATGGATCGTAAAATCTACCTTTCCAAGATTCTCGGAATCGCGGTGGAAGACGTGCACATCGGCGCCAAGGGCACGGACATCTACATCGACTTGCCCAATCCACTGAAACCCAGTGAGAAGGTAAAGGTCTCTCTCGCGGAAGCGCAGATCTTACAAATGATTCTCTCCGCTCAGCGGGGAGAGTTCGGCGGAGTCATTTTTCACGACATAGTGGGAACCGAGACGAAAGCGTCCATGGAGAAAGTGTGGAGTAAGCCGTCCCTTCTCGATGCCACGAAGACCTATTCCCAGCTCGTCAACGACTTGCCGAGCTTGGACCGCTTCAAGGACACCTTTCAGGCGCATCTCCCGACCATGGATAAGCAGGGAAACCTGAACTTCAACCGCACTTCACCCGGAGGGCACGCGCTTTTCGGCGTGGACGCTATCCGCGCGGCATGGATTCCGGGCGCCTTGCCGAACAGCCATGGCAAGCCTTTGGTCTCGGTCATCGGAAACGGAGAAGATCTTTCGAGCACGCCCAATCAAGCGATGGTCGATTGGATGGTGAGAAACAAGGTTCCCATCGTAATGGTCACCACCGAAAAAACCGGAGTGGACCGTCAGGGCGGCCAAATCGCCGTCGTCAGGAAGGCGGATGGAACCGTCTATGCAACCATCATCGAGACGGCGCAGGCGGAAGACGCCAATCAGCTCGAGCTCTTTCAAAAGCTCGGTATCGATGTGAAGCGAGGCGATCAGATCGCCTTCTTCAATACGAATATGGCGCTCTTTAACTACGACGTCCTGGCTCCCAAAATCAAACAGCTCGTCAAGGACATCGGCGAAGAGGAAGTCATGAAAATCCTCATGCCGGACCTCATCGACAAGTGGAAAAAGCAGACGGACTTCGACGGGCAGGTGCGGGAGTACTTGCAGCTCGAAGGAGCGATGGGCTCGACCGTCTTGAACTTGGATAAGTACTGGCGCGCCAAGTACGGCGAGCCGCTCGTGACGTTCATCAACGTCGAGAAGGAACGGCGAACCGATTTCTTCGGGCCCATCAAAACAGGCTTTGATCTCGTGATGCAGTTGCACTCAGATCGGTTTTCCTTAAATCCTAAGACCATGGGCCTTGTGAACCATAGGCCGGGACATTCACCGGCAGCGTCTTTCAAGCCGCCCCCAGGTCAAGACAAGTACTGGGAAAACGTGGATACCATGCAGGGCAACCTGAAAAATACCAGCTTGCTCCACTTGGATAAGCTGAATGTGCAGGGGGCCGTGAATCTCTCTGAAACGGTCTTGAAGGGTAAAGTCTCGGTGACCAACGGGACGGATCAGCCGCTCGACGTGGCGGCGATTCTGCGAGGACGCGGGGACATCCCCACGGCCGCGGGACGCCCGGTGCTCGAGAATTTAGATATTACGGTGGGCGCGGACGGGTCAGTGGTCGTAAAACCGCTGTGAATCGCTCCTAGAGCCGAATAGCCCGTATACTCGACCATGCTAGTGCCGGGCTCTGCTTAATTTCCGGCGCCCTGGCTAGTTCAAGGCCGGAGCGGTCTGGGGGATTCTCCAGGCGTCGCGCAGGAAACGGACCGAGTTCCAGCGGGTCTTGTGGCTGATGTCGTGGCCCGCTTCCGGATCGAGGTAGCTCTTATACCCGAGGCCGCGGCGATCGAGGATTTCCTTGAAGCGCTCGTAGCCTTCCTGGAAACCAAAATAATCCTTACCGCCCATATCGAAGTAAATCTTTGGGAACTGAGCGAGGTCGGCGAAATGGTCCGCGAGGAACGACGGATCGTTGCCGTCGGACATGTCTTGGGTCGGGAACATCTTTCTCAAATAGACCAGGAGGAAAGTGCCCTCAGCTTGTCCCACCGGATGGCGCGTGAAGTAAGCTTTCCAATCCGCCCAGGGGCGATAAGCGCTAAACGGAGGCAAGGCCGGGCAATTGACGGCGACGGCGCTAAAAAGATCGGAATGGCGGAACGCCGTCCTCAAGGCGCCGAACCCTCCCATCGAAAGACCCAAGGTCGCGCGGCACTCGCGCTTGCGGCAAACGGAAAAAGTCCGCTCGATGTGCGGCATGAACTCATTCACGAACCAAGTCTCGTAGGCCTTACCGCCCGCGGTCTTGCCCCCGAAGTCGGAGAAAAAGCTATGCGACTCGGTATCAAAGGAAACGAAAGTCGTCGCGGGAAAGCCTTCGCTTTGCGTGAGCGTATTGACGACTTCGCCGTACCCTTCGCCCAGCCAGCTCGTCGCATTGCCGCCCATGCCGTGGAAGAAGTACACGACGGGCTCGTCGACCGCGGGGAGCTCCGGGTGCGAGCGGTGCAGGCAATAGCCGACCTTGCGCTGAAGGACGGTGGACTCGTACTGATAGCAGGCGTGGCCCGGGACCGGGACATCCACGCTATAGCCGACCCCGTGCGTACCGAACAGGAACCACAATCCTAAAAAGGCTTTCATGTGAACCTACCCCTTGGAGTTCGGAGGCGATGGTATGCCTTCACTTAGGGTAGTCAAGTTTGGCATGGGTTGTCAGGACGCAGCGAAGTAGCGGCTCGCGGCGAGAGGTGATCCCGTTTGTGCTCGCGTTGAATACGACGAAGTGGCGGACGTACACCAGAAGTGCGCCGGTCTTTTTTGACCGCGAAGAACCCCTCAGGAACATGATACAATGCCAAGACGCGTTACTTACAGGCCTGGTGGGGGATCTAGCCCGTGATGAAACTCGTTCCTAATTTTTGGCTCGCGCTGCCTTTTCTTTTCGTTTGTCTCACGGGACGAGCGGAGCCGCGCGAGCTCATTTTACAGCTCGTCTCCGATTCGGATCGGCCGGCGCTCGGAACTCAGCTAGAGGCTTTGCGCCGTCAGGAAAAAGACCTCGCCGCGCACGGCGAGAAAATCAAAGCGGAAAATCCCACGGCGTCGGCTCTGTTTCAGATCCTCGCCAATCCCAATCTTACGGCCGCCGAGCGAGAGCCCGTTTTGGCTCAGCTTAAACAGCTCTTGCCCGAGCTCAAAACTTTTCAAGACAGCTACGACGCACTCTCCAATGCTCGCTATGACTTCTTCGTCAAAGCTCAGGTCTCCCTCGCGCAGGAAATAGGCGCCGCGGGCGAGAGCCTCGTTCCCGAAAAAAAGAGGGAAGCGTTCCGCGCGGCCGTCGAGGAAATCAAGAAAAGCGGCGCCACCTACGTGGAAAGAAAGCCGCTCTTCGGACTCGGCAAAGATACGTTGCGGCTAACTTCCATTCGCGAGGTTTTCGACAAGAGCCGGCAACTCCTGGCCGACTTCGGATTCTACGCCCAGTGGGACTCGGCCAAAAGCCAGGCGCAACCAGAGAAGGTTTCCAAATTGAGGACCCTACTCAATGTCGCGCGCCTCGTGCCCGCGGCGGTTCCCATGGCCTGGGAACTTTACCGAAGCCCGTATAAAAAATCACCGGCCGGCAAGGCCCCGCTTTCCGATGCCATGATGAATATGTTCAAGGTGCAGGGAGAAGTGGGAGGATTCAAAGTCGACGTGGTCGGCGCGGAGAATATGGTCAAGCCCAGGAGCCCCAAAGACGTCGTCATTTACACGCCCCAACATAGTAATCCGTTTCTCGACTTCGTCAGCACGAGCCAGCTCGATCTGAAGGGCTCGGCTTTCTTCGGCGCCGCCGATAATTTCCACATGGGGAAATGGGCGGCGGATCGTTTCGAGGCGAGCGATAGCTTCGTCATGGTCGGACGAGGCGCCGGAAAGCCCATGGAGAAAGTGCGGGCGATGCTCAAGTCGGGCAAGATAAACAAGTTCATACTTTTCCCCGAGGGCTCCTTGAGCGGAGGTCTCGGCGAAACGCGTCCCGTGCGGCCGGGTTTCATCAAGTCGTTTGTCGAGGAGCTCCAGAAGGATGGCTATAACGTCACCATCGTTCCTATTTCGTTTCCCACCTCACTCCGTTTCGATCAAACGGTCGACGATCCGCGGTTCGCGCCGAACGGCCCCCGTAATTTGACGGCCGTGGTGCATGCGCCTTTGAGCGGAGCGGGCTTGGCGGCCATCCAAGAGGCAACGGGCGAAGCGTCCAACGCCGTCTATCTGCTACGCCAGCTTTACTTGGAAGACTCCGCGGCTCCCGGAACCGCGCCTGGGCTTCCCGCCATCGATTCGCTTCTCTCTCAGATGAACGATCGCTGGGGAATCACCGAGGCCTGCGTGAAGGGCTTTAACGATCTCAGGGGGCAGAAGCCAGCGCCCGGTGACCGGCAGTAACGCGGCTCGCGCCCTCTTCGCCGAAAAAGCTGAAACAGCTCTCGAAGCTGTCTTCTTTCGATTCGGTTTGATTGGGAAAGTAAGCCAGGTAGTCGTTCGTCACTCCCATGGGCCAAACTTCCCGGGAAGTATGGGCGAGGGCTTTCTTCAACTCTTCTGCGCTTTGAGTCGTCGGCTCTCCGGGCCATGACGCGAGGAGGATGCCATCGAGCTCCACTTGCGCGATCTGCGTTTTTCTCGGCAGGAAAAGTCCCACGGGGATAGAAAGCTTCGACAAGAGCCGCTGATACCAGCTGCTGCTTCCCATACAAGGCGCGAGCCTCAGCGCGGGCCGGCCGAGATCGATGACGCTTCGCCGGGATACCCAGCCGGGCTTC
This sequence comes from Pseudomonadota bacterium, assembly GCA_043767805.1. GTDB lineage: Bacteria > Bdellovibrionota > FAC87 > UBA2466 > UBA2466 > CAZZHG01. The sequence goes on along the minus strand of JAYUGC010000011.1, from coordinate 22,943 downwards.
AAAGATCGGAAGCTCTCTTTCCAATGGCGAGCCATCTGGTCTCGAAACCCTTTCGAGATCGATTCGATTCCCGCCACGTCCTGCTCGGCGGGAGACACGTCCCCTTCGGCTCCGTTGGCAAATAGCGCGATGGGCGTTGGGGCGCCCGCCGGGTTTTTCGACGATAGTTCCTCGGCCACTTCACGCTCGATGGCCCCCGGAACGTCCGCGCTCAAGAAAAGATTTTCCGCGTGCAGCGCGGTGCCGTGGACGGCGAAATTGATCCAGGCGCCCAGCCAGTTTCCGCTTTGACTCTTAAATAAGAGAAGCCGCGCGGACCGATCGACCGGATCCCCGAGCACCCGGCGGTTGATCTGGAGTTTTTCGGTGTCGAACTCGGTGGCGAAAACGTCGGCGGGCTGCAAGGCTTTTTCCGCTTCACTCGCCGCCCACACGACGTCCTCGATGAGGTTGTGAAAGAGCTGCGGCTTGAACTTATCCATGAGGAGCGCTTCCCAAAGCCAATGCTTGGTGGCCCCACCCGGTCCGCTGTGGGTATGGGTCGCCGAAAGGACGATATTTTCCGGCAAGAATTTTCCCGAAAGTGACTGCTCGATGGCCTGACGCAACTGTTCGGTCACTCCGATAATATCGAGGCTTACCAGAAGCAGCTTCTCCTTCCCCGAGCGAAGCACCGCGGCCTTAGCCCGCACGGGACTCAAAGCACCGACGGAGGGTTTGAAGTAAGTGGCAAAGGGAAGATTGGTCGAAAATAAGTTCCGGCGACGAATCGCGTGGACGTATCCCGCCAGGGGCACTCCCGCAGGCAAAGTGAGGGGGCGCGCCGCGAGGCCCACTTCCCAACCGGCTTTCACTGGGTTTGCTTTGGCGAACCAACCGAAGCAGAGAGCGGAAACTATCAAAAATCGCATCTTAAAAACCAAACATCTCGGGAGGCGCAAGACCCGCAAGCTGCTCGGCCGCGCCACTCGTGGGCAAAAGATCGTTGAAGCGAACGAACTGAGGCGGCTTCGCCTTCGGCACGAACTGACCGGTGGGCACAGCGAGATCGGGGCGGTGGTTATCCCAAGGCAAATCACTCACCATGGAGGTCAGCCAATCGCCGAGAGAAACTCCCATCGACTTCGTCTTGGCGAGATCCCCGTCGGAAAGCGTATGTGCCCAGCTATCGACGTAAAAGACACGATCGTTCGAGGCATCCGGCCCGAGGTAGTGATCGGCCACGTCGATGGCGGTCGTTTTCACCGCGTTGAACGGATCCTTCGAGCCGACCCGGTACGCGAAGTAAGTCATGATGTAATCGGAGTAAGCCTGCACCAAGCCGTAACGGACATTCGGGTAAGCCCGCTTGTTGTACTCGAGCATGTCGCCGAAATGCTCGATGGGGCGGCCAAGCTCATTGTTGGGAAAGTTGGTAAAAATGTTCCAAACCCTGAGGAGCGACTTGTAATTCGTCTCCACGAGATGCGGCGGCTTGAAAGGAGTGCCGGCGTCGCTAATGACGTATTTCGCCGAGCCCGGAAAACGGCTATCGAAGCCCGACAGATGGTGAAAGGCGCCTATCGCCCCGGCGCTCATGCCGAACATAATCACTTTGTCCGGCCGCGGAAAATGAAGCGCCGCCTTGTCGAGGGCGAGTTCCAAGTTCTTGTAACCGTGATGACGAACGATAAAGGGTTTTTCCTTCGTTCCGTAGTTCTGAACGGAATCGCCCATGAAGAGATCTCCCGTGCAGTAGGGCACGGTGAGAATCGTATAGCTCGCGAAAGGATTTTTCGGGTCGAGGTGATTGCGAATCCCCGTGCCTTTGTTCCAATCGATGATCGGAGCCCGGCGGGTCAAGTTCGCCGCGTACCCTTTGCTGCAGGTGACCGGATCCCAGCAGCAGCCGCCGCCGTTCAAAAAGATCATCAAATTATCGGAATCACGACGAGCAATGACAGTGTAGTAAGAGCTGGTGCCGTCGGCGCAGATGGCGCCCGGCAATTCGAGCACACATTCTTTGTCGTACTCACAGCCGGGCGGAGGAGCGAGGGCGAGCAAGCTGAAAGAAGCGGTAAGCCCCAAGGCAAACGCCTGAAAAAAGAAACGCTTCATTGTTGTGTCCCCCCTTGAGCCCACGACCTGTCGTGCTTAGGTCCAACGTACTCCTGTCCTGGGGAAATGCAAAGCGCACGCAACTCGCCGCAGCGCTCCCCTAGCCCGGCTGGCCGCGCGGGAAAAGATACTCGAGGCCATTGAGCTTTATCTCGTAAACGAGCTTCAACATGTCGCCGAGCTCGCCTTCGGGAAACCCCTTTTTAAAAAACCAAACGACGTAGGGCTCGGGCAAGTCGACGAGCCGGCTTCCCTTGTACTTACCGAAAGGCATGCGGGTGGCGACGACGCGGCGTAGATACTCGGCGTTCATAGGGCGCCCTCCGCCAAGGAAAGTAAGTCACCGCTCGCCAGCCTGGCTTCGAAAACCGGGTAGGAATGACGAAGGGGCGGAGCGTGCGCCCCGTGCCACCGGCGAGCCATCAGCAAAAGTAAGTCCGCGTGGCAGCGAAGGGCGGCGGCGCATTGGCAGATCAGGGCGACATCCTTGGTGCTGGCAAGATCCGCTAGCCGCGCCAAAGCCGACAGTCCATCGGGAGATAATCCGAAACGGCTCTCGTAGCGCACGAGCTCGAAAGCCTGGTTGTGATTCTTTAGCTCTCGCTCCTTCGCTTTGAACTCGGTGAACAGGGGGCGCTCGGGCGCGAGCGGTCTCACGTACTCGTCGATGCGATCTTTGGAGAGAAAACGCGGATAGAACTGCATCACCACGGCGAGATGGGTACGGCGGCGGAAAATCCGCTCGTCCTTAATGTCTTGAACCGAGGCCCGATACAGCATGGCTAATCGATAACACGGCTAAGCGCTTTACCAAAGGTTCAGCCACTTACCGAGGAGGCGGAGGAACTTCTCGATCTGTGCGGAAGCGAACTCCACACTGCAGCTGATGCCGGGACGAGCCGACGTACGGCACACATCGAAGATGCCAAGGTCGAGCTCGGCATCGGCGGATTTCAGGAAGTCGAGATTCGTTCCCCGGTTCAAATTCACGAATCCGGAGAGGTAGCCGTCGGTGAGACTGGCTCCGGCGTGGCTAATGGCGGCGACACCCCATTCGCCGTTACGGTAGTTGAGAAGCGGTCCGCCGGAGTCGCCGAAACACGTTCCCGATCGGTTATCGGAACCGATGAGCGCCCTTCCCGAAGTCAGCGTGGTCTTCGCCACTCTAGGCGTGTAAAGCTCGACGTAGTCGCCAAGACGAGAGACCTGATTGGTTCCGGTACGCTTCACGCCGGTGCCCAGACGCTGCTCGAAATCATTGCAGCCAAAACCCACCAAACGTACTTTTTCGGCGAGATCGGGCTGTTGACCAACGGCGATCACCTGCCCTCTTCGGGGATTGGCGACGGACTCGTCTAAGATCAAGAGCGCCAAATCCTCGGGATCGTCGACGACTCCCGGACCGAAATTGCGCCGCGTGCTCGTGCGAAAATTTCCGAAGGAAGAGACGATGAGATAGCTGCCATCGTCTTGAGTGCAGTGAGCGGCGGTCGCCACCGTTGTGGGGCTGATGAAAGTGCCGGTGCAAAGGCCGTGGCCTCCGGGCATCACCACCATAACCACCGCGGGATAATCGGACGTGACGACGATGGAGCGATTCGACGGAGATTCCAAAGCGTCGAGATCGACGTCCGTGGCTTTTCCACAAGCGAGGTTCAAAAGAAGGGGAAACACTAAGGCAAGCCAACGCATAGGTAGGTCCTGGAAGAGGCGAGACTCTTGAGCTTAGGATACCTAGCGCGTGTGAGAGCAATGTCTTTGAAAAGGCGGGGAATGTCTCACAATGAGGGAGAGCTGAGCCGAAATCACTATTTAGCGGGCTCGGCTTCGGGAGGAAACGGCGTATGGAGCTTCGGTAACTCGATGCCCGCCGTTCTCGGCGAGAGCCCGGACTTATCCGCGTAGGAAGGATCCCGCTTCCAGAGCGAGACACAAACCACGAGAATCAAGACCACGAGCGGAATCACTACCTAAAGGTACGGCGCTACCTTTTAAGAGAGAGCGGCGATACGCGCCGGATCCGTGGGGCTGCCTTCGGCTTCGAATTTTTCAAGCTGAAGCTGGCCCGGGTTCTTTCCGGTCTCGAGAATGCGGTAGAGGGGCTCTAACAATTTGTCTTCGCCGCGGCCTCGGTTCACCAAGGTTTCCCGCGCCACTTCGCAAAGCTTGCGGCTGACTTCCTTGATGGAAATCTCGCCCTCTTTGGCCGCGAGACCGACTCGGCCGCACTCGTCACGAAGCCGCTCGCGCGCCTCGGCGGTCAAGCCGCCGAGCAAATCGAGGGCGAGCCGGCGCGCTTCCGGGCGGTACAAAATACCGACCCAGAATGCCGAGCAGGCATAGCGATGCTCGGGAGATTGGCCATCGAGCGATCGGATTTCCACGTACCCGGGCTTCAAGCGAGCTTCGAAGAAGAGCTCTTGAACGGAATTGGTGAGATTGGCTTCCGTCAGCGTCGCGCCGGGAAGCTTGCCCGCCGCGATTTCTTCCAAAGATTTGCCGTGGGCCGGAATGTAGGAGCCGTCGGTCGCTTGAGCGAACATCAAAGGCCGCGTCCACGCGATACGTGCGTAAGCATCGAAACCAAATCCAGGCTGAAACGCTTCGGGCAAAAGGCCGGAACGATCGGGATCGGTTTCTTTCCAAATCTTTTGCCGGTAGCTGAGCTCTCCCGAAGCCTTTCGCTTGGAGATCGGCGAATTGCCAAAGAGGGCATAGGACACGGGAGTCAGCGCGAGGGCCGCGCGGAGCATCTCGACCGCTTCGGCTTCCGAAGTGTAATCGAGGTTAATCTGCACGCTACTCGTAAGTCGCATCATGCTGGTGCCGAGAGCGGCTCGCTTACCCAGATATTGCGTCATGATGTGGTAGCGCGTGGAGGGAATGAGCTCCACGTCCGGCACGGCTTCCACGGGGTTCACGCCGACCGAGATCCATTTGAGGCCCCACGGGGAGGTGATCTCATCCACCTGGCGCTCGAAGGTATCGATGGTCCGGGACAGAGAAACTAAGTTGCCGTCCGGCTGAGCCGAGAGCTCGAGCTGGCTGCCGGGCTCCAGGGAGACTTTGCCCACGGGTCCCGACAGGTACAGAGGCCGGCCTTCGGCGTTGTTGCCGACCTGCCAGCCATGGCGGGCGGCGATTTCGGACAAGAGGGTCGCGGCGCCACGTCGGTCGGACTTGTCGGAATAAGTGAGGGATTTACCGTCCTTGAACAGACCGATGCGCTCTACTTCCAAACCGATTTTGCGGGCTTCCGGGCTACGGCAGGCTTTTCGGAAGCGTTCGGCGAGCCACTCGGGCCCCAGCTCATTGGCATTAGGCATCGGACTCTTATAGAGGAGGGGCCTGGGTGGGAACAAGGGGCATTTAGGGATCCTAAACGATTGCCCTACAAAAAGACCGGTGGTAGCTTGCCGAATACTTTGGCGAATAGCCGATAGTAAGGGCCGGTAGCTCAGCTGGGAGAGTGCCTCGTTCGCAATGAGGAGGTCGTGGGTTCGATCCCCATCCGGTCCACCATTTCCCCGGAAAAAACTAATAAACTCAGTCACTTAACTAAACAAAGTTCGTCACATTGTGACGACTGTGTCGAAGCTTTTTTCATGCGTAATTTCGATTATGCCGAAGAGGTTTCGGGAGTGTCTGAGTATGGGCTACAAGATTGGTTTAACCGCAAAACGTAAGAACGGTTTGCGAAGTTGGCGAGTGTTTCACGTCGATAAAACGAAGCAACGTACAGTCAAAACTAGCGAGTATTCTCAACTCGGTTTGAGTACAAATTTGAACTACGAACAGGCGAAAGCTGTCCTACGTTCCTTGAACAAAGACAGTCACCACAAGCGAATTGAACGGGCCAAAAACGTTGCTCAGGTGAGGGTCCAAGAAACAGAAAACGCTGTTCTTCTATACCTACCAAAAGCCTTCACCACGGAGTTCGAGCAGGAGTCCTTTGGGGATGGTGAGAACTCCACGGCTGCTAGGTATTGGGAAGCCTCGAAACGTTGCATCGCCGATTTGAAGATGGGGATTGAGGTTATCTGTAAGAACCCAAAACTCGTTTATAGGTACTGCCAGAAGAAGCAGTACAGCCTGAGCTACACCAAAAAAATCATCTTCACTCTGAACCTCTACGGAAAGTGGTGGAGCGCGAAGGTAGACAAAGCCTACCTGGCAATTCCCTCCCCTAGGGGCGTTGAGCAAGAACGCATTAGTGATACTTATTTGGACTCAGGTAAGCAGACCAAAGAATCAGCTCCTCTGACACCGGAAAACCTAACTTCAAAGAAGAACGTCCTATCCGCTGAGCATTACAACTGGCTGTTTATAAGCGTTTGGCTTGGACTCAGGCCACATGAAATTGATGAACTAAAGAAGAAGCAGACGTGGGCAATGGAAGAAACGGATGGAATGAAGGTACTTCTAGTCTACCAATCCAAGCTGTCGGGCATACCCAGAGATAAGAGATGGAAGTACATCCCGTTATTCTTCAAGGAACAGCTCAAGGCTCTAGAAATTATCAACTCTGGTGAGTTCAAACGCCCTTTGGTGAAGACGGTTCGTTTACATCTTGGGCAAGGTGTTACTTGTTACGGCGGGCGGAAGGGTTTCGTTGACCTGATGCTAAAGAAGGGACGAAAGTTCACCGAAGTATCGGTTTGGCTAGGGCACCAAACTCTAGATCAAACCTTCAAGGCCTATAAGGACAAGAAAAAGGTCTTTATAGAGAAGTAAATGCTAGGGCTGAAGTAGAGGCTTGGTTAGATAGGAGTTGCCCTTAAAGACGGCGATGTGTGCGTTTTCGAACCTGCGGCCCATAGTGCAGTTAGCGAGAGCCGGCTCCGGAAAGACCTCGCCCCATTTCAACGACGCGGTTACTGGCCAGGATCATGGCTGAGCTGAGCTATTTTTTCTGCGGTCGAGCAGGTCAAAGACCTCCTCGGTTACTTTGCGGTTCATGGTGCAATGTGCGGGTGTTAGCCACAACAACCGCCGGCTTTTTTCTCCGGCTTTGCACCGGCGGGCGTGGACACAAACGCTTGCCGACAGTGGTCGCTACAAAAGTAGAACGTCTTTCCATTCTGCTCAGCACGGACGGCGGTAGATGGTTGAACGGTCATTCCACAAATGGGGTCTTTGGTCACGGACTTCGATTTTTCCATGAACTGGCTCCTCTCGCGGTTGTTGCTAGTGGCTTTTGAATCAAAAGGACGGGGTTAATCATTCACACAGTGGCCATTTACCCACGAGCAGCCGTTATAGCTGACGCAAAGGATTTGTTTGGTAAACCGGGCACAATCTTCGTTAGCGTCGCCTTCAAAGGAAGCATCCCCAGCGGCCCCGAGGGTCGCTCCTGCAGTAACTCCCCAACATCCGAACTTAGAGGCATTGGCACACCCGTAGTAACTCTCGGCATGGTAGTGAGAATACCCGTAACGGGTCGCACGCATGCCACATTGCTGAGCGTCCACCGTGCATCCAAGATATTTACCAGGCCCACTCATCAGCAGGGTCGCGGCTTTCCCAGCGTTGTCAGTATTTGTCCCGCAACCCATCAGTTCACATTGCGTTGCAACGTGAAAGGCCTGGCACGTTGCAAGTACATCGTCTTTTGCATCGAATCGATTAGTTCCACTCCCGTAGTGGACCCCATGCTTGTCAAAGCCGGTACTTCGGGCAGTACACTGCCAACTTCCCGTTGGCGAGAATTCCTCATTGGCAGCCGCTGAAGCGACCGTTCCAACTAACGCCAGTAAAACGAAAATCAAATATCGCATATTGGTCTCTCCAAAAAATTTGGGCGACGCTTTAAAATAGTAGGTGGTGCTAGGCCCTACCCCTTTTTGCACACTAGTAGTTCAATTCCATAAAGAATGCATCCGTCGTGCCATTTCCAGGAAAGGGCGGCGGAACCTATTCTCAGCCTGAAATCCCGAGTTGAGGCTTGGTCGATGTTTCGAGCGAGCCCTGTATCGCTCGAACGCATCACAAATGCGACATTCTCATCAGCGCGGTCGAGCCTCCTAGCTTTTTGGACCGCCGAGACTCCTTCTACAGGGCGAGTTTCCTTAGCCTTAGGGAATTGGCGATTACCGAGACCGAGCTTAGCGCCATGGCCGCGCTGGCAACCATCGGGCTTAGGAGGATTCCTAAGAACGGGTAGAGAGCCCCGGCCGCGACCGGTACGCCAAGAGCGTTATAGACGAAAGCGAAAAAGAGATTCTGCCGAATGTTGCGCATGGTTGACTGGCTCAGCTTCCGAGCTTTCAGAATCCCTCTCAGATCCCCTTTGATGAGAGTGATAGCGGCGCTTTGCATTGCGACGTCGGTTCCATGGCCCATGGCAATTCCAACATTGGCCTGGGCAAGGGCAGGCGCATCGTTCACGCCGTCTCCCGCCATGGCCACCGTGTGCCCCTGTGACTGAAACTCTCGGACTGCTTTGATCTTTTCTTCGGGTTTCACACTTGCTCTAATTTCTGTGATGCCAAGTTGCTTTCCGACAGCTTTCGCCGTGCTTTCATGATCGCCCGTTACCATGACGACTCTAACTCCCGTCGCCTGAAGTTCCTGAATCGTGGAAAGAGTAGTTTCCTTGATTGGGTCGGCTACCCCTACGAATCCCGCCGCTTTTTCTCCAATTGCCACGAACATGACCGTCTGCCCTTCGCTTCGGTTCGCTTCGGCTCGCTCGGCAAGGGAAGGAGGCACTTCAAATCCGGACTTCTGAAGGAACTCTTGATTGCCGATGGCAATCCATTCGCCAGCCACTCGTCCCTTGATACCTAGGCCAGTCAAGGATTGAAAATCCTGAACGTCGGATGGGACTACTACGCCTCGAGCCTTCGCGCCTTCGAGTATTGCGGCTGCAAGGGGGTGTTCGCTTCCCTTTTCGAGAGCGGCGGTAGAACTCAGTAGACGTTCCTCGGTGAATCCGAGCGCCGGAACCACTGAGACCAATCGGGGTTTGCCTTCCGTCAGAGTGCCAGTCTTATCGACGACAAGGAGATCCACTTTTTCAAAAAGTTCGAGTGCCTCGGCATTCTTAATTAGGACGCCGTTCTGAGCGCCCTTTCCGGTACCCACCATGATCGACATTGGAGTGGCGAGTCCCAGTGCGCATGGGCAGGCGACAATGAGAACAGAGACCGCGTTAACCAAAGCAAAGGACAGCGCGGGACTCGGTCCCCAAATCCCCCAAACTATCGCTGTGGCGATGGCAATGAGAATGACGGCGGGCACAAAGTAGGTCGATACCCGATCGGCCAGGCGCTGAATGGGGGCTCTGCTTCTTTGCGCCTCGCTCACCATTTTTACAATCTGCTGGAGGACGGTCTCCGATCCAACGCGCTTAGCTTCCATGATAAACCCGCCAGTAGCGTTCACCGTTCCACCGATGACCGAGCCTCCAGGCAGCTTCTCGATGGGTATTGGTTCTCCGGTAATCATCGACTCATCGACTGCGCTTTTTCCCTCAAGTACGACTCCGTCCACGGGGATTTTCTCGCCCGGCCGAACTCGCAGTCGGTCTCCAGGGTGAATTTGTCCCAGGTCGATGTCCTCTTCTTTTCCATCGGGTCGGAGGATTCTCGCGGTCTTTGGAGCGAGTCCCAAGAGCGCGCGGATAGCTCCGTTCGTTTGCCCGCGAGCGCGAAGCTCTAGTACCTGGCCCAGGAGGACCAAGGCCACTATGACGGCCGCGGCCTCGAAGTACACTCCTACCGCCCCCGAATGAGGACTTCGAAATGAAGTGGGGAACACCTGGGGAAAGAGAGTTGCAATAACGCTGTAGACAAAGGCCGCTCCGGTTCCGAGGGCAATGAGAGAGAACATATTGAGGTTCCGCGAGCGGAATGACTGGTAACCTCGAACGAAAAGGGGAAGGGCGGCCCAGATCACAACCGGTGCTGCCAGAAGTAGCTGAGTCCAGTTCAGTAGGGTGCCCGAAACCCAGCGGTGGAGGGGAAGACCAGTCATCTCCCCCATGGTGAGAAGGAGAAGGGGAACTGTAAAGGCGGTGGCCCACTTGAGCCTTTTCGTCATATCCAAAAGTTCTGTGTTTGGCCCTTCTTCAATCTGAGCTTCCACTGGTTCGAGAGCCATCCCGCACTTCGGGCAGGCCCCTGGTCCCTTCTGGCGGATCTCCGGGTGCATCGGGCAGGTATAAATGGCTTCCTGATCAATGGGCTCCTTCTTAGCCTGGGCACTGGTGTCGTGAAGGTACTGTTTCGGATCGCTTTTGAACTTCGTTACGCAATGGTCGGAGCAGAAATAGAGGATGCTTCCGGCATGGGTGAGGGTTCGACTCGTCCTGGGATCTACGGACATTGCGCACACCGGGTCCTTTACCGTCTCTATCTCCTGGATCCGGGCGGTACTTCCGCGGTGGCCTTCAGCCTGTAATTCATTCCTCATACCGAACCCTCCAAGGTCGTCATCCGTTTAGGAGCTAGGTCTTCGAGCGCCCGAAACTGAACATAATGTCACCCTTAAGATTTACCTCTTCGGGGATCGCCGACTAAGTCTCCCTCGTTACCTCTGATCGGAGACGCCTATGTCTCTTAACGGTCTCTTCTATCGAGGGTTTGCCCTGAAATGGAAGTCTATTTTAGTTACCGAAGCAATAGACGTGCCGTATCTCTAGCTCTTCCACACGAGACCCATGGGCCAAAACGTCCTATGACCGCTGTCTGTGGTCCCGTACGTCCCTTTTTGCTTTTGGTATTGTTCTTAACCCTGTGCCCGCTGCTTCGGCACGATTCTTGGAGAGATCACTACTCAACTAGAATCTATTTCCTGAAAGGAATCGCAAATGAATAGAATCATGATGGCTGTGCTTGGCGGAGTTGTTTTGCTCAGTGGCTGTGCGGCACATAGTACTATGCGCGGATCCGTAGCGATGAAGGCGAGCGACACGGAAGCTCATGTTTGCCTCGGAAACTCAGAAGTGAAGCCGGGAGATAAGGTAGCCCTATTTCGCAACGAATGCACTGGAACGGGAGGAAGAGAAGGACGGGGTCGCAGCTGTCAGAAAGTCCGGCTTGGAACGGGAGAGGTCACTAGGCTTTTGAACGAGCATTACTCGGTCGTAAAAGTCGATTCCGGAGTTAAGTTTGAGGAGGGTGCCATAGTCGAGAGGCTATAGGACTTGGGCACCGGGCGTCCCCCTCACTTCGGTTCGAACCCATGACAAGCGTGGGACAAATCGCTAGGAGGCACGGGGCGAGCCTTACGCTTGCTACTATTTCTTTGCACCTGGCGTGGGAATACGCGCAGTGCGGAGAGTATTTTGTTCACGGCACCGTTTCCCCCTCTCATTGGGCCATGGTGATGGCGACTCTTGGAGATGTCGTCATCACCTGGATTCTCTACTCTTTGCTTGCTCTTAAAAAAGGACGCTGGCTTTGGTCTTTGGACCGTTGGCGAATGTCGGATTTTGTTGTCTTGATTGGATTGGCTCTGGCTGCAGGGGTAGCTATCGAGGCGCGCGCTCTCTCAACGGGAAGATGGAATTACACGGTCGCGAATCCCCGAGTCCCGGGAACCGATTTTTCTGCCCTTCCGCTACTTCAGATGATGCTACTAACTCCGATTAGCGTTTGGATAGCGGGATGCTTCATAAGCCGAGACACTATGTGAAGTGACCAGCCTTTTGAGATTGTTTATTGGTGGCAAGCTCTTTTGTTTCACGTCCAAGGTGGGCCTGCTCGGCATCCGCCTGTGTCAGTGAGCTGAGAATCAAGATTACTTGGGAAACTTTGTACCTGCCGGCTTCGTCCAGACGGGAACGCCCGAAGGGTCTCGCAGGATGTCCTTTCGGTGCCCATATATGATTTCATCTGCGATTAGCGTGGGTTTTCCTCTAAGACGAATCGTCATGCCGACGACAACGATAGGCGCCCCCTTTGTGAATAACAGATCCCGTTCCATGACGAACCATCTGGGCCCCAAGTGTACGTCGATCCCGCCGTTGTCGCCCTCGAGATGGAGTTGAACTCCCGGCTCCATGTTCGGGAGCGGCACTACGTCCTCGGTCCGAAGGACCCGCCCGTCGAAGGTAGTACGGATCCCTTTCTCGTAAAGGCTATGATACGGAGTGGCGGTACCCCAACTGCCGCTGGGTGCCCGCGCGGCGGCCGACTCAGCCCTACTGCCAGCTCCGCCGATCAGCCCGAACAACAAGCATGCTACGCTGAAATACCTCTTCATTCTTGGAACCGCCTCTCAATATTTATTTTATTCCTAGTAGGTGTTTAGCGGTCACTCACCTGGAGTGTTCTGCTCCATACCTTTCATGTCCGACGGCATATTTCCTTTCATTCCGCGGTTCTTCATCCCGGTCTTCATCTTGCCATGGCCCGTTCCACCCATTTTACCCATGGGCTTACCGCTATTAACCATTTGGGTGTGGCAATCCTCGGATGACTTACCCGACTTAATACAGGCGGCCATTTCTTGATTCATATTGTCTTCGATTTTGCGGTCGCTTTCCGTTGCTGCCTTCTTTGGCGCGGGAGCCGCGGATTTCTTTTCTGCTAACGCAGGAGTGGACATTAGTAATGCGAACATAGCCATTAGAGCTGGTTTGCAAGATAGTTTCATTTTCATTCCTTTTTTTGTTTGGTTAGACATGCGTTTGCTATTACGGGCAGTCATTCCATAGGTTCCATGGTTTTATCGCTATTTTCATCCCCTTGGGGGGCGTCTTTATTCATTCCGCCGCCCATTTTGTCCATGCCCATGCCCTTCATTTTCTTACCCATCATCGACTGACCCATTTTCCCCATCATCATTCCCATTCCGCAGCGATTCATGCCGCCCATTTGATGGCAATTGCCTTGAAGCTCTTTTTCACACTGTGCTTCGGACTTGTCGGACTTCAGGCACTGAGCCATTTTGCCGAACATCTCGCTCTTGGCCTTTCGATCGGCGCCCGTAGTTTTCTGGGTTGGCGTAGTTTTGTCTTTTGGTGGGGTCATCTCCATTTCGGAGGCGCCATCCGCCAGGACCATCGGACTCAGCCAGAGTACGGCTAAAAGCATCATTCTCGAAAAGTTCGTGCTCATCTTTGCTCCCTTTAATTCAAAATTGGTTTTCATTGTGGATGCTCACTCAGCTTTGAAGGATTTGTCCCCAATCGTTTCCACAATTAGATTTTCTCTGAGAAGTACCCCTGGGTCCGCCCGCACGACGGAATAATGCTCATTCAGAGTTTGGGTTATCTCACCCTCCCCAACCTTTACCTTTTTACAAATCAGGCTTGAGTACTCCAATCTAGAGGCGCCGCGCTCTTTGCACACGCTTTCATAAAAAGCCACTGGGGTTCCCGGCTTAACCTCTCCGTCTCCCAGGCAGACATGTCCCTCGCGGTCGCTTACTTTCATAGCCACGGTGCCGCGCATGGATGAGTGTGAGCACCCTACAATGCCGAGCGCTACCGCTAATAAAACCAAAGTATCGAGTTTTTTCATCGTTATGCCTCCAAGATCACCTTATATGCGACTAATGGTCTGCAAGGATCGCACCGGACTGTCGCGCTATCGTGTGCGGAGCTGAAGCGATGCAGGCAACTGTGAGATAGATTCTGTAAATTTTCGAAGCGAGGCGCGTGCCGTTTGGCAAACGAAGGTGGCGAAAGAACTCTGTGGAACTGGGGGAGCTAAAGTCCCGTCGGGAGCCATTTAGTCCCATTTGGTTTGATCCCATGTGGTGGCTCGGGAACTATGGCGGACGGGCTCTAGCCGAGAAGCCGCCGCGCGGTCGATGAGCCAAACGAGATGTCCGGAAGGCGGATCGAGGAGCTGCGCTGGAACGAGGCTGGGGTTGAAAGGGACTCCGATGGCGAGAGCGACCGCTTCCGCTTTCTGAAATCCCTCCGCCAGAACATAAAGCTCTGCGCTGCGGTTAAGAAAAGACACAGACAGCGTGATCCGCCGGGGCACTGCTGCCTCGACCTCCGCCGAGACAACCCAAGCGCTCGTTTGTAAAGTCGGTTGGTTCGGGAACAGCGAGGCAATGTGCGCGTCCTCGCCCAAGCCCAACCAGGCGAGATCGAGGCCACGAGGCCCTTCCCCAAACCACTTGCGGAGTTCGCGCTCGTACGAGGCCGCCGCGGAGGTGGGGTCCTCCTCGCCGCGGATGCGGTGCACATTCGGCTCAGGGATGGCAACCTTCGACAAGAGATGCTCGTTGACGAGACGGTAGTTACTTTGCGCGTCGGTCGGAGGTACGCACCGTTCGTCTACCCAGAAGACGTGGACCTTGTCCCACGTCACGCCGCGAGCTAACTCCGGAGAAGCAAGAATCTGCAAGGCGCCGACCGGCGAGCGGCCGCCGGGAAAAGCGACGGTAAATCGTCCCCGTTCTGCAATCGCCTTCTGGGCTAGCTCTGTGAAACGCATCGCCGCAGTCCGGTCCACTGCGGCAGCGCTATCGACGATTTCTATGCGTCCCCGTTTGCGGGGCGGTGGGAGTTGGCGCCCTTGGTAGCTCGGGCCCTGCGCGAACGCCGTCTCTTGAAATAACGCCAGCTCGGCAGGCTCGTTAGGCACGACGGGATTGTGCCATGCGGTCGGCCCCATAAGCACGTCCGCTTCGCGCGGCCCCCACGTTCCCGGCTCGTAGAAATAGAGCGGCGTGCTGTTGTCGAGGACGTTTTCGACGACCCGCCATTGAGCGAGCATGATGTCCTTGCGGGCGAAAAGCTCGGTGTTGCCGGCGATGACGTCGAGAAACAGGCGCTCGTACGCCATCATTTCGTCGGGCGGCGCGTAGTTCGCGAGCAACTCGACACAGTTGCCCACAAGCTCGGTCCCGGCTTTTTTTACCTGAGTTCCCTGCGCAATCTCGATGTTCGGACTCAAGCGGAGCCGCAGGTAGTTACCGCAGTCGGCGCCGTTCGTCTCCATTATCTTGGCCCAGAGGGGCGCTTTGTACTTCACGTAGACCTCGGCGCAGCTTACCGGCAGGCGCTTTCCCACGCGGACGAAGAAGGGAACACCGTCCCAGCGGTCGTTGTCGATGAAGAGCCTTGCTGCGGCGTAAGTCTCCACGTTCGAGCTAGAGGCGACGCCCGGTTCCTGACGGTAACCGACGTATTGGGCGCGTACGATGTCTTCGGGTACCATGGGACGCACCGCTTTGATGACGCGCGCTTTCTCGTTTCGGATCTCCTCGTTCTCCATCCGCACGGGACACTCCATCCCAAGGCAGGCAATGACCTGCAGCATGTGATTTTGTAGAACGTCGCGCATCGCACCCACCTCCTCGTAGAAGTGACCGCGGCCCTCCATCCCCAGCGTCTCCGCTACCGTTATTTCAACGCGCTCGACACAGCTACGATGGAGGGTGGAATCGACCATTTGATTGGCGAGGTGAAAATAGACGAGGTTCTGGACCGATTCTTTTCCGAGGTAATGGTCGATGCGATATATCGACGACTCCGGGAAATATTGATGTAGCGCTTCGTCTAGCTCTTGCGCGGACTTCAGGTCACGACCGAAAGGCTTTTCGACGATGAGCCGTGCTTCTTTGGAGCACCCGGAGTGCGCCATATTCATTGCGACTGTTCCGAAGAGGCTCGGTGGAATGGCTAAGTAGTAAGCGGGCCGTCGGTAAGACGACGTAAGTTCGGCGAGATGGCGGTAGGTAGTCTCGTCCTCATAGTTGCCGCCGACGAAGTGGACGAGCGAGAGGAGCTTCTCGCTCGTCGCACGGTCGGTATCGTAGGCTCGACCGAGGCTTTCGCGCACCATCTGCTTGAAGGCGCGCTCATCGCGAGTCGGGCGTGAGACACCAATGATAGGGATATCGAGCTTGCCCTTGCGCACCATCTCGAAGAGCGCCGGATAGATCTTGCGGCGGGCCAGATCGCCGGTTGCCCCGAAAAATACGAGGACGTCGGCTTTCCCAATACCGTCCGTCGATCCGCTCATTGCCTGCTGCCTTCCTTCTTTTCCAGGTGCCCACCAAACGCATGGCGCATCGCGGACAGAATCTTGTTCTGAAACATCGCCTCCCCTTGCGAGCTAAAGCGCTCAAAGAGCGCGGAGCTTAGGACCGGCACCGGCACCGAGGTGTCGATGGCCGCCTGGATGGTCCAGCGCCCTTCGCCGGAATCCGAAACCCGTCCTTCGAAATTCTCGAGATCGGGGCTACGCAGAAGCGCTGAGGCGGTCAGATCGAGAAGCCACGAGGCGACGACACTGCCACGCCTCCAGAGCTCGGCGATTTCGCCGAGATCGAAGTCGTATTGATAGTGTTCGGGATGGCCGAGTGGTGTGGTTTCCGCGTCCGTCTCGCGGCTCTTTTTTCCCGCGTTCGCATGGCGAAGAATGTCGAAGCCCTCGGCGTAAGCGGCCATGAGGCCGTACTCGATTCCGTTGTGGATCATCTTTACGAAGTGTCCGGCGCCGCTTGGTCCACAGTGCAGATAGCCTATCTCAGCGGTTCCCCTGTCGGGCTCTCGGCCGGATGTCCGCGGCGCAGACTCGAGGCCGGGGGCGAGCGCCGTAAAGATTGGGGAGAGCCGATCCACAGCGCTCTTATCGCCGCCAATCATGAGGCAATAACCGCGCTTCGCGCCCCAAACACCGCCGCTGGTGCCGACGTCGAGGTAGTGGACTTTATGCTCCCAGAGGCGCGCCGAGCGGCGGAGATCGTCGTGGTAGTAGGAGTTGCCGCCATCAATAAGAGTGTCGCCCGCCGCAAGGAGGGGCTCGAGCTCCGCTATTAAGGCGTCGACGCCCGCGGCGGGAACCATGAGCCACAGGTGACGCGGGCGTTCGAGCTTTGCGACCATGTCGGCGAGGGAGCTTGCGACCTCAGCACCTTTCGCGGCGAGGGCAAGGCCGGCGGCAGGACGGCGACTGTAAACCGCGCACTGGTGACCCGCGACGAGCAACCGCTCCACCATCGACCCGCCCATACGCCCAAGACCGATCATACCTAATTGCATAATTCTTCCTTCCCTAGAGCCACGCCCGGATTCCTCCCACGAGCGCGAAGCCCTGGGGTTCGGTGCCCGATCGGCGGGCATAGTCAGCGGTTTCACCGAACAGATGATTCCAATTCACACCAACATAAGGTGCGAATTCGCGCCTCAATTCGTAGCGAAATCGAAGGCCCGCCGAAATATCGTTCCAGCCGGTCCCCACGTCGAAAGCGTGGGCGTGCTGAATCGCCGCGCTCGTTTCGAATCTGAACTGCGCAACGAGGCGCTGGGAAAGTACGAAATCCTGACTTGCCGTAAAGCGCCCGGAGACTTCTCCGTTTTGGCCGATAAAAATGACTGGTTCCAACTCGAAGGCATAAGGCATGAGCCCTTGAAGTCCGATGGCGAGTTGAAAGCGCCCGGCTTGATTGGCGCGTCCCCAGGCACGGTTGTAATCGAGTCCCACCTGAAGATCGAAATAGGCGGAGATCATGCGGCCGTAGAGCACTTGCAGATCGCCGACACCACCCGTGGAAAGGGTCGTACTCTGGGTACCCTCGCTTTTAATCCACACGCGGTTATAGTCTCCGCCTCTCCAACCGAGAATATCCCATCGGAAAGATCCGCCCGCGCGGGGATTGTACTCAAACAAATCGAGCAGCAATAAGCCGTGAGACTCGGAATCAGCAACGGGGCTTGGCCACTCGGTCGTGGTTGAAGAGTTCGGCTGGGTGGCGTCTTCGGCCCTGGTGGTCAGCGGAGGGAGAAGACACAGAAGCCAAATTAGAACCAGCCAAGTGCGTCTCATGAGTCCGCCTCGGTTTTCTTAGGCGTCACTTCAACTACCCGAAACATTCCCATTTCCATGTGCAGAAGCAAATGGCAGTGGAAGGCCCAGCGCCCGGGGGCATCCGCCGTAATGGCGACCGACAGGCGTTCGGCGGGCTTAACCATGACGGTATGCTTGCGCGGCAAAAAATCCCCGGTTCCATTCTCGAGATACATCCACATGCCGTGCAGATGCATTGGGTGCTCCATCATGGTGTCGTTGACGAAAGTTAGGCGCAAGCGCTCTCCATAGTGGAAGAGGATAGGCGAAGGCGATTCGGAGTATTTTTTTCCGTCAATCGACCAGATGTACCGTTCCATGTTGCCGGTCAGATGTAGTTCGATATCGCGCGCGGGCGCTCTTTGGTCGTCACCCGGTGCAAGACTTCTCAAGTCCGTGTAAACCAAGACCCGGCGCCCAGCCTTTTCAAGGCCGGTCCCCGGTTCATGAAGACGGCTTCTTGATTCTTCCGGGACGAATGAGTTCCCCATTCCGTGCTGATCGGGGCCATGTTTGACGGGAGTGCTTCCCGGGATAGGGGAAGTCGCCTGTCCTCCGCGAGAACCTTTTTTCTCTCCACCTCTCGACGCTATGGAAGGCGTTTCCATGCCCGGCATGTCCTGCATTGCGGATGCTTTGGACTCACTCGTCTTTGGAGTTTTCATCTCCGGCATGGCGTTCTCCGCCCCGTTATCCATTCCGCTTTTCATACCGGCCATGCCCTTCATCCCGGTCATGGCCATTCCCATATCCGCCATGCCGCGAATGGGCCGCTCTCGGCGCTCGGGGAGGGAAGCTAGCATGCCGGCACGGGGAGCGAGGGCGCCCAGGGCGTACCCGCTTCGATCGGTTGTTTCGGCAAAGATGGCATAGGCCTTTTCTTCCGATGGCTCAACGATTACGTCATAGGTTTCCCCCGGAGCGATCCGAAACTCCTCGACCGTAACGGGCTGCACGTTTTGTCCGTCTGCTTGAACCACCGTCATCTTGAGTCCCGGAATGCGGACATCAAACAAGGTCATGGCGCCAGCCGCGACGAAGCGCAACCTCACCCGCTCGCCTTTTCGAAAGAGGGCGGTCCAGTTATCCGAGGGCGCAAAACCGTTCATCAGGTAGGTGTAAGCGTAACCGGTCACATCCGCCATATCGGTCGGGTCCATACTCATTCGGCCCCACTTGAGCCTGTCGGAGAGCATGCCAAGGACGCCCATCTTCGATACATCTGAGACGAGGTCTCCCAGGTCCCGCTTTTGGAAGTTGTAGTATCCTGCATCACTTTTGAGTTTAGCTACTATCGCCATGGGGTCGTCGAAACTCCAGTCGGAGAGCACGACGACGTGTTCGCTGTCATAGCGAAAGGGCTCTGGCTCAAGGGGATCGATAATCAGAGCACCGTACATCCCGAGTAGCTCCTGGCCGCCGGAGTGGCTGTGGTACCAGTAGGTGCCGCTTTGGAGGACAGGGAACCGATAGATAAAAGTCTCTCCGGGCTTTATTCCGGCAAAGCTCACGCCGGGCACGCCGTCCATTCCGGGGGGAAGCAAAATGCCGTGCCAATGGATGGACGTTGCTTCCTCGAGTTTGTTCGTAACTCGAAGAACCGCTTCGCTTCCCTCCTTCAGACGGAGGATTGGCCCGGGAACTGTGCCATTGACGGAGATTGCCGTTCCGACTCGGCCGCTAACTGGGAAGGGGACTTTTCGTACCAAAAGCTCGTTGGCTCCATCTGCCTTCGAAACTACCTTCGCTTTGCGTTCGCTGTTTGAAGCGCGGGCGAACGCTGGAAAAAGAGATGCGGAGGCCACGAAGGCGCCTAAATCAAGACTAAGCTTGAGAAGGGAACGCCGGCTGAGAGGAGTTCCAGCCGACTTCAAACAATCGTCGAAACGCTCCGATGACTCTCTGATTCTAGTGCCGTCCCCACAGCTTTTAGAGGAGAGTTTCCGTGGGAGACTCACATCTCCCCGCCCATCATTTCCTTGTCGTCCTCCATGCCCATACCCTTGTCGGGGGGCATTGCCTTCGCATCGGGCATTGCCGAGTCTGGATTTCCCATGGCGCCTTTGGCCATTCTCTTACCCTTCGATGCCATCGACGACATCCCACAATCTTTCATGCCCCCCATTTTTAGGCAGTTTTGCTTAAGATCTTTCTCGCAATCCGCTTCTGACTTTTCCGACTTAAGGCACGTTGCCATTTTGTCGAACATCTCGGCTTTCGCCTGACGCAGGTGATCGGTTGGCTTCATTTCCCCGTTCGCGGCATGGGAAAAATTTATCGAAACGAGAAAGCCGAGCGAGACCGCACTCTTCGTAAGGTAATGCATAAAATGACTCCTTCAGTAAAACCAATGGTAGTTCTATATTCCCCGCCGTAGTGCATATAGCGTGCCGCATGTACCAATCGCGCTGTAAGAGATAACCGCGCGGCCAGGGACATTTCGGCTCGCCAGGGCCCCATTTGTCCCATTCTCATTGCGTGTCGGAAGTTGCGGATACACACTTCAGGAGGCGGACGTAAATGACCCAACCTTCTTACGAAGACATACTTAATCAGCTTCAGCGGGACGCCTTCGCTTACTTCGTGAACGAGGCGAATCCGGCGAACGGGTTGGTGAAGGATTGCACGCGCCCGGGTTTCCCCTCCAGCATTGCCGCCGTGGGGCTCGCGCTTGCGGCATACCCGGTTGGAGTCGAGCGCGGGCTACTAACGCGTGCCGAGGCGGTGGCGCGGACGTTGACGACCTTGCGGTTCTTTTGGAACAGCCCTCAGGGACCCGCGCCGGACGCCACCGGCTACATGGGGTTTTACTATCACTTTCTTGACATGGATTCTGGGCGACGCTCCCGGGACTGTGAACTTTCCACCATCGATACGACGCTCTTGATCGCCGGTGCGCTGACTGCCGCTTCCTACTTCGATTGGGACGTGGCAGACGAGCACGAAGTGCGCAAACTTGCGGAAGCGCTTTACCGCCGCGTCGACTGGCAATGGGCGCAAAACGGGGAGGCAACCGTTACTCACGGGTGGACGCCGGAGGGCGGGTTCCTGCCGTATCGGTGGGTTGGTTACGACGAGGCTACGATCCTCTACCTCTTTGGCCTCGGCTCGCCTACCCACCCTCTGCCCGTGGAGAGCTACACGGCGTACACCTCGACTTATAGCTGGAAAAAAATTTACGACTACGAGTTTGTATACGCCGGGCCGCTCTTCATTCACCAGTACTCACATGTTTGGGTCGATTTCCGTGGTATCCAGGACACCTTCATGGGGGCCCGGGGCATCGATTACTTCGAGAACAGCCGCCGTGCGACCTACGTGCACCAACAATACTCGATCCAAAATCCCCTCCAGTTCAGCCACCACTGTGATTGCTGCTGGGGGCTCACGGCGAGCGACGGCCCCGGTCCGGCGACGCTACTTATCGATGGTATCGAACGCCGCTTTTATGATTACCTTTCGCGGGGCGCCCCGTTCGGCCCGGACGACGGCACCATCGCTCCTTGGGCGGCGGTCGCCTCGCTGCCATTCGCTCCAGAGATTGTACTGCCGACGATTCAGCACATGATCCAGATGGGTGTCGGGCCCACCTGCTGCAGTTATGGTCTGGCGGCGAGCTTCAATCCCACGTTCCCGGCGCCGACCGGCTCTCTTGGCTGGGTATCGCCGTGGAATTACGGACTCAATCAGGGCCCGCTCGTTTTGATGGTAGAGAATTACCGCTCGGGACTCATCTGGAGCCTAATGCGCCGCTGTCCCTATCTGGTTGCGGGCCTGCGCCAGGCCGGGTTTTCTGGTGGGTGGCTGGAAGGATAAGCTTCATCTTTTCGGCTATAAGGCCCGCTTATCCCCCTGATCGGAGACATTTGTCTCCCAAGGGAGACTTTAGAGGACACCTAACCATCGCGGCCGTCAGTCTCGGTTCTCTCCCGCCGCTCTCAGTGGTGCTTGTAAAATCCAACATCGACGATGTCGTTCCAACTTGTCGTATTATGGCATTCAAAGCACTGATTCACGTTCGCGTGTTCCTTCCCGGCAAACTTTCGCGAAACCATTGCGAAGTGCCCCATTAAGTGACTCGGCGGAGGCTGATGGCATTGCACGCACTGCTTCGACCGGGAAGACGGGTGTTGGTATTCGGAAATGGTCCACGAATTGAGTTCGTGGCACTGAGCGCAGTCATTGCCAAACCGTTTAAAATGCGGCTCCTGGCGATCGTGGCAGCCGGCGCAGTTGAGGGCCTCCCGCGCGGAGTGCGCGTCCAATTGATTAGGATTCTGAATTCGGAACCATCTCTTCAGCGAATTGAGCGTCGCGCTACTTTCGGCGTCCGTTCGAGACGCGCGAGCTAGGGTTCGCGCCCCAATTCTCGCTAGTTCCACATGGTCCATCAAGAGAGGTCGAACGTT
Source organism: Pseudomonadota bacterium (assembly GCA_043767805.1). Classification (GTDB taxonomy): domain Bacteria; phylum Bdellovibrionota; class FAC87; order UBA2466; family UBA2466; genus CAZZHG01. The sequence continues at coordinate 676 of JAYUGC010000011.1, read as the reverse complement.
TGTGGACTGATGCTCAATGTGGCAGCCGGTACACTGCTGAATGCTCGCATGGAATGTGGTCGGCTGGCGACCAAGCAAGCGCTCGGCGTTCGCATGGCATGCCGTGCATTTGGCGACTGACACACCGGTGGATGGATCGTGGCACGATGTGCATCGGTTACCGAGGTAGGCGTGCCGAGGCGAGAGCGCTCCTGGACTTACGAACTGCTTCAATGGCGTTGATACTACCTTGGACCGCGCGAGAGTGACCCATGCCGCGGCGGCTACAACGACGATCAATACAAGCCAGAGCGCGAGCTGCTTCATTGCAGCCACCGCAGTCCGAAATAGATTCCGGACCCAACGTGCAGTGCCAGCAATAAATAGAGGATCACGGAGAGAGCGATGTGCAACTTAAGAAATCGTGCGAACCAGTGTTTGAATAACTCGTGCGTACGGACTGCGTACTCCAGATCCGCCACTGATTCAGCGATACGGGTGACCTCGCCCGCGGGGCCGCCTGAGGCCAGTTCAAGCCCAAAGGAGGCGAGGCCGGCCGCCAAGACAGGCGCCTTGGGAAGAACTCTCATTTCTGCGGGAGAGTTTTCGAGCATTCCCCACGCGCTATCGAGATCGCCCCGGGCGGTCTGGAGCAAGATCAACTTATCCTTAATTTCATGGGTGACGTAAGGGAGCA
>JAYUGC010000010.1:0-18566 GCA_043767805.1 Pseudomonadota bacterium | reverse complement strand
CGAAGGTAGAGAGGGGGCCGTTCCCCAAAGCTTCCGGCGATTGAGCCAAGACTCTGAGTAGGGAACCGTTTTCCGTTGCAACCGCGATCATGGGATTTCCTCTCCGACATCTTCCGCGATCCGATCCATGAAATTCTCACGGAGCCGGAGCAGTCCGTCATCGCCTTCGCCGACATTTCCGGTAACAACCGTTATCTCGGGGCGCTTCAACTGACCTTGAATGAGCAATTCTTCGAAATTGACGTCTTTACCTTTGCGGTACCGAACGCCCTTACCCTCGGCGTCCTTCTGCGCTTCTTCGGAGAAGCCGGTGCCAGAAATCACGAGACCCAACAACAACGTAGCGAGTACTTTGTTCATGTCCCCTCCTCTTTCTGCCCTAACTGCAGCAGACGTCCTTGGAAATAAGCGGCGAGCCGCTCGTTTCCGTTTTCAGTGTAAAACTGTTTCGCGCCTTCGAGCGAAGGCCGGCTCGTCGGATCGTCATGAAGGTTCGCAATCAGCGTCTTCACGTCGACTTTGGGAGCGCCCGTGGCCGCGCCGCCCGTAGCCTTCTGAGGCCCCACCGGAGTGGTTTCGGCTGCCGCCACCGGAGCCGCCGCTTTGGCCGCTTGCTCGGTCGAGAGCGTCTGATATTCCGCGCCTTTTTCCTGGAAGGGCTTCGCCATGCTGACGAGAGCGTTCTTCACTTCGTCCACCGCGGCTCCTTCGAGCTCTTTCGGGATGGGCGTTTCGAGAATTTGAGTCGCGAGATCCGCGTGGCTTTTCGCGAGAAGATTCGCCATCTCGACGCGCGTTTCCGCGGGAGCGCCGGGAAGGTACTTGTCCGCGGTGGTGGTTAGAGCCTTCAACGCTTTCATTCTTTGATCGAAGCGAGACTGGCTCGCCCGGCCGTAGAAGTGGATGGCGCGTTGTTTTTTGTCGAGATCCTGAAGCTGTTCCATGACCGCTTTGGACCAGGCCTTGCCGAGATACGTCTCAGACGCGAGAAGATCCTTCTTCGTGTCCTTCGTGCCTTGGCCCATGTCTTCCAAGTAAGCGGAGACGCGGGTGCGGAACGTGGGGGACCAAGCGAGAGAGGTTGTCGACGCGTTCAAGAGGCCGGCGTCTTTAAAGGTCTTAAAGAGGAGCGGCTCTTCTTCGCCCAGGGACTTCTTGGTTTTGAGTTTCGCGATGAGATCGTTCAAGACGCGGTTTCTCTCGAGGAGCTGTCCGCCGAGCTCGTACATGAGCGCGACTTTGAGGTACGTCTTCGTCTCGGGATTCTTGCCCTTGGCGTTGATGTCCTGCTGCTCCATGAGCTTGCCCGCTTCATTGAAGTAGCCGGCCGCTTCATACTCCGCCGCGAGCTCGGTGTTCGCATTGAGTTTGCCGAGAACCTTGATAAGGCTTCCCTGCTTTTTCAGCTGAACCGCGAGAATCTTCGCGTTCTCGCAAGACTGGGGAAGGAACTCGCCCTTGTCGCAGAAGCCTTCGAAGAGAGCGAGCGCTTGAGGCGTCTGGCCCGCGGCGACCGCTTGCTGGAAGTCCGCTTCGTGGCGGAGCTTCTTGATCTCTTCTAGATCTTTCGACGTGTCCTTGTCGGAAGCCATGGATTTGGTGACGGCCGGATTGGTCAGCCACGTGTCGGCCTGGGCGACCACTTCGGCGTACTTTTTGTCGTTACCGAGAATGGAGAGCGCAATCTGCTGACTCTGCACCGACCATTTATCGGGCTTGCCCGTGGTCTTCGCCAAAGCTTGGAAAGCCGGAAGCGCTTCCGCCAGCTTTTTCTGAGAATAGAGCGAGCGGGCGATCTGATACTGCAATTCGCGCTGCGCTTCGGGCGACTTCTCGAGTTTCAAGAGCGTGCCGGCTTCCGTGATGATGCCGTCGTAGTCGTTGCCCTTTTGGGCGGTGACCGCTCGCTCACGATGGAGCTTCACGTTGGTCTGCTCGGTCATCGTCTCGAGCTTCTTCTTATCGGCGGCGGAAAGATTGTAGATGGGATTGGCGACCCAGGTCTGAAGCTGTTCGAGTTTCTTCGCGGTGTCGTTTTCGGAAGCGAGCCAGCCTTCCATCATCTTCAAAGTGTCGGGGGTCGCGGGGAACTGAACGAGATAGAGCTCAACCGCGGCCTGGAAGTCGGGTTTAGCTTCTTTCTTCGTCTGGCGTTCGCCGTCGAGCTGCACGAGCAACCGCTTCATGGTGTTCTGGCGGTTGGTGCGGTCTTTTTCTTCCGGGCTCGCGGGTCCGGGAGACATCTTCACCGCGTCGACCATGTTGCGGTACTTGTCCCACTCACGAGAGCCGTAAAATTCTTCGAGGAGCCGCACTTGCGCGTCGAGGGTAGGCTGTTTCGCGTTCAAGTACGCGAGCACGTGGGCGCCCGCTTTGCGGTTACCGGCCGCGAAAAACGCGTCCGAAAGATCTTTCATGAGGTTGGGGCGCTGGAGCTTCGTCGAGAGCTCTTCCACTTCGGGAAGGGCTTTCGTGCCGTCGTCCTTGCGGTTCGCCATGAAGACCACGAGATCACGGAGGGCTTCCTCGCGGACGCGGCCTTTGGAATCGTAGAGGGCTTTGTGCATGGCTTCGATACCGGCGTCGAGATTGCCGGAATTACGGAGCAGCCAGGCGCGGCGGTACTGAATGTAAGAGCAGATGTCGCCACCGGCGCAAAGCTCGTGGGCGAGGACGTAGTACTTGTCCGATTCGGCGATCTGATTGCCGGCATCGTAGAACTCAGCCAAGCGGAGCGAAGCTTCCTGACGGAGCTTATTGATGCTCTTTTGCTCGACGAGCTCTTTCCAGAGCACGTTCGCTTGCGCGGTCGAGCCTTGGTCGGAATAGAGACGGGCCAACTGGAACTTTACTTTGAGAGCGACGTCGCCGCTGATGGCCGGCGTGTATTCCGTGCCTTTAAGCGCTTCGTTATAAAGGAGGACGGCTCTCTTACGGGCATCGCTTAGCTGGCTGAGAATCTGGGAGGAAGCTCCCGGATTGCCACCCAGCTCGGCCGACTTATCGAAATAAAGGTCGGCGAGACGAAGGGTGAGAGACTGCCGAGAAGGATCTTTCGCGGGAAGGGAGTTACGAAGTCCCTCCACGTCCTTGATCAACTCGTTGTTGCTCCCAAATGCCGCCAGTCCGATGAGGAAAGCGGCTCCCAAAATGCCCATGTTGAAGCGTTTCATTCCGATTGCCCCGCGTTTCCTGCCGCTGCTCCTTTACCACCCGAGAGCACGGCTAGCTGAATCAACCCATAATGCTGACTAGGCAGCATCGACATGAACTGCGATACGACCGAGCTCGAGATCGCTTGGTGCGCCTGGAGAGTAATCTCACCTTTGAAGGTTTCCGTCGGGTGAGACTTCATCCAACGCTCCCGCAGCTCTCCCAGCTTATCCATGAGAGGCGTGGGGTTTTTCAGCAGCGCCTGAACGTTTCCGATCGTCTTCTGGTCGAGGTAAACCTCTTCCGGAGAGATGGACAGGATGGGCGCGTCCTTCAGCTCGCGGCCGGTGGCCGCGGAGGGAAGGGTCACGCCTTTGGCGATCATGGCGAGCTCGGGCTGAGCGTTGAACGTTTGGAGGAGGAAGATCACGAGCATCGAAAAGGCGTCGACGAAAGGAGTGAGCATCAGAGCGAGGGCCAAGGCCTTCTTCCGAGACTTCTTCTTTTCTTCGCGGAGCAGCAGATGCCGGTTGAACGTTCTGGGTCCTAAGAACTCATTCGTGAGCATTTAGTTCTCCCTCACCGGTACGACGCCGAGATTCACGATCTCGTGATGTCTCAGTACGTCCATGGCCGCGACGAGATCGCCGTAGCTCACACCGCTTTTGGGCGTCACCATTCCAGCACCGATTAGGGAACCGGGCTTGAAACCGGCCGGGGCATTCGACGGGGTGAGCCCTTTGAGCCAGTCGGAAACGGTTGCGTCCAGCTTCGGTAGAAGCTCTTCCATGTTACCGGCCGTAATGGCGGCTTTTTTGACCGTCTTCCCTTTTTTCGTCAGGGTAAGGTCGAGCGCCAAGGGGCCTTTGAATTTAAGATCCAGGTCGAGCGTATCGGCGGCGGAACCTTCCGTGCCGTGACTCTGCTTTACGGGCAGAGCGCCTACTTGGATCCACACCGCGGTCATCAGCAAGAAGCAGATGGCCATGGCTAGAATGTCGATGAAGGGCGTGAGGTTCAGGTCGAAGTTAAGGTTCTTCTTGCGACCTCTTCCCCCACCCGCTGGGGCTGCCGCGCCTGCCATGGGTTAAGCCCCCGCAGGCTGCGGAGCGAGTCCGCTCAGCGAGCCAGCCGTTTCGGTCCGCGCGGCTTTCGCCATCGCAACCGTCGCACCCGACTTGTCCGTGAGGAACAAGAGGTCATGGAACATCTTCGACGACTCTTCAGTGAGCTGCCCGATGATGTGATCCGTCTTGTTCTGGATGAGCGCGTACGCCACCAGAGACGGGATCGCAACGATAAGACCGAACGCGGTAGCGTTCAGAGCTTCGGAAATACCTTGAGAGAGCAGAATCGCGCGGTCGGCCGGGTTCGCGGAAGCGACGGCGGCGAACGACGTGATCATACCGCTTACGGTTCCGAGGAGACCGAGGAGGGTCGCCACGTTACCGAGCATGCCCAAGAAACCAGCGCGCTTATCCAGCGAGGAGATTTCGGAGGAGAGCTTCTCGTCCATGCGGGCTTGGAGCTCTTCTTCACCGGCGGCGTTGGCGCGCAGGTGACAGCCGACTTCCACCACGCGGGTGAGAGGGCCTTGGGGGCTGACGGAGCGAACGTAGTTTTCGGCCGAGCCGAACTCACCGCGCTGGAGGTAACCAAGTACCTTCTGGCGGAAGTCCGCGGGCGCGAGCTTCGTTTTCATAAACACCGTGGTGTAGCGTTCCACGATGAGGGCGATGGCGGCTACGCCGAACGCCAAAATGGGCCACATGAAAATGCCGCCCGCTAGGAAATGATGGAGCACCGTCGACATAGGAAATCCCCCGTCTATTAGTTACGTCTTCGAAATTTGCCTTCGACGTTCCCCCCTTGGGACCGTCGCAAAACCTGATTTGCCGATATAAAGCTCAATCGAGTTTTGGGATGAGCTAGTATTTCGACACGTTGCAATATATGGGAGACTGAGTCAACAGGAGATTAGGTCTTAACAAGAGCAGGTGTTAAGGGGCTAACTTTGGCAATACGCTGAGGTTTATTAAGTTAACGGAATCTGGAAGGTTAACGACGCGGGAAGCCGCGGAAGGGGGTCGACGCGGGCGGCTGAGAAATCTGTCCCGGGATTTCGCTGCCAAAGCTGCGTTGCAGCAAATTCACAGCGGTGCTTCCCTCGCCGATTCCAGCGAGCTGAGGCATGAGAGAGGCGGCTCCGGTTTGGGCCAAATGCCGGTTATAGAGAAGCTTGGCGTGGTCTCTTTCGGCGAGCGAGTAGCCGCTGAGCTCCGCGATGCGCGCGAATACCAGAGCTCTGGCCGAAGCTTTGGATACCTTTTGATCGAGAGCCGAGAAGAAGAATTCCATTCCGGCTTCGGTGGTGATCTGACTGAGCCGGGCCGCCATCTCCTTAATGACCGGATAATAGGAGGCTTCGGCGTTGGCGGTGACGCGAGCGTCGTAAATACGGCGCATCTGGTCCCACTGAGGATCCTTGTCGTGATCGGCCGTGGAGTTCGCCCATGCGGGGACGCCGGCCATCCCGAGAAGCAGCAAAATAGAGAGAAAACGAGTCATCCAGGAGTCTATCAATGCAACCGGGGGGCCACTCGCCTCTGTATAGGGCAAGTCAACTGGCTGAATAACCTAGTATTTACAGCATCTTAATGTCTGTATTTCGCGTATACAACGGCCTCGGTTCGAAAACTGTCCAATCCTATGGGCAGGCGTCCAGGAGACGGACGTTTTGCTATCTCCAGAGTAGGTCGAACATCCGATGGAGGGCCGGCTCCTGGGCGAGCTCATAGGCCTCGTTCTTACCCACCCATCGCAAGGACAAGGACTCGGAAGAAACCTGAATGGACTCCGGGCAGGGCGCTACTAAAAGAAAGCGTATGTCGTAGTGCCAGTGCTCGGGCTCGTCTTTCCGGGCGGGAATCAGATGAATGTCCAGATCGACTGGATCCTTACTGATCCGCCACCTTAGATCAGTGAGCCCGCTCTCTTCTTGCGCTTCTCTTAAAGCCGCGCCCGCGATGTCCCAGCTTCCGTCGGCGTGTCCCCCCAGCTGGAGCCACTTATTCAATTTTCGATGATGGCAGAGAAGGACTCGCTCGCCGTCGCCATCCGTAATGAGAGCGGAAGCGGTGAGGTGAGCCGGGAAACAATCGCGAAAGGACGCCCGGCTTTCCGTGCGCGCGAGATCGATGAGCTGATCGGCGAAATGCTTTTGGTGCTCGTCCGATCGCTTGCGGTAATGCTCGAGCGTCGCGATCAATTTTTGACGGTCATCGGACAAGGGTAGGCTCCAAGGTCGGTCGGGCCGGAGCCCGGGGTCCTAAACGAAGGTGATCGATCCAAGGTCTCAGGCGTTCGGCGATGCGCTCGCCCGATTGTTCCTCGGTCAGCTCATGGAGACGAAGCCGTTGTCCTTCCACGAGCTCCGCGCGGTTTGCCGCCCAATCCGAGGCGCCGAGGGCCCCCTCGAGGAACGCGGCCATTTCGCTGGGTTTTGGGGACGGTAGGCGCACGCCCGCGCTGCCCATAGTTTCGCTGACGGCCGCGCGAGGCAGCGCGAACACCGGAACGTCAAAACGCATGGCTTCCACCAGCGGCACGCCGAAGCCTTCGTGAAGGCTCGCTGACACATAAGCATCCGTGCTTTGGTAAAACTTGAAAAGGTTGGCGTGGGAAGCCTTGCCCACGAACTCGACGTCGCCTTCCAAGCCGAGTTGCTTGGCGAGTAGGCGCAAGTACTCGCCGTAAACCGGATCGCCCGAGCCGACGAGCGTCAGCCGGTAAGGGCGATTGGTCATCCGCTTCAAATAGTAGACACAGGCGATGAGCGCGGCCTGATTTTTGTGCGGGCTGATACGGCCCACGAAAAGCAAGTTTCCCGCGACCGGCTTCGATTTGCGCGTCTCCGGAGTTATCGACGATAAGTCGAGGAGCGGCAGAAGTTCCGGCTGGTCGTACCCGAGAGCCATGAGCTCGTCGGCGTTAAAACGCGAGTCGGCGAAAGCGGTGATGACGGAGCTTTTCCATTCCTTCAGCTGCTCTCTACCCGAGCGGCAAAGGTTGGCGATGAATGGATCGTGGCGGAAGAATTCCGGCGGGGTGATGTTGTGATAGACGAGGGCCTTCGGCACTTCGAGCTGGCGGACCTCCTCCATGCCGGGATCGCCCGAAGAATGATGTACGAGAAGCAAGTCCGCGTTCCACATCTCGGCGCGGGAGAAAGGGCGTACCGTGGCCCGGGATAATCCCTTCCAATGTTTCGCGAAGATCTCGCCTCCGATTCCCGTGCGGTGCAGATTCTCGCGGATGAGAAACATCTGCTGGGTAATGGCGTCTCCAAACGTCACGTGAGGATGGAACTGATGAATGATGATCCGCTGTCCGCTCATCGGAAGGGAAACCTGCGCTTGATCTGAGTGAGCACCACCCGGGCGGCTTGAACCGCGTGGCTTAGTCCCGGCATGCCGGTGCCCCAGAACTCTCGGTGCAAAACGTGAAAGCGAATCCGCTCGGCCGCGGAAAGCCGGCCCTTCGCCCCCGTTTCGGTTTCCCAGAGGCTGTCGTAACCGTCGGCGAGCGTTCGTTCCCGAACGAGCCGGTTGCCTGCGACGGCGCGCCACTTCGCTTCGAGCTTGTCGCGGCTTGAGGTCGCTCGGCTAATAAAGGGCCTCGATGAGGAGAGCGGAAGCTTCTCCTCCGCCGATGCAAAGCGACGCCACGCCGAAACGCTGTTTGGCGTCCCTAAGGGAGTGCAGCAGCGTTACCAGAATGCGGCTACCGCTCGCGCCAATGGGATGGCCGAGGGCGATGGCGCCTCCGCGGGTATTTACCTTTTCTTCGGAAAGCCCGAGCTCGCGCACGCAAGCCAAAGCGACGACGGCGAACGCTTCGTTGATCTCGAACTGATCGATGTCTTTTGCGGTGAGGTTCGCTTTTTTAAGCAGCTTTTGAATCGCGCCGACCGGCGCGGTGGTGAACCATTCGGGCGCTTGCGCGTGGCTCTCTTGAGCGACGATGCGGGCGAGGGGTTTTAGCCCCGCGCGATCGGCTTCCTGACGAGAGGTCAAAACGAGGGCGGCGGCGCCGTCCGAAAGCGAGCTCGCGTTAGCGGCCGTCACCGTGCCGGCTTTGTCGAACGCGGGCCGAAGCTCCCCGAACTTATCGAGTTTCGCTTTAAAAGGCTCTTCATCGACATCGATGAGTTTCGCGCCACTGCGATCTTTCACTTCGACGCCGACGATTTCGTTTTTGAATTTTCCGCCCTGTACGGCGGCGAGCGCGCGCTGATAACTTTGGATCGCGTAGCGATCTTGATCCTCGCGCGAGATCTTCTTTTCCTTCGCGCAAAGTTCCGCGCAATTGCCCATGTGGGTGTCGTTGTAGACGTCCCAAAGCCCGTCGGTGATGAGCGAATCGATGAGCTTGCCGTGGCCGAGGCGATAGCCTTCGCGGGCTTTCTCTAAAAGGTAAGGAGTGCGGCTCATGTTCTCCATGCCGCCGGCAACGACCCATTTGGCGTCCTCGCACTGAATCATCTGGCTCGCGAGCATGACCGTCTTCAAACCGCTTCCGCAAACTCGGTTCACGGTGGTGCAGCGGATTGAAGTGGGGAGCCCGGCGGCGAGGGCGGCCTGACGGGCGGGGGCTTGGCCCACGCCGGCGGCGAGTACGCAGCCCATCAACGTTTCGTCGATAATCTCGGGGTCGATTTTGGCTCTGGAGAGCGCTTCTTTGATGGCCATTCCGCCCAGTTTCGGACCGGAAATGTCCTTAAAGGCGCCTTGAAACGCGCCAATCGGAGTGCGGGCGGCGGAGACGATCACGGTTTCCTGCATGTTTCCCCTCCTCAAGGGCACCTCCCTCAGCTAGACTCGCGAAAAATTTTTCCTTAAGGACCGAGAGAAGATGATAGCGGAAACCTACGATCCGAGGGCCATTGAAGGCAAGTGGCAACAAGTATGGGAGAAAGAAAAGGTTTTCAAGGCGGTCGACCCGGCCAATGACCCCCTGAAACGGCCTAAATACTACTGCCTTTCCATGTTCCCGTACCCCTCGGGCGCCATCCATATGGGCCACGTCCGCAACTATTCCATCGGCGATGTGACCAGCCGTTACCGCCGGATGCTGGGCTTTAACGTCATGCAGCCCATCGGCTGGGACGCCTTCGGCCTTCCCGCCGAGAACGCGGCCTTGTCGCGCGGCGTCCATCCTCGGGAATGGACGCTCCAAAATATCGCGCAGATGAACCTCGAATTGAAATCGATGGGTATCTCCTACGATTGGGATCGGGAAATCGCGACCTGTCTCCCTGAGTACTTCCGCTGGGAGCAGCGGCTTTTCCGCGAGTTCTACGAGAAGGGCCTCGCTTATAAGAAGACCGGTTTTGTGAACTGGTGCCCCAAGTGCGAAACGGTTTTGGCCAACGAACAGGTGCAAGACGGCCTGTGCTGGCGCTGCGACTCGAAGGTCCTGCAAAAGGAATTGTCTCAGTGGTACTTCAAGATCACCGACTACGCCGACCAGCTCCTCTCGGGGCACGAGCAGTTAAAGGGCAAGTGGCCCGAGCGTGTTCTCGACATGCAGAAGTATTGGATCGGCGAGAGCGTAGGTTGCCGCATGCAGTTTCGGCTGGAGGGCGGAAAAGAGTCCATCGAGATCTTCACCACCCGCGCGGACACGCTCTTCGGCGTGACCTTCGTCACCATCGCCGCGGCTCATCCGCTCGCCGAGACTTTGACGACGGTACCGGGCGGCAAGCAGACTCTCGCCGCCATCAAGCAGGAAGTCCTGGGACGTCCTAGAGACGCCGCTCCCACGACGAAAAAAGGATTTTTCACGGGTAGCTATGCGCTTCATCCCGTCACGGGCCGCAAGGTTCCCGTTTGGGTCGGTGACTTCGTCGTCATGGATTACGGAACGGGCGCCGTCATGGCGGTTCCCGCGCACGATCAGAGAGATTACGAGTTCGCGTCGGCGCACAATCTTCCCATCGAAACGGTCATCGTGCCGGCCGATGGGTCGAAGCCGAAAGAAGGCGAAGCGTTCACGGCGCTCGGAAAGCTGGTCAACAGCGCCGAGTTCACGGGCTTGGATAGCGAGGCCGCGAAGACGAAAATCGCCGAGACCTTGGCCTCGCAGGGCACGGGACAGAAGACGATCCAGTATCGCTTGCGCGACTGGGGCGTCAGCCGTCAGCGGTACTGGGGCTCGCCCGTACCCGTCATCTACTGCGACAAAGACGGTACCGTGCTCGTTCCCGAAAAAGACCTGCCGGTGGAGCTCCCGACCGACATTCAGTTCAAAGGCCTCACGGGAAATCCGCTCGATCATCATCCGACTTTCAAGAAGACCACATGCCCGAAATGCGGCGGTCCCGCGCGCCGGGAAACGGACACCATGGATACTTTCGTGGAGTCTTCCTGGTACTACGCGCGTTTCACCAGCCCTCGCTACGACAAGGGTCCCGTCAATAAGGAGGCGGCGGACGCTTGGCTCCCGGTCGATTGCTACATCGGCGGCATCGAGCACGCGTGCATGCATTTGCTCTACGCGCGCTTCTTTCACAAAGTTTTGCGTGACTGGGGTTATCTCTCCGGCGACGAGCCTTTCGCTTCCTTGCTGACCCAAGGCATGGTGATTAAAGACGGCGCGAAGATGTCCAAGTCGAAGGGCAACGTGGTGACGCCTTCGTCGATCATCGAGCGTTACGGCGCCGATACGGCGCGGCTCTTTTGCCTGTTCGCCGCGCCCGTCGAAAAAGATCTCGATTGGAACGAGAAGGGCGTCGAAGGCTGTAACCGTTTCATCGGCCGCGTGTGGCGCCTTTGCTCCCACTTCCAGGCCCAGCTCGAAAAAGGCGTCGGGCCCGTTCCGGACTCGCTCGACGAGAAACTATTGGTGGTGCGCCGTAAAGCGCACTGGATGACCAAGAAAGTCACCGAAGACATCGAGTCGTTCAAGTTCAACGTGGCGATCAGCGCCTGCATGGAGCTCGTGAACGAGATCTTCAGCCTCATCGAAAAAGACAAGACCGCGCTCGATTCCGAGGCGGGCTCGCGGGTGCTCCGAGAAGCGGTGGAGCTCTTGCTCCTTTGTCTCGCGCCCTTCGCGCCGCATGTCGCCGAAGAGCTCTGGGAAGGGCTGGGGAAGAAGACCCGCCTCGCGCTCGAAGTCTGGCCGAAGTTCCGCGCGGATCTCCTGGTCGAAGACTCTTACACACTCATCGTCCAGGTGAACGGTAAAGTGCGCGACAAGGTACAAATGCCGAAGGGCCTGACCCAAGATCAAATTCAGGAACGAGTGCTCGCCATGGCTAAAGTGATTCAGTTCATGGAAGGCAAAAGCCTGCGAAAGTTCATTTATGTGCCCGAAAAAATCGCGAACGTCGTGGTGGGTTAGCCTGCTCGCGCTCCCTCTGGCGGTGATGCCGGGGTGCGGGTATACGCTGAACCACCGGCTGACCACACCCTTCGAAAAAGCGAAGCACGGGCTTTTCGTTCCCGTGTTGGGTAACGCCACCGAAGAGGTGGGGGCGGAGCGCATTTTCACGAACGCGCTTCTGCGCGAGCTGCAAAGCCGCGGCGAAGTGACCTTGACCGGGCGTGACGAGGCGTCGGCTCGGCTAGAAGGCACGGTGACCTCCATCAGCTATTCTCCGACAGCTTTCACCGATCAGGGTTTTCACGGGCTGCAGTCGTATCGCCGCATCCCGACGGAGTATGGCGTTACTGTCGAGCTCTCCTTGCGCTTGGTCGACGAAAAGCTGAAGCGGGTAACCTGGTCGAGCCATTTTCGAAGCTTTCAGCGTCTCGCCGCTCCGGTGTCTCGCACCTACAGCTATGAGGGAGCGAGCTCGATTGGGCTTCTGACTCAGTCCATCATTGAAGGAAGTTACGACAATATCGCGCGCAACATCATGCGTGACGTTTACGACGAAATGGTCGAGATCTTCTAAAAGATGGTTACCACCGCCCAGCAAATATGGCGCGACTTAGAGAGCGGCAAGTGGCGCCCGATTTACCTCATCGTCGGTGAGGAAGGATTTCAGATCGCCGACCTGCTCGACCGTCTGAAGCAGTTTTTCATCAAGGACGAGACGAGCCGTGAGTTCAATTACGAGAGCTGGGAAGGGGAGCACCTCGATGACCGCGCTCTGCTCCAGTCTCTGGATACGATGCCCGGACTGTTCGACTCTCCCGATTCCAATAAGCTCATCGTCTGCCAGCGTTTCGACAAAGCGCCGGCTTCGGCGGCGGCTACCTTGGAAGGGTATTTCAAGAATCCGTCGCCCACGACATGCTTCGTGCTGCAGAGCGCGAAGGTCGATAAGCGCAAAGCTTGGTACAAGGCGTGTGACGCGAACGGCGCCGTCGTGGAGGCCAACGAGCCCTACGATCGGGATTGGCCCAAATGGCAGCGCTATTTCGAAAAAAAAGCAGACAAAGGCATTGATGACGAAGCTTGGGGCTTATTAGTCGAGAGCTCGGGCCGCAGCCTCTCCGTGCTTTGGGCGGAAGTCGGTAAGGCGTCCACCTATATCGGTAGGCGGACGGAGATCACGGCGGCCGACGTCCGGGAGCTTTTGGTGACCTCCGCCGGGGGAAGCGTTTTTGATTTCGTCGACGACGTTCTTTGCCGGCGTCCCGCCGTTTCCTTACGGCGTTTTCAGGATCTCGTTCGCTCCGGAGAGGCCGAGGTGAAATTGCTCTCGCTTCTCGTGCGTCAGTTTCGCATCGTCGATCAATATGTCCGTCTTTCTAAAAGCGGAGTCACCGATTCGAAAGTCCTCGCCGGGAAAATCGGCGTTCATCCTTATTTCATCACTCAGATTCAGAAGCAGAGTCGGCATCATTCGGTCGAAAAGCTAAATCGCGAAATCACACTACTCGCGGAATCGGACTTCCGTTTGAAGACCGGCGATAGTGGGCTTTTTGAGAGCTTCTTAGTCCCCTACTTTTCCATGCAGTAAGGATCGGGCCGGTCACTGGTTGCTGGATGCTGAACCGAGGAAATCTATTCGATCTCTTCCTCTCGGACACCTCATCTCGTCATTGTGCGGGCCGCTGTTAGCGGGCAGTTCGGGAGGGAAAGATCTAATAGCCTACCTCGTACTAGCAACCAGTGACCGGCCCGATCCCTACACGAAGTGACGCGGCACTACTCCTCTGTGGTAACATTTCGGGGTTGCTCTTCCCCATCCTCAGTTTCTTCGTCGTTTATCTCGGTGTGTTGTTTCCGTTTGCCTATTTCCGCCACGACGACTGGGTCATCGTCGCCTCGGGGAAAATGGGCGCGGAAAATTGGCGTTCCTATTTCGAGGCGAGCATTCAGTTTGGCCAGACCACTCAGGTCTGGTTCGTCCGGCCCTTCTTCAAATGGCTGAGCTACGCGCTTTTCCGGGTTTTTGGATTTCATCCCTATCCCTGGTTCTTGCTGCAGATGGCCTTCCTGACCGCGGCCGTTTGGCTGCTCGCGCTCACGGTGGAAGGTATCTCGGGGAGCCGGCGGAAGGCTTGGCAGTTTGCCGCTTTGGTCTTCGGCTCCTGGCACCTTCATATGGGTAGTTTGCTCTGGCTGGGCGAGGGTTTGATGAACTGCCCGCAACTCTTTGCGCTCTCGGCGTGCCTCTGGGCTTTTTGGAAGTACCAGGTAACGGCCAACAAGGGGTGTCTCCTGCTCTCGCTCTTCTCCCTGCTGGTCTCGCTCACCGTGAAAGAGTCGAGCGTTTTCGTTGTGGCGCTTTTGGGAGCTTTTGTTTTTTGCGAGGCACCCTGGAAGGGGATGAGCTTCGGGCAACGAGTGTTACGTCTTTTGCCTTTTGCTTTAGTAGCCGGTGCCTATCTCGTTTATCGGCTGGGTTTTGTCCCGCACAATACGAACTACACTCTCGAGATGAACGCGTTTGCCTGGAAGCTGTCTCTTCCGCGCGTCTTTTTGCCGCTGATTTTATCCGCGGCCATCTGGGGCTTGCTCGGTAAGCTCCCTTCACGGGCGGACCTCAGGGGCCGCTGGCTCTATTTGCCTTTCGTCCTAGTCTCTTTCGCTCCTTATCTCGGCCACAGCTTTTTTTCGCCCGGGTGGCTTCTCTTTCCCGGATTCTTCCTGCTCTTCGTTCTGTTTCTCATTCCCCGGCCCGAAGGAAATCCGCAGCGGACGGCGAGGGTGATCGCTCTCTCGAGTCTCCTCTTGATGGTGGCTTCCTTGTTCTGGCTGCATCAGCTGGATTGGTGGAAGTGGGGGCGATCGACGAGGGGAATCGTCGAAGTTGCCCGCTCCCTCGACCCCAAGCAAATCGATCGTATCGACTTGGAGATTTGTTCCAATCCCGCTTATCCGCAGGCCAACGCTTCGCGAGTGATCGGGGGCTGGGAACATCTCCAGTCGCTCATCCACCTCATCCACGGCAAATACCTTGGCGTGTATTTCATCGACTGCGGGCCCGCCAATTACATTGCCTCACCGAGCACGCTCCACCTCGTCTGGAAATACCCCGATCTCGTCCGCCTAAACTAGTCCCGAGATCTCTCCGATAAGTAGGGTGGAGAGACCCTATGATGTCGTTTAAACGCCTTTTCTTCTTTTGCCTGCTGATGAGTGTGCTCGGCATGCTCGTCGTCACCGGCCTTTAAGGCCCGCGCGGACAAAGCTCCGCCTCAAAGGGCAGGCGCCCTCGGGAAGCGGGCCGCGCTCCCGCCGCTTAGCTCTTTTTGCCCTGGTGGGGGATGGAAACGCCGATGTCTTCGCCCGCGTGCTCGACGTCGCGGTGAGCGGTCTCGTGGCCCTTGCGCTTCTCGCGCTCTTTTTTGAGCTGCGTCTCGATCTTCGCGCAGGCGAGGTCAATGGCTTCGTACACATCATTCGTCTTCGCTTCCGCTACCATGTCTTTGTGCTCGGCGTGGCTGGTGATCTCGACCTTATGATCGCTCGCGTCGACGGTAATCCGCACTTTGAAATCGAGAGGATAGGAGACGTACTTCTGGAGCTTCTCTATCTTCTTGGTGACGAGCTCCTTGATGGCTTCCGACTGTTCCATGTGGATGAAAGCGAATGACAATTTCATGATGTGAACCTCTTAGAAAACCTTTTTGCGCTTGGAAGACGGAAGGATGCCCAGCATCTCGCGGTATTTCGCGACCGTGCGGCGGGCGATGTCGATGTTGTCCTTCTTGAGGAGCTCCACGATCTTCTGATCGCTGTAAGGATGTTTCGGATCTTCCTTACTGATGATCTCTTTCACCTTCTCCTTCACCGACTCGCTGGCGACGTCGCTGCCGTGCAGCCGGCTGATACCGCTGTTGAAGAAGAATTTGAGCTCGAAGATGCCGCGCGGAGTATGCACGTACTTGTTGGTGGTCACGCGGCTGATGGTGGACTCGTGCATGCCGATGTCGTTGGCGACGTCCCGAAGCACCATGGGTTTCAAGAAGGCGATGCCTTTGTCGAAGAACTCTCTCTGCTGCCGGACGATGCTCTCGGTGACGCGGTAAATGGTGCGCTGGCGCTGATGGATGCTGCGGATGAGCCAGACCGCCGAGCGAAGCTTGCCTTGAATGTACTCCTTGGTCGTCGGCTGATCTTCGCCGAGTACCGGTTCCACATTCTGGTTCGCATTAGCGTTGGCGTTCTCATTGGCCGCCGCGGTCGCCGCTTCTTTGTCCTTATCGAGCAGGTTCTTGTAGAACGAGGAGATCTTGAGCTTCGGGAGCCCGTCCTCGTTCAGCATGACGACGTACTCGTCGATCCGCTTCACGATGAAGATGTCGGGAATGATGTAGTGCGCCGGCGAGCCGCCGAAGGCGCGGCCGGGCTTCGGCTCGAGATCCTCGATGACCTTAACGCGCGCAACGACCTCATCCATGGTGATGCCCAGGGCTTTGCCCACGGCGCCGTAATTCTTCTTCTCGAGATCCGAGAGGTGGTTCTCCACTATTTTTTCGAGGACTTCGTCTTCGTAATCCATGTCGTAGATCTGAACGAGCAGGCACTCTTTCAAATCACGGGCACAGACCCCTATGGGATCGAACTCCTGGATGCGGTACAGGACCGCTTCAATCTCGTGCAGATCGAAGCCGTGGTTCAGCGCCATCTCTTCGAGAGACGCCTGAAGGTAGCCGTCGTCGTTGACGTTACCGATGATCATTTCGCCGATGTTCTTCTGCTTCTCGTCGAGGTCGCTCATTTTGAGCTGCCAGAGAAGATGGTCGGAGAGGTTCGCCGGCTGGGTGAGGGTGTTCTCGTAAGTCGGGAGATCATCCTCGCCGCCGCGGTAGACGGGAAGATTCGGCGTGGAGCGGGCGTTCTCTAGATAGCTTTCCCAGTTGAAGTCTTCCGACTGCTGGGGATTTTCCTCCGGTTTCGTGGAGGTTTGCTCGGCGGGCTTGGCCTCATCGAGACTTTGCACGATTTGCTCGGAGTCTCCGGATTCTTCGAGAATCGGATTGTCCACGAGCTCCGTGTTGATCAGGTTCTCCAGCTCCATGCGCGACAACTGCAACAGCTTAATCGCCTGCTGAAGTTGCGGGGTCATGACCAGCTGCTGGGAGAGCTGGAGGGATTGTTTGAGACCTACTGCCATGGCTATAACCTAAAACCCTCTCCTAGATAAAATCTTTTAGCCGCTTCGTTTTCAACAATTTCTTTGGGCGTGCCGTGCATCCAAATCTTGCCTTCTCGGATGAGATAAGCCTCATCGCAGGAGGTGAGTGTCTCGCGCACGTTGTGATCGGTGATGATCACTCCGATATTGCGGTCTTTCAGTCCTTTGATGATTTTTTGAATCTCCTGCACCGCTAGCGGATCGATGCCGGCATATGGTTCGTCCAAAAGCAAAAATTTCGGCTCGAGGATCAAGGAACGGGCGATCTCCAAGCGCCGCCGTTCTCCACCGCTCAGGGTAAAAGCCCTGCTCGGCGCGAGGTGCCGGATTCCCAGCTCGGTCAGAACCTGTTCCGCCTTGTTCCTCTTCTCTTTTCGGCTTATTTTCAAATTATCCAAAACCAAATAAACATTTTCTTCCACCGTAAGTTTGCGAAACACCGAAGGTTCCTGGGGGAGGTACCCCAAACCGAGCCTCGCCCGTTGGAAGATAGGGCGATGACTGAGGTTTTCGCCATCTAGCGTCACGGTCCCGGTGTCCGGCCGAAGCAGCCCCACCAGCATATGAAAGGTGGTGGTTTTGCCCGCGCCGTTGGGACCGAGGAGCCCAATGGCCTTACCTTGCGCGATGCCGAGCGAAACGTCGGAGACCACCGTCCGGCCTTTGAAAGCTTTGGAAAGGTTGGTGGCTTGAAGCATTAGTTGATGACCTTCCCCGAAGCTTGTTCCACTTCGATGCGGTCGTCGTTCGTATAAATCTTGATGACCTGGCCCAGAATCTCGTTGCCGTTGGAGTTCACCTTGGCTTTTCCGGAGAGCTGAATCTGCTCGCCGCCGAGCTCGATGTAAGCGCTCTCAGCCGTGCCGAGCCGATCGCGGTTTTTCAAGACCACATTGCCCTTGGCGGAAATGAACTCCTTGTCGCCCACGGTGGTCAGCTTGAACTCGTCGCTTTCCAAATCCAATTTCGGCATCTTCGATTTTACTTTGCCGGTGAAGATGGCGATGGACTCGTTCGTGTAGAACTCGCCCGAGTTCGACGTGATGCGGAGCCATTCGGAGTCCGGCAGGCGTTTTCGGCCGGTGACTTTTCTCCTGAGCCGGAAGTGCTCTCGATCGATGTCGGCGTTCAAGCCGATGCCTTGAAGGTGAAGGCTCGGGCGATTGATGTTCGGCCCGCGCATGGTCACCCAGTCCGCCGACTGGAACTGATGATTGGCTCCGGTGTAATCGAGCTGGTTCATCGCGAAGAGATACCCTTGGCGGCTCTTGATCAGCACGTTGCCCTCCAAGTGGACAAGGCGCTTGTCGAGCCACGAGCGGCCGTAGTCGCTTGTCGTATTGACGAGGTTTCCCGTTTTTTCGGCGAAAAAATCGGCATCCACTTGTTTGAGAAACGCGTAATTGTCTTTCCTATGGAGCTCCGCGAAATCGGAACGAATGTTCCAGTGTTTCCTTCCGTCGGAGGTCTCGTAAAAATCTACTCCCAAGAGCCCGAAGTTCGCTTTGGTCAGACTCGACTGATACAAGCCCTCGTCACTCGGTGGAGGCTCACCTTCGGCGACATGCCCGCGGTTGGAATCCAAAGGCCACAGCAAGACGACGATAAACGTCAGGGCCGCGACGATTCCAACTCCGATATAGCGCATCGCGTAATAGATCCTCAGTCCCCAGGATAGCAAACGCGGAGGTGGGTTTCAATCACGGTTGGCACAACTTCTGCATATTGTGATTGCGCTCCCGCGGCCGTACAATAGATCAAACGTCTTTCCTCTTTTTCCAAAGACACTCCATGAAACTACTGATCGCTT
>JAYUGC010000009.1:0-18632 GCA_043767805.1 Pseudomonadota bacterium | reverse complement strand
TCTCCGATACGAACCAGGACATGCAACGCGAGCTCGCGGCGCTTCGCCAGAGGGAAATGGATCGCACCGCGCTCGCCAAGAAGATCAAAGAGAACTTCGCCCGCTCCGGCATCAAGGCGGACATCAACGTGAAGACCGGCGAAGTGCAGATCCAGTTCGGCGAAGAGTACTTCGATACCGGAAAATCGGGCCTGAAAGACGGCATGCGCCACGTTTTGCAAAACGCGATGCCGGCTTATGCGAAAAGCATCTTGGAAGACGAGAAGCTCGCCCAACGGATCGCTTCCGTGGAGATAGTGGGCTTCGCCTCTCCGACCTATAAGGGCGCCTACGTGAATCCGAAGGATCTGCGTCCCGAAGCGCGCAAAGCGGTCGACTACAACATGGATCTGAGCTACCAGCGCGCTAAATCCATTTTCGATTTCGCCTTCAACCCGAAGCGCTTCAAGTACAAGTACCAGAACGAGCTCCTCCCCATGGCGAAGGTCACGGGGCAGGGCTATCTGCGGGCGGAAGGCACGAAAGACGGCAAGGAAATGTCCGGCGAGCAATATTGTGCCAAGTACGACTGCACGAAAGCGCAAAAGGTCGTCATCAAGTTTCACTTCAAGGAGTGAGAGGTTAACTTATGTGGCTAGTCTTCAATCAATACATCAATCAAGGCGTCCGTCTCATGGTGGAAGTCGGCGGGCACGCCCTCCTGCCCATCCTGTGCGCCGCGTTCGTGCTTGGCGTGACCATCCGGCTCATCATCTTCCTGACCGTGAAAGCGGAGTCCGCTTTCGCGCTGGAGTTCGAGAAACGGGTGCACAAGTATCTCGCGGACCCTTCCTACATTCCGAACGTGAGCTCGTTCCACGAGCTGACCCGTAAGCTTCTCGAGCGGACGTTCGAAGAGCATTACAATCTGCGGCGTAAGCACCGGAGACGCCGTTTCGATCAGATCACTAGCATTTCCGATCGGGTGTTTCTGGTGGTGGAAGGCGCCCGGCGGCTCATTGGCGACACCCTCAGCCAGACGAAGTATTTGCGAAAGGGCGGCCAAACGCCCCGCTTCGTCGATATCTCGAAGTTCGTATTCGAGTCCAATCCCGTCTTCAACCGCGTGCTTGGTCTTTTTCCGCTCGGTATGTTCAACGACCTCTTGAACATTCTTCCGGGGCTCTTCGTGGTCGGCGGCATCTTCGGAACGTTTCTAGGCGTGATGAGCGCTCTTCCCGAGCTCTCTCATATCGATATGAATGACGTGGCGAAGACCAAGGATGTCATGGACAAGTTTTTGTTGAACATGGCTTTTTCTATGGGTGCCTCCAGCATCGGCATTATTTTTAGCGTCATGCTCACCATCATCAACGCCATGTTGAACCCCGAGGGAATCTACTATGCGATGGTGAACAAGTTCTCGAGCGCCTTGGAATTTCTCTGGAACGACACGTCCAATAACGACGTTGCGGAGGAAACCGTCTATTCGACCGATCGCCGCGCCGTCGTTTATACCAACGAGAGCGCGAAACGAGTCCAGGGTACCGTCCCGTCGGCGGCTCCGAAGGTAACGCCCGTCCCGAGCGAGCCCGTTACTGCTCCCGTCGAAGCCGCAGTCGCGGCCTCGGCTCCGCCCGCGGCGCCGGAAGTAAACGAGGTGTGGCCGATGCCGCCGCCGCGCCAGGAGCCTCCTGCTCCCGAGCCCGACGTCGAGGCGTTTGACGATGTGTTCGAGCGGAGGGACGATGCGCTTTCCTCGCTCGATCCCTCTTCTCCCGCGGCCCCCGCCCCGGCGGATCTCGACGATCGGCTTGCGGTTTTGCGCCATCGCTTGCAGGTACTAGACAGCTATCTCGTCAAAGCCAATGAGGACCGCGCGTCAGGCCTCATGAGCGATATCATGTGGGAAGAAGAGACGACCGCCTACCGCCTAGAGCGCGGGCAGGTCGACGCGCGGCTCAGAGAGCTCGAAACGAAAAAGGCCGCCTAGGGAAAGCGTGCGAACATCCGCGCGCCAAGAAGGTTTCCGTCTTTTAGATAGTAGTTTTTCATACTGTCTTCGTAAACGAAGCCGCACTTTCGCAGGACGCGCTCGCTCTGCGTGTTTCTTTTCTCCTGCTGCTTGGAGTTTTGCTTTCCTCTCCGGCGCTTGCTCGGACTGGGTGGGCAAACGGATCCCGATGTGGGCGCGAGACAAGGCTCGCTTTTCAAGCATTTGAACTTGGGAATGGAGTGGAAGCTCGCGCGCTGGTTCGCCCTTCGTTCCGGGTTTCACCAGTGAGATCCTTCGCTTCCTTCAGAATAAATTTAGTCGCGTTTCGCGGCGCGAAACGGATAAAATTTAGTAGAACGACTTCCAAAGGAAGTTGTCGACGGTGACGTCTTTGATGAGCATGCCGACCCGGCCTTTGCCGAAGCCCGCGGTGGAGTCAGTCGCCGCTGCGTAGAGCTGATTGTCGACGTAAGCGCGGAGCTCTTCGCGGTGTAGGGTGAAGCGTAAGGTGCCAGCCGACTTCGCCGGAATCGTGTAGGGGCCCGAGATGGCCGCGGTCTGGTTGCTGCGGAAAATCGAGACAGTGTAGCCGGTCGCCCCGAAGTTCACTTCCGCCCGGTAGTGGCCCGTGCTGTTCGAGCGGGCGATGAGCGCCGCGCGAGGGCTGTTGTAGCTAAGCTTATAGTCTATCGAAAGGTCGACGTCGGCGACGTCGACGTTGCGGATGAGGGCCGTCGGGGTGGCGCCGCCGTAGGGGACGACTTCGCCGTTACCGATGAGGGCTCCGCCGCCGGTGACTTCGAACTGAATCGGGAGGACCGAGCCCGAGGGGTACGTGAAATCGTTGTCGTAGAAAGTGATTTGGTTCGAGTTCCGGAGCGTCTCGAGGTTCGCCGCCGAGATGGACCGGAAGCGGCCGTTGTTCGCCGAGATGCCGAAGAGCGCTTGGCGATTGACCGGCTCCGGATCCTTCGCGGCCGCGGCCAAGCGGCCGTTGATGTACATGGCCAAAGTGTCCTTGTAGGCAACGCACTCGACCGCCGCGCGGGGCGAGGTCAGGTACACGGTGCCGAGCGTGGTGGTCGTTCCGTCGTTGTCGGTCTGTAGCCGGCCGATGATTTGTCCGTTCTCGTTGGAGAGACGGCAAGCCGCCAGGCAATGGCGCGTGCGATTCGGATCGTGGTGGCGGAGGAAAAATTCAGCGTAAGAGCCGGGGATGCTCACGTCGAGCTCTCCGCCGAGGTACACATGCTCGTTGGACCGGCCCAAGTGCGCGAGAAAGGGAGAGTAAGGCGCCGGCATGAGCACGCCGTCTTGAATCGTGTAAGAGCCGAGCATGAACTGAGTGTCGAGAGCGAGTCCTTGCTGGCTGGGGTTCATGTAAAGGCCGGAAGAAAGCACATCGCCTAGTCCGGGATATCCCATCAGCGCGTTGGCGCCGAAGGCCGTCGCGGGATCTCTCAGGGTATCGAGAGAGGCCGCCGCCGCCCGGGTGGTCGGCCTGAAGGCCGTTACGTTACCGATGATGGACTTGGGAAGCATGGGATCCGCGACCGCTCCGGGAGTCGGCGTCGGGGTCAAGTTGCCGTTCCCGCCGGCGGTGACCGTTTTGGAGAGAGTGCCTCCGCAACCGACGACCAGAAAAACCAGTCCCGCTAGACTCGCGTTTTTCAGCCATTTCGCCATCAAGGAGTTCGTGCTCATGTTTGTCTCTCCAGAGAAGCTTTTCAAAAATGTTGGCTGAGGTCAGGGATACCGATTTTGAGTTCGGTATCTGGTGCGGTAACTAAGGTGCGGATGATTATGCGGTGTCTGCCCTGTCCTTAATGCAAGGCGTATACCAATGGAATTCAGCCACGGCGCCCAAGGCCAGATCGTATAGAGTCTAGGGAGTCAAAAAAATGCGATCCGGGAATTGGCCTAGTTACGACGGGTTAGAGTGTATACGGATTGTACTCGGTTTTGTTGAGTGGCTGTTCACTTACACCCTGTAGCTGGAGCCACCATGGCGAGCCTGGGGGTTCGCTTTCGTTGTGCCAGCCCAAGGAGCGAAAGCCTTCGGCGGTGGCGGAGTAGGCCTCGTAAGGACCGGGAGAAGGTAGGCGGTCCTTACGTTCGAAGATCTCGACTCTGGCGATGACGAGTGGCGCGAGCGTGGGGGGCAAGTCGCGCGTGGCGTAGGAGCGCGGCTCGCGATTCCAAAGAATGGCGTCTCCCGTTTCGAGATACTGACCCAACCCGCGCGGCATGGTCTCGCCGTTGAAAAGCTCGCTCTGTGGAAACGCGATGGCGGGCACTTCGTGCTTGAGATGAAACGCGACGCCGTTTCTCCAAAGGTGAAAGAGAGAAAAATAATCATCGTCTTCGTGGAGCACGTGTTGCGCGGGGCGAAGCGGATAAAACGGGCCCACCCAAACGACCCGTCCCGTGCGGGAAAGAGACGCCGCCGCTTTCGAGACCCGTTCCGCTTTCGGCTCGCGAAAGATCGGATCTTGAAAGCGCGCCATTTCCAAAAGGCCGGCGGGTAGCACCAGCCACCAGGCGAGGGCGATTACCTTGGGCAAGCGCTCGAAACCCGCGACCGCCAGCAAGTAGAGCGCCGGCAGCGCGGGAAGAAAATAGCGAGTCTCCTTGCCGGACACGATAAAGGTTTGCAGGCCAATGAAAACCGCGGCCCAAAGAGTCGCGAGCTTTGTCGGCGCGTCGGCGCCTCTCAGCGCGCCGACCGCTCCAGCGGCGATCACCACGACGGGCAGGGCGACCCCGATGAGCCCGAGCGCGACCGAGGGCGGTTGATACGCTTGCTGGTTGTCTTTCCATTGAGTCAGCAGATCGCTTACGAACGTGGTGACCGATCCGAGTCCCGCCCACGCGTATACGATCGTGGCGATGCTGAGAGTGGCAAGAACCCAGCCGCCGTAGAGACGAACGGCGCCTTTTCTCTCTTTCTGTCCCCAGCGAAAAAGAAAGACGGTGACGCCGATGGCGGGAAAAAGATTGGCTC
Organism: Pseudomonadota bacterium; assembly: GCA_043767805.1. GTDB lineage: Bacteria > Bdellovibrionota > FAC87 > UBA2466 > UBA2466 > CAZZHG01. The sequence goes on along the minus strand of JAYUGC010000009.1, from coordinate 13,653 downwards.
GTATGAGCCCCGCGAGCGCGAACCACAGGGGCGCCGAGCCGACGCCTCGGCGCAGGATTTCCGCAAAGCCAAGCACCGTGAAAAGCGTCGCGGGAATGTCTTCTTTGGCAAAGACGCCGTAGTGAACGACGAGCGGGTTCAAGGCGAGAGCGAGCGCTCCCGCCCACGCGTGACGCGGGCTTATCCGGCGCGCGATCGTAAGAAAGGCGAGCACCAGAGTGAGAGTCAGAGTGAGCGACCACAGATGAGCCGCGCGAAAAAACGGAAAGCTCGGAAACCAACGTTCGACGATCGCGAAGCCCGCGAAGAGCGGGCCGCTCAAAAGGCCGCGGCCGCGCACGTACTCGCCGTAGCCGTTGCCCACCAGACGGCGGGCATTGGAAAGAATGTCGTAGGAGTCGAAATAATCGACGGAGAGAGACCAGGCGAGAAAACACGCTCCGACCGCCAAACCGAGAAGAGCCCATTGAGCAAAGCGCCGTGGCATGGAGACGATTCTACATTGCCCCGGGCTGCGCACAACCGATAGAGTTCCAGAGTGATGCGCCTTCGTGGATTTGTAACCGTGGCTCTTCTCGCCGTGGTGCCGTGGCTCCCACTGCGTCATGGGCAATACCTTTTCGACGATCTTCAGCTCGTGGAGCACAACCCCGCGCTCGCCGCGGTGGGTAGCAGCGCGGACGCGTTTCTTTTTTCCTTGAAACCCTCCAAGCCCGTCTCCAATGTCGCTCTTGCCTTGGGGCAAGTGGCCGGGGGCGGACGGGTAGAGGGTCAGCGGTGGTTGTCGCTGACTTTACACGCGCTGACCGCGGCGCTTCTATTTTGGTGGCTCTCCGCGCGCGTTTCGTTTTTCACGGCGGTACTCGGCGCGCTTTGGTTTGCGTGGCTCCCGTTGCACGCCGAGGCACTTTCCGTTGCCTGGTTCCGCATGGACGTCCTCGGCACGTGTTTTACTTTGCTGGCCGTAATCCTGGCGTCCACTTCGCGTTGGCTCTTGGCTTTTCTCGCGGTGGGCGCGGCCGCGCTTTCCAAGGAAGTGTTCGTGGGATTAGCCCCCGCCTTGGTTTTCGCGGCGACGGGACGTAAGCGCGCGCTCACTTACGCGATTCCTTGGGCGATTGTGGTCGCTTTTCTGCTTCTGTCCGATCGCGGCTCGGCTTTCTCTTATGACGGAGTCTTGGGCTTCAGCGTGCTCGGTACAAAGCAGCTCTTTCTGGCGCCCATCGCGTGGGCCGAATGGGCGGTGAAAACTTTTTCGGGTCTTGGGCTCACGACGACTTCCCTCTTAGATCGTTGGGTGGCCGCGCCCAATTTCGTCTGGGCGGTAACCATGGTGCTTACGGGCCTCGCGTTAGGCGGGGGCTTGTGGGTTGCCGCTCGGCGAAAGTCGCTCGCGGCGCCGTGGTTCGCCGTCGTTCTTTTCTCTCTCGTGCTTTATGCAAGCATTCCCAATCTCAATCTCGGTGCCGAACGATACGGTTATTTCCCCGCGGCCTGTCTGGCGGTGGCGCTCGCGCTTTCCGTCGCGGTTCTCCCAAAGGGGTTTCCGTGGTTGCTCGCCGCGCATGCCTTAGTTCTCCTTTTTCCTCTCCAGCGTCGTTTGAGCGAGCTCGAGTCTCGGGTCGCCCACGCCTCCGCCGAGGTGAAGCACCATGCGGAGGTAGGGCTCAATTGGAGCAATCTCGCGCTGACTTATCTGGATCTGGGCCCTCAGTTCCACGAGGACGGAGAGGCCTTTCTCGCGCAAGCGCACCTACGTCTTCCCGACAGCCCCCGCGTGTGGCTCACCGAGTTCGCTTATCGTTTTCAAAAGGGAGACGCCGAAAGCTACGCGGAGCTTTGGCGGAACGAAGGGCATCGTTTTGCTTCGGATCCGAAAGTCGCCGCGAGTCTCGAGTACCAGCTGGGGTTACTTATGGCCAGACGTGGGGACTGCGAAGCGGCTCGCGCTCGTTTTCGGTCGGCGGAACGGCGGGACGCGCACTTAGGCCGGTATCCCAAGCCATTTTGCGGATAATCACACGGACGTGGTCCATTTTGAGGATAATCACATAATCCTCGTCGCTATTCCCGCACCGAGGGAGACGATCCTGAACTGGGATACTGTCCGGCCGGCGGGGGTCTGCCGGATAGTTTCAAGGAGGAGTTATGAGGGGTATGGGGATTGAGGCCCTTTGGGGCTCGGTTCCCCGTGGACTCATCCGGTGCGTCCCGCTTGTGTATTTGAGCTTTCTTGCGGCGTGTGGCAGCGAGCTTCAAAGACAACAAGGCGTGACTCCAGCCGCGGTGCTTAATGTCTCCGGGGGACCAATATACGACTTCGGTCCGGTGACCGTGGATAGGTTCACCGATCGAGAATTGACGATCACCAACATTGGCTCGTTAAAGGCGAGCGAGATGACGGCGAGCTTCTACCTGTCTCAGAATTATCTGTTCGTGGGTGGCAGTTACCCGGGTGAGGGCGGTTCCTGCACGGGTGTGCTGGAACCGCGGGCGTTCTGCACGGTAGTCGTGCGGTTCTACCCGCGGTCCGTAGGCATGCTCGATGCGTTTCCGTCTTTCAGCTACTACGACGGTTACGCGTCCCGAACGAACTCCGATCTCATGCTGAGAGGCAAGGGAGTCGGCGCGGCCGGACCTTAACCTAACAAAGAAATCATTAGGAAAGCCTTCCGATGCCGGTAGTGGCACGGGAGGCTTTCTTATTTACGCGCGACTTCCGGCGGAACCAGAAAATCGAGGGGCTGGCCCTTCTCCGGCTGGTAGAGCCGCCGGTACCAGTAGTAGTTCGAGAGCACGAAGCCCACGTAGTTGCGAGTCTCGCGGAACGTGATGAGATCGATTTGGAGAATCGGATCCGGCGACGGAAAGCGCACCATCCAGGAGTGAGCAGCCTCTTCGCCCGCGTTGTACGCGGCGAGGGCCCAAGGCAAACGGCCATCGAGTCTTTTTAAAAGCTCGGTGATGTAGTGCGCGCCGACCGTGATATTCACGTAAGGGTTCGTGAGATCGAGAGCGGCGCCGTCCGTCAGGCGCTTACCCGTGTCGGGGTGAATCTGGAGAAGCCCTTGCGCGTTCGCGGGAGAGACCGCCTTAGGATCGAACTTGCTCTCTTTTCTGCCCACGGCGAGCAGCAGCAGCGGATCGAGATCCATGCCGTTTCTCTCCATGAGCGGCCAGTAGGCGAGCGGGTAGGCGAGCTTGAACGACTCGGTCGACATGAGCGGACGACGGCGGATGAAAATTTCCGTGAGCCGGGTGACTTTGAAAAACGGGCTTCCGAACTCGGCGAGATAGAGACGCACTTCCGGCTCGAGGCGTTTGGCTTTCGCCGAGACCCACACCGTGAGCCGCTCGGAGGAGGCGAAGAAGCCGAACCGCTTCATGGTCTCGATGTCTTCGAACCAGGCATTGGCCCAAGGGACGCGCTTCGATCGCTTTTTCACGGGAGTCGGTGGATGAAGAAAAACCGTTTCGGGCGCTTGTCCGCTCTCCAGCGCGGCCATAAGCGCGTGGAACGAGAGCGGATGCTGCCGAAAGAGTTTTTTCAAAGTCTGGTCGGCCTTCTCCGTCTCGCCGAGCGCTTTGCGAGAACGGTAGAGCCAATAGAGCGGGCGGCCCACGAGAGCATCTTGAGCTTCGGCGCGGGCGAGCACGGTGGCCGCCGACGCGTAGTCGGCGGAATAATAATAGAGAAGGCCCGCGCGCGTGAGAAAGTGCTCGCGGTTCGCCGAGCGTTTCGGAAAGCAGCCACCGACTTTCGCGTAGAGCGCGGCGACTTCCTTGGGATCCACCTTGCTCGGCATGCCGTCTTCCAGAGTGGCCGCGAGCGCGATAGCCGCGTTGTCCGGACAGCCCGCCGAGGAAAGCGCTTTCGCTTTGACGATGGTCAGAGCTTCGGGAGTAAGCGTCTTGAAGCCGGGCAGAAGATTGTCGACGTCGGCTTTTTTTAACTTCGCGTAATTGACGACGTTGCCGTCGACGATCTGGGGAGCCATAGGCTCTTTCGGCGTAGGCTCTCTGAACTTGTACGGCCGCTCGGTCTCTTCGAAAAAAGACTTTAGACGTTTGGCGTCACGAACGATGGGGCAGAACGGATTTTTTACCCGCTTCTTGCGGCACTCTTGCGTCAGCGCTTTCGTTTCTTCGGGGCTCGCGAGGCCTTTTAACAAGCGGTCGACCTGCGCGGCTTGGCGAAAGAGGGGAGTGTCTTCGGCGGACACCGGATCGGGGAGCCCCGCATCGGGCGGCTGAAGCTTCAACGCTTCGACTAGGCCCGGCAGAACTCCCGCTTGAGTAGGGGGAGTATCGAGACCGCGCGGCGGCGACGCCGCGCACGCACAGACAAAGGCGAAGGGCCAAGTCCGCCGGATCCAGGTGGTTAAAATTTGGGGCATGAGTGGCGGTATCGTATCGCACTTTCCCTTCGCCGGGACCTCCTAACGGGTGTCGCGCCAGGTCAACGAGTTGCTTCGTTAACGTCTGCTATGGCGGGCCGAACTACTGAGCCCGCCGACGGCTAGGTTTATGTCATGCTTACACTCAAACCTCCCCCGCGTTCCCCTTAATTGAAAGGATTTCCCGATGAATCGTCACTTCGGTTGGATCGGTCTGGGCTTGTGTCTTCTGGCTTTGCCTGCCGTCGCCGCTTCGGAAGGGCGCCGCAAAAGCGGCCCCACGCGTTCGGGTCTTTACGGCATGGAGGCTTTGAGTCTCGCGCTTCCCACTGGCTGGGCCTTTGCGCAAGACGCGAGAAGCGATCAGACTTTGCTCGTCGCGCTGACCAAGGGATCGGACACCTTGAACTTTCGCGTGAAACCCGCGGGCAGTTTCGATTTGAAATCGCAGCTCGATGCGAAGGCTGTCGTCACCTCCGACATGAAGGGGGAGCCGCATGGCATGTTCAAGTGGGACATTCTCGAGTACCGCTACCAGGCGGCGGGCTCGGCTTCCGCAGTGTACGTAAAAGCCTTCACCATGGAGTACCGGGGAAATCGGTACTACGGCTGGGCGAAATCGGACTCCGCTCCCGCGGCGAGCGCCACGGCGAAAGAGTTCTTGCTCGCGCTCCGCGTGCAGCCGGTGGGACCTGACTCGCGCTCAATTACGGGCGTGGGCTACGTCGGCAAAAAATACTACATCGGCTTCGGCGATGCCCTCTCCGGCATGATGGGCAACGAAGTGAAGTACGACATCAATCACACGCACGACATCTTCACCAAAGACCTCGGCGGAAACTACCTCGGAACCAAGATCATCGGCTCCAACGCTTCGGCGCTCCGTCAAAAGTGGCAAGACTTGAAGAAGGTCATCACCCGCGACGACATGTACGTGCAGTACTCGAGCGGTCACGGCTCTCACACCGGTCTTCAGTTCGGCGTGAGCTACGACGAAGTGCGGGACAACGCGCTTTCCATGCCCGCGAGCGAAGTGGTCGTCTTCATGATGGCTTGCTACTCGGGCAATTTGGTCAGCTCCTTCGATAAGAAGAAGGCCGATTGGCAGGACTGGCAAGCCCAGGGCCGCACTCTCATGGTCTTGGCTTCGAGCAAGCCCTCCGAAGAATCGTCGACCGGCCCCGGCACGGATCCCGAGGAGCCGAATGGCCCGAACGGCAGCGCGGGCAGCGCTTTCGGTCACGCTTTGTGGAAGGCTCTTATCGGGCATTCCGACGGCTACGTGGACGGCATGAAGGACGGCTTCGTCGCGCTCGGCGAAATCCGCGATTACTCCATCTGGAAGACGAACGACATGGCCGGCCACACGCCTCAGTCGACCGGATCGTTTCAGCCGAGTCTCGTCATGAACCGCGTTCCCACGACGGCGGAGCTCGCGCGCTTTGAGAACGGCACGGAAGGCTTGTCCGACGATCAGATCATGGATCGCATCCAAGAGCTCGACGCGGAACTCCACATTCGCTAATTCACGATCCCTTTAGTTGCGGCGGGCAACCAGTGACCGCCCCGGATCGAGCGCGCGGGACGCGCCGCGGGCGTTACTTCGCCGCGGTTTTCTTTTCGGTCTTGGATTTTTGGCCGAGCCATTCTTTGCACTCGGCGGCGAGCTCTTTGGGTTTCGTGCCCTTCGGAGCTTTTTTGTCGGCGGGCTTGGCCTGGCACTGCTTTGCTAATTTTTGGCAAGAGTCGCGCACGCCTCCGCGCGCTTCCTTCGACATCTTTTTCCATTCCTTCGCGTCCGGGCAGGGCTCGAAGAAATCCTTGTCCAACGCGCCCAAAGCCTTTTCGCCTTCCAGCGCGGACGTCGAGCCGCCGACGGAAGCCGGGCCTCTGGTTGCGACCGCTCGGCCACCGGTGGGTTTCTCCGCTTCCGCTTTCCAAATATCGGAATTCGCCCCTCCGGCTCCGCCGTCTGAGCTACCGCCAGAAACCGTCGCGGTCGGGGTCGTCGCCTGACCCGAAGCGGAAGTGAGCAAACGGTATTGCGGCGTCGCCCCGCTTTGGCCGCCATTCGCGTTCTTCGCGCCGTCCTCATAGACGACGGCCGCGCGGTCTACCTTTTCCAAGTCTCCCAAAAGATGATCGATGGTCTGCGGTCTCGCGGCAGGGGGCGGCGCTTCGGCCTTCGGAGCGACGACTGCCGGCTGGGGCAAGGCCTCACGAGAAAAAGTGCTGAGGTCCGCAAGCTGCGCGGGAGGAGCCGCGGGCTCGGTCCCCGGAGGGCTACCGCCGCCGGAAGGCTTTTGTCCGGGAGCTGAAGGCACTTCGCCTTTTCGCACGGAAACGACGCTCGGATCATAAGATTTTTGTTTGTCGTTCGCGTCCGTCTCGGTGAGCTTTGCGGCGCCTTGCGCGTTCTTGTCAGCCGACTCGTTGTTCGATTGGATTTGCTGCTGGAGCTGTTGAACCTTCATCTGCTCCATCATGGCCATCTGTTCTTCTCTTTGAGCCGTTCCTTCGTCTTTATTCTGGCGCGCCTCTTCGGCCTTCTTTAGATGCTCTTCTTTAAGTCCTTCATGTATCTTCTGCGAAGGCAGCAGCTGCTCTTCGGTCTTCTTCTTCAATTCCTTGCTGGCCTTGTCTCCTTGCTGGGTGCGGCGATCCTCATCGGCTCGCGCCGAAAGCACGGGAATCGTGAAAGCGATTCCTAAGGCGAGTGCGCAAATTGTGCGTCGTAAGGCCATTCGTTGTTCTCTCAAAGTCGCGTGTCCAGTGTGCTTTGCTTAAGCTCTGCTACTGCAGGGTCCGTTCCAGATCGGGAAGCCTGCCGAATTGTGAAATTCGTCTGAGAAGTGAACAGCGCGGAAGCGAATGGCGTAACCCGTGGGGTTACTACACGAAAGAGGTGTTTAGGCCGGGGGCGGGGCTTTTTAGAGGAAAGTGCCCGTGGTAAGCACGGCAATTTCGGACGCGATCTCGTCGAGCTTCTTCTCGCCTTCGCGGATGAGCGTGGGCCGGTCGTATGAGCTCACTTCGCCTCCCGAGGGAATGACCCCCGTCGCTTCGGTCGCTTCCAAGATGCGCTTGTCTTTCAGGGTGCACAAAAACGTTTTGAGGTAGGTGAGCTCGGCGTCGTCGCTTAGTCCCGCGCGCGAAAGAAAATCGTCGAGCTTCGCCGGATGGCGGAAGAAATCGAGAAACTGTTTGGTCGTCTTGTTGAAGTAGTAGAAGTGTCCTGTCTCGACTTGAATGACGACGAGCTCGTTTCCTACCTCGCGGTAGACGGCAGACTCACTGGTTCGGTAGCGCTCTTCGTCCATGGGTTTCATCCGCGAGTGGTTAATTCGTTAGAGTTTCCGGAAGGATAACCGAAGGGTTTGAGCCCCGCCAAGAGAAAATCGAGTCGCTTTCTGGTGCTCAGCGTTGTTAGTTGAGCCAAGATCGATCCCGGGCCAGGGCAACAGCCTCCATGGCGGAGCGCGCCAAGGTGATGCCGTGACTGAGGCGATCCTGGGATTGCTTGGCGACCGGATCCAGGCGCAACGCTTGCCTAAGCGCATTTGTCTCGACGGAAAAACGCGTCTCCCATAGATCGCTCTCGCGGTCGGCGGCGAGGGTCAGGCGCCCGGGCACGAGGCAAATGCTGTCGTGACAGAGTCTCTCAACCAGGCTGCGAAGCAGATGCCCGCCTCGCTCAGGAGAGGGCGCGCCGGAGTTAGGAAATTGGGCCAGCGGCTCGGTGGGCCACCAACCCGCCCATCCTCTCGCGCGGCACTCGCTCATGGCGGGAGAAAGCGGATATACGGGAAGGCGCGACTCGCCCTTTTCCCGGCGAAGCAGCGCGGGCATCCACGTTCGCACGTGGTGGGGAGAGGCGGCGAGGGAGAAGGGGGCATCGCCCGCTGCCACTCCTTCGGAAAAACCGGGCCGTTTTAGCAAAGTGGCAATCTGCCAGTCTCCGAGAACCGCGTGGGCCGCTCGCCTTAAAACGGGGGCTTCGGGCCAAGTCAGCTCGGGAGTAAAAAACCGGTCTTGAACGGCTTCGGTGGCCAAACGATCGAGCGCGAGAAAAACCAGGATCGGATCCTCGCCCGCCGTTTCGTCTCCCGCAAACTTCCCCGCTTTTCGCATTTCCTTCGCGGCGACGATGCGGCCGTAGCGGCTATCGTCGAGCTGGGCGGCGTGGAGAGCCAGACGAAAGTGATCGAGAGCGAGGGCGAAACGCGCCGCCGCGTGGGGAACGGCCTCGCACCGGGCCTTCGTCCATCGTCCGTTGTGAAACCGCAGCTGATCGCGGTAGCCAAGGACCGGGCCGGGAGCCAGCCGTTCAAAGTGCGACCAGCGTCCGGTCGTGGTCAGCGTCAGCTCTCCGAGCATCGGCACGAATCGCTTCAAGCTTCGGTACTCGGCGATGAGCGCGCGTGACTGAGTCACTTCGGTCTCAAAGCTTTCGTCGTGCAGGAGGACGGTGAAATCCAAATCGGAAATCCCCGGCCGGCACCCTCTGACCATTCCGCCTCGGAGCGCCACGGAACGCACGCCCGGGAAACGGTAAAGCTTGCGGGCCACCGCGGACGCGGCCCACCAGTAGCAATCCGTGCCGGCCAGGCGAACGAGGGGCCAGTGGCAAAGGCCGTCGATTCCGGCGCGAAGACGATTAAAGAGTCTGGCGTTCATCGTGACGCCGCTAATGTAACAGCTTTCCTGCTTGGTTCGCGTTCCTTTCTCTTTTGGCGGCGCAATAGAAGACCCGGAGCGGTTGACAGCGAAAATCACCCCCGCTTTAGTTGTAGCCCGAGAGATCCTCAATCATGGAAGCACCAACGTCCCTCCGTTCTCCCGAAGGCATGGGAAAAAAGACCTGGATGGAGTACGCCATTTCGGGGCGGATTCCGCTTCCCTCCCAGCTCTACCTCGATCCGATGAGCGCCTGTAATTTGAGCTGCGAGCTCTGCCCCACTGGCCAGGGGCTTCCCAACGATTTCAAGCGCAAGATGCCGCTCGCCACTTTCCAGAGCGTGCTGGAAAAAATGACGTCGGTACGGAGGTTGAATCTCTTCAACATTGGAGAGTCCTTTCAGCACCCCGACATTTTCGAGATGATCCGTCTTGCCACCGCGCGCGGCATCCGGGTCACCATTCACTCGAACTTCAGCCTGACTCGCGACGCTGCCTTTTTCGAGGCCATCGTCACCTCGGGCCTCGATCACTTGCGTATCGCCGTCGACGGCGCGACTCAGGAGACCTACGAGCAGCATCGCAAAGGCGGGAATCTCGCGCTCGTGCTTTCCAATTTGAGAAGTCTCGTGGCCACGAAGCAGAAGTTAGAGTCGGCCTTGCCGCGCATCACGGTGGGCTTCATCGTGAGCAAAAAGAACGAGGCCGATGCCCCGAAGGTGAAGGCGATTGCCGACGAGCTGGGCGTGGACTTCGAACGCAAGCAGCTTTTTCTGGGATACGAGTGGGTGGATTTTCCCGTCGAAGGCGACGGAGAAAGCTGGAAGCGGCAGTGGCTCCCCTCGGAGGCCGCCGACATCCGCGAGTACTACAAGGATTCCGAAGGCCCGGCACCCGCCCCAGGCCGGTGCGGCGCCCTTTTTGACAGCTGCGTGATCAACCCCGAGGGGAAAATTACCCCTTGTTGCTGGGCCAATAAGAAGGAGGCCGTCATGGGCGATCTTCTCACCCAAAGTTTCGACGACATCTGGAACGGGGAAAGCTACCGCTTTGCTCGGAGCCGTTTCGTCCCGACGCTGGGTGCGCCGGCTAGTGGCAAGGTCGTTTGCGAGCAGTGCCGTCTCTACCGGCCGCCGGGTGATCCCCACCCATGAAAAAACCCAAAGTGCTTTTAGTCTCTTTGAATCCGGTAAGCGCGGGAGTCGCTCTGGCGCCTTACCTAATGAAGGCCGTATGGCTCGACGAACCCGAGCTGCGCGACGGCCTGGATTTGGAAGTTATCGACGAGAACGTCGACGTCAACGCCGAAACGCTCATTCAAAAAGCGAAGGACGCCGATTTCGTGGGCTTCTCCTGCTACGTGTGGAACGTGGCAAAAATGCTCGAAGTAATTAACGGGCTAAAGGCCTTGGACCCCGCGAAGAAATGTTTCGCCGGCGGCCCCGAAGTCAGTCACCGCGCTTCCCATTATCTCGGGCATTCGGCGCTCGATCTGGTCGTTCGAGGCGAAGGCGAGCACACCTTTCGAGATCTGTTTCTCTCAGTGATCAAGCAGGGGTGGAACAAGGCGGCGCTATCGCCCGTCAGCGGCATTTCCTTTCGGGAAGACAGCGAAGTCGTCACCAATCTCGAGCGGCCGCTCATCGCGGATTTGAGCGAAGTCCCGTCTCCCTTTCTCTCGGGCGCTCTGAACTTGGAAACCGTGGGAAGCCATCTGGCGGCGTTCGAAACGAACCGGGGCTGCCCCTTTCGCTGTGGGTTTTGCACCTGGGGCGTGCTGGGGCAAGTTCGCTACTTCCCGCTCGAGCGCGTAAAAGCCGAGCTCCGGGCGATCATGAAATCTCCGGTGCGCCGGGTTTGGATCGCCGACGCCGTTTCCAATATGCATCGCAAGCGCCTCGTCGAGATCCTCGACATCATTTTGGAGGAAGAGGGCGGGAGCTGCATTTTTGATTTCGAGATGGTGGCGGAGCTTCTCAACGAAGAGCTCATCGAGCGGCTCGCGCGGCTCAAGTCGGGTTACATCGCGTTTGGCCTGCAAACCACCAATGCGGAGACTTTGAAGATCGCGGGGCGCCGGTTCGAAGCGGACAAGTTTCGTTCCAATTTTCAGCGCCTTCGTTCCCTGACTTCCCGCCTCGAGCTCAATATCGACGTCATTTACGGATTGCCCGGGGATCGGTACGAAGATTTCGAAGCGTCTCTCGATTTCGCGCTGGAGCTCGACGCCAATCTGGTTAACGTCCATCGGCTCACGCTTCTCCCGGGCTCAAGTTATTTCTCGAACGCAGATAAGCTCGGCATCGTGTTTGAGCCCGAAGCGCCCTATCGGGTGTTCCGCACGCCGCAGTTTTCCGAGCAAGATTTCGCGCGCGGGGACGAATGGGCGAAGCGGCTTCGAGGCTACTACCGGGATCACTTCCGTTTCGGTGTGAAGACCGTGAGCGAGAAACTGGGCTTGCGCCTAATGGAAGGCCTACGGCGCATGGATGCGTTTCTCGCGCGCCATGGTAAGTCGCTTGCCGATTTTTTTCTGCCTTCGAGCTCGGTCGCTGAGCTCTGCCAAGAGGCGCAGTGGGTTTCAGAGTTCGTCACCCAGGAGCTTGGAGAAGAGCCGCCGGCGCTCCAGGAGTACGTGCGCTTTCTGGCTCTGTCGGCGAAAAACCGGGGCCGGCGGGGCGGAGAAAGAAACGCCACTATAGACGAGGATAAGACCCTTCCTCCCGGCGTCGAGAAACTGCAGCACGACGTATACCTCGCGAAGTTTCGCTTCCCCGTGCACCGCTCGCCTAAAAATATCCAAGATCTCGAGGCCGGCGAGCCTTTGGAGCTCATGTTCCACTACGGCCAAGGCCGCATGGTGGAAATGCCCCGCGCTACTGTCTAGCTTGGGCGGCGAGATAGGAAAGCCACGTTTCGGCCAGGACGTGAGGCTTTTGCCGGAACTCGGGAATGCCGCCCAGACGCGAGTGGTTTCCCGCGTGCACGCGGTAATCGACGACCGCTTTCGCGAAGTACGGAATGGATGTCTGCTCCAGGGCCCGCGTGAGGAGATCCGTATCTGGATCGAAACGTAACGACTCGTCGAATCCGCCCAGCTCCAGGAAAAAATCACGGCGGAACGTCAGCGACCAAGCCGCGGTTTGCATCGGTCCCCGGGCGCGCGCCCATTCCCGTGTGAGGAGCGGTGGGAGCGGCGTTGCCGCCCAAGGAAACGTAAAGGACGGGAGAGGAAGGCCGTCCTCGCCAATGATTTGGCCCAAGGCGCCCGCTACCGCGCGGAACTCAGGATGCGCGTCCAGATAATCCACTCGCCAAGTAAGCCCACCCGCGGCCGATTTATCGTCGGCATCCAGAAAGCCCAGATACTCACCGCTCGCTTGCCGGCCCCCGTAGTTGCGAGCCGCCGCGACGCCTTGCCGCCGTCCCAGGCGGAAATATTTTACGTTGAGCTCGCCGAGTAGGTCCCAAAGCTCCTCGGTGGATCCGTCGTCCACGACGATCACTTCCGTGTCCGCCCGCTCTCTGAGGAGACTCTCGCAAGCCGCGAAGAGAAACGCGCCCTGATTGTGAATGGGAATGACGATGGACAGCTTCATGGCTAGCTCCGCAAGGGAATGCCGTACTGGGCATTCACTAAGTAAGTTTCGGCTAAAGCACGTGGCCTCATGGCCGGGCGCTCGGCATCGGAAAAGCTCAAATTTCCTTCGTGAAAACGGTAGAGCATGACGGGAATGGGAAGGACCGGCACGTAGCCCGAGCCGAGTAAACGAAACATGAGATCACTGTCGGAAGCGAGCTGCAAAGTCTCGTCGAAGCCGCCTGCTTCCTCTAGAGCCTTCCGGCGAAAGAGATAAAGCCAAGGCCCCAGGCAGTAAACTCCACCCCGCCGAAAAAAATCCAAGGTGAGTGGTTCCTTGGGTGGGAGTTGCACGCGGTGAGGGAGCAGATTCCCATCCGCGTCGATATCGCCCGCTTGCGTGCCCCCGACCCCAACCGCCGAGGGAAGCGCGAGGAGAGCTTTCGCTCGTCGGCTTATGCCGCCGGGAACCAAAAGGTCGTCGCTATCGAAAAAAGTGACGAGCTCGCCTTGGCAGACACTGAGCCCTTCGTTCCGCGCGCGGCTGACGCCTCGATTCTTCTCTAAACGGATTTGGCCGACTGGAAGGTCGCGGATGGAATCCATGGAGTCGTCTTCGCTCGCATCGTCGACCACCCAGATTTCCGTCGAGACGTCTTTCTCGGCGAGAAGCGACAAGATCGTTTGCCGGAGAAAGCGCACGCGGTTGAACGTCGGCACGACGATGGAAACGAGTGGCTTACCCATGCATTGCGCGTCCCAGGAGGGAACGTTGCAGAAGCCGGCCGGTCAGGCGTGACGCATAGACGGCGTATCCCAGGCGCGAGCGCCACAGACGGCGGACGTCGTCGCGGCGGGTCTCCCGCGTGGGGCGAGGCGCCTGGCCTACTTTGGTGACCTTACCGAGCACCCGGTAATAAGGAATCCAGCCGTCGGGAACGCCCGTGTTATCGGCCTTCAGAAAATACCACCAGAGCTCCTCTTCCTGTTTTCGGTAGA
>JAYUGC010000008.1:0-7264 GCA_043767805.1 Pseudomonadota bacterium | reverse complement strand
TGACTGAGCCGGAACATCTCCGGGTACACGACGACTCCGAGAGCTTCGAGAGGCACTCGGCTGCGCCAAAGTCCGCGGACCGCGCCAAACGCGCCGGGAGAAGCACCGAGGAGGAACACCGATTTTCCGGTGAGCGTAACCGGCTTCAACCGCGAGAGCCAGTCGACGGCGTTTTTAAAAGAACCGGGCATGCCGCCATTGTACTCCGGAGTGGAGATAATTACGGCCTCCGCCTGCCAGATCGGTTCCGAGAGTTTATGCACCTCGTCAAAAACGCCTGAGCCGGCCTCGATATCGCCGTCATAAACCGGCATCGGATACTGGTTCAGCTCACAATCACCCGCCCCTCGGACGTAGCGGGCAAAGCCTTATGGGCGGCTCGGATAAACTTTTTATTGAGAGAGTCTTTTCGTAGCGAAGCGGCAAATAAAAGTGCTTTCACACCCCAAAAGTCCCCTCCCAAAGATGTCTGGATACTTTTAGCTACGTTCCGTGCGTTTTTTGGCGGGTTCGGCGGCGAGATCGGCGATGCGGTAGGAATCAAAGCCCGCGGTCCACTTATCGATGGCCTGATTCCAAAACTGGCCGACCGAGCTTTCCGACCGAGGAGAATGAAAGAAGCGTTTGAGTAAGCCGCCCACTTCGATCTCGGAAAGATCGCGAGCGAGCGCATAAGCGCCCTTTTCCGGGGCGTCGGCGATAGCGCACTCGAGAACGAGCTTCGCCCCTTCCAGGTACTGCAGGACGTTCATCAACTGATCCGAGTGGAGGGACGTTACGTCTCGCAAACGATCGAACTCGACGGGATTAGTTCCCTCTTTATGCGCGCGCCACAACTCGGTGAGCACCGACAGCATACCTTCAGCTTCGTGCAGCGAAGGATCCCAAACAGGGGTATCGAGCAAATCTCGCCCATTTTGCACTAGGTAGCTCACTTCCGCCCCGAGGATCACGATGATCCACACGAGATAAATCCAGAACCCGATGATGGGAACGCCGGCCGCCTTGCCGTACGCCGTCTGAGTGCCAAACCGGAAATAGATTTCCACCGCGAAGTTCGCCAGATGTAGGGCTATCGTCGAGAAGAGCGCTCCCCAGAGCGCGGACCGCCACCGGATCTTCCTCACGGGCACAAAACGGTAAATGAGCGCGAAAGTGAAGAAAGCGAGAGACGGAGCGATGACCGCATTGAGGAGCCATCCCAAAAAGGGAAGTGTCGCAAAAAGATAAACGCCCGCGGACGTGCGCTTTAGAATCAGCGGGACGGATAGCGCGGCGATGAGCGTGATGGGCGCCGCCACCGAGACCACCAGGAAGTTGCGGCATTGCTCGAAAAAAGGACGGTTCGTATCCGACGACCAGATGTCGTTCAAGACCCGGTCGACGTTGCGAAAGAGCTGAAGCCCGACCCAGATCAAAATGAACAGCGCGAAGATTCCGATGGATCCGCTCTTTTGATGGAGAGAGGAAAGATAGGCATCCTTGAAACGCAGCACGTGGTCTTGCACGAACTCCCGGTGCCCTTCAGGAATCGTGTAGAGAAATCTAGTGACTCCGTCTTGGAGAGCATCTTGGACGAGACCGAACTGAGAGAACACCGAGAAGAGAAAAAAGAGGCCGGCGGTCAGCGGCAAGAGCGAGAACACCATCAGAAAGGACATGCTCTCGGCGCGCATGCGCACGTCGTCTTTCAAGGACTCGTGATGGAGCATCGAAGCCCAGCGAAGCAAGCGAAAGGCAAGACGGCCCAGTTTACTTGACTCGGCGGATTCCCGGTCCCGAAATTTTCGGATGCGGTGCCGGATGGTGTTGAGTTTTTTAGCTTGTACCGACATGGAGGGAGAGTACTCCATCCCTTATCGGCACGTACGACGGACTACCTGACGCCTTGATAATCCACTGCGTTAACCGCGGAGGAAAGCACGACTTCTCCCTTGGCCGGCGCGGTTTCCAACGAGGTTTGCGCGGCCGGGAGGATGCCGGGGACCTTTGGCTCCCCCGTCGTCGAGGTGGACTTTTTAAGCGTACGAGCCTTGATGATCTCTTGGAGCTTCGGGCCCGACGCGCTCACCGCATCAGCGATATGAGCCGCATCCACTGGGATCGCGTTACCGTCGAATGTGAGCTTCGGCCAAAGAAACTTCAAAGCCGTCCCGTAGTGGCGCATGAGAAGCCGGTCCACCTGGGGCTTACTCTCCACCTCCGAAGACAGCAGGAGATTGAACACCGTCTCGGGACTGGTGGTCTTGGCTTCCAGACGGGCCGCTTCTCCCAGAGACACATCAAAGATCGCATCGGCCATTTCATCATTTCTCAAGAACGCCCAAAGGTTCTTTTCGAAATCCGCTTTTTCACGCAGGACGGGATCCGTTTTCTGCCGGATCGACTCCGCCATTTCGGGAAGTTGCTGACGAAGGGCCTCGCGGAAAACGCGGTACACTTCGCGGACGTCTTGATCTTTGCCGGTCTTACGCGCTTCGCGCAGCTGATCGGTCAAGTTATTGAGCTCACCCGAACGAATGATCTCGCGAAACGTCTCCGCCTGGGCTTTGCTCTTCTGCTGTTCGAGAAGCACGTCAGGAGTATTGTTCGTCCGGTGTTGGACCAGAGAAGCGCCCCAACGGTACAGACCGAGCCCAAGCCCTAGGGTCGCTAAGTGGGCAGAGGGCTTGACCACGGAATCGACTTTGAGCTGAACGAGATTGCGATCGCGGGCCGCGCGAATCTTCGCGATGAGATCGCCGCACCTGGTGAGCGGGCCGTGCGCGAAAAGCGTCAGGTTTCTCGGATCGGGAACTTCTCCGATGAAGCCGCCATCCATGTAAATATTGGTGCCTCCGATGGGTCCAAACTGCATGGGAACCGCATCGTACTTCAGCGGGCGGTGAGCGAGATCTTCCATCCGCAAATAGCCGTGCGCCAGGCGATTGGCTTTACCCGAAAGCTCGGACAGAGTCGCCGTGCCATTTACGAAACGTTCGAGCAACACCGCTTGCGTGCGCTGCTGTTCTTTCAAAAGACGATCGTACTCGCCAAGCCACGTCTTGCCGGCCGCCGTTTCAGAAATGGTCTCGCGAACCCCGGGCTTCGCCAAATGATCGCGGACTTCATCGAACTTTTGATTTTGAAGGTTACTCCGGTGACTCATTCGCTTCGGAACGTTATTCAAATGATTTTGAAGCGAATCGGCGGCCACTTTGGCTTCCTTACCCAAAGGACGCAAATCTTCACCGAGCTTCAGTAACGCCTTCTCGGCGTCCTCTCCCATTTTTAGGATTTTGATCGCCCGGTGCAACTTGACGGCGGCAGGCAAGGAGGTGGTCACGATCGTGCTGACGTCGCCCATGAGGCCCTTGCCACCCCAAAAGCCCACGCCGATGCCGAGCATGACGAGGACCCAGTCCGGGCTGTCGGCAAGCTCCACGAGCTTTTGAAGTTCCAGGACTTTCTCGACGGAGGGAGGAACGTTCGCGGGAGCCGTGGGGGCGGACTGCGGCTCAGCCCCGCGCAAAGTGGTTTGCGCGCTTAGGCTCAGCGTCAAAAACCATATGAGTAAAACCTTCGGCCGCATCAAACTCTCCCGAGAGTTAGGAAGAGCAAACTGTGTACCGATGGAACACAGAGACGATCCGCCCTAATACCGAATGTTTGCAGGCGAGACGCCGCACGCGGTGACGGAACACGCCAGCCACTTGTCTAGACCTCACTCAGTGTTGATTCGGAGCCCCGTGATCCTTTATAAGAAGACTCAATTTTTAAGGGGAGTGTGATGGGAAAGTTCGGACAAGCCGCCATGCTCGTTTTGCTCATCGTTCCAGCCTGGGCCAAGGCCGACACGACGGAAGCAAAGTGCCGTGTCAAAAATCGTCACCTCTTCATCCGAGCGGAAGGCCAGCCTTCGGGCTCCTGGAGCCTCAAGCTCAATGACTTCTCCACCCTCTCCCGCAATGAGACCTTGCAGTGGGATCTCGAGGCCGGTTCCGCTTCCACGGTCGAGTACAAAGATCGCTTCGGCTTTCCCTGGAGCCTCGCGGGCTCGGGCGCTTGCGCCATTCATACTCAGCTCAAAGGCAACGTTCTCGACTTCAAAGTGACGTGCACGGAGCTCAAGAGCGCCGACGCCGCCGTCCCAGGCTTCCTTAGCCCTTCGGCCCTTCAAGCCCACTGCACCCTCGAGTAATCTTAAAAGGTGCAGCGTACCTTTTAAGATACTACTTTGGGAGAGCTGGGGTGCTTGGCGGCAGGCGACGGTGTTTCGTGGCTTGCTCGTAAGCGTAGCCCAAGCGAATGAGCGTGGGCTCGGAAAAAGCGCGGCCGACGAACTCGAGTCCGAGAGGTATGTTATCCGGAGTAAAGCCCGCAGGAACCGAGAGAGTGGGAAGCCCGCCATTGGAACTGAGAGTAACCCCTGGCTGATCGAGCTCGATATTGAAGAGTCCTTTCACATACTCGTTCACATAGCCCCCATCCGTGATGCGCGCCATCTTGCCGGTCGGAGTCAGGACGATGGCGTCGAGTTTCAGAGAGTCCAACTGACTCGCGAAGTACTGCTGCAAGGCAATCTGCTTTGCGTTCGCCGTCGCCTCCGCCGCGGGATTGTAGTTAGCGGCGAGCTTTATGATTGTGGCGATTTGCTTGAATAGCTTTAGATCGAGAGGCGAGCCGGCGAAAAGCTGGCCCCAACCCTTCGATACGAACTCTGAAAAAGAAGCGAAGGACTTGCCTTGGAGGGCCGGCAAATACCGATCCCACAACAAATGCGTCTTGCCTGTCTCCAAGTAACTGGACACATCGACCACTCGGCTCAGCAGAGGATCGTTCGCGGGACTGAGCTCTATCGGGGTCAGCAACGCGCCCGCGGCCTGAAGATCAGTCAGCACTTTCTTCGAAACGTCCCACGCCTCGAAGTGTCCGGGAAGAGCAAGCGACCGGTTGAAGTCGAAGAAGTTTTTGATGTAACCAATGCGTGCGCCCATCAACGCGTTCTTATTGAGATAAGACGTATAGCTTACGGTGGAAACCTTGCCCACGCTTCTGAGCGTGATCGGGTCGGCGGGATCCACGCCAACCAGAACGTCTAAGGTCGCGGCGAGGTCGCTCATGTTTTTCGTCATGGGCCCGAGAACGTCGATAGCGTCGGTTCCGGGTAAAGACCCTCTGCGGCTGATGAGACCCACCGTGGGGCGCAGCGCGCATAAGCTATTGTTCGCGGCGGGAGCCCGCAAAGAGCCGTTAGTGTCCGCGCCGATGCCGATGGCCGCGAAGTTAGCGGTTATTCCAGCTCCCGAGCCCGCGCTCGATCCTCCGGGAATGCGGTTGAATGCGTACGGATTTTTTGTTTGGCCGCCGAGAGTGCTATAGCCCACTCCTTGCATTTGGAGCTCATCGAGGTTGGTTTTTCCGATCAAGATCGCGCCCGCGTTTCGAAGGCGCGCGATCAAAAACGCATCCGCCTTCGGATAAGCGTCTTTCAGAATCGTCGCGCCTCCGCTAGTGGGAAGGCCCAGGACGTCGATGGAATCTTTCACGATGACGGGAATGCCGTGCAGGGGGCCGCGAACGCGGCCGTGTTTTCTCTCGTAATCGAGAAGCGTCGCCTGGTGAATTACCTCGGCGCGGGGCAAAGTCTTGATGAGCGCTCTAATTTGAGGGCCCTTGCGATCGTAGGCCTCGATGCGATCGAAATAGGCGCCCACCAGCTCCACGGAAGTGAGCTGGCCGCCCGCCATGGCCGTCTGAAGGTCGGCAACGGATTTTTCGACAATCTTAGTCTCCGCCTCAGCCGGAGAAATGAGGGAGATGAAGACGAGGAAAACGATGAGATTACGCATTGAGGGCCTCCTAAGGGACAACCCAGAATGCACAGGAACTCTTTCAACAAGGTTTCAGCAAGGAGGGCTGTCTAAAACTTCGACAATTCGTGCCTAAAAAGCGACTCCTAAACCGATGGGCAAACTAACGTTCGCGCCGAACACCACGGACTTCGATTTCGAAATTCCCCCGAAAAGACCCACGTCCCAGTTCGAGATATGGATGACCCCGGGGTACACGTTCACTCGAAAAGCGAGATTGGTGGTGCCGTTCAATGTGAGGGACGCGAGCAGCGAGTCGTCTTTATCCCAGTAAATGCCGGTCACGAAATCGCCCTGTAGCTCCAAGGGGTCGGTCGGCATCACGCCAAACCCAACCGAGAGGCTGTCGGACGGGCTAAAGCGCTTACTTACCCCTCCCATGATGAGCAGGCCGAAATGAATGAAGGGGCGCCAGTCATCTCCGAACCACTTAGGACGCATTACATAATTAAGTCCCGCGTTCTGAATGCGAAGATCGTTCAAGCTCAGCATTGGCTGGTAATGCCAGGGACGCATCTGCATCGTATTTTGAAAAAACCGCGCCACGTCCTCATTGAGAAAGAGGAACTTTCCCGCGAGATCGAAGAAATAGAGATCGGCGATATTGTCGGTGGCCGCGAGCTTGGTGCCGGTGGTCTCGAGAGCCTCGTTCCCGATGTTGGTCAGATAGGAAGTCAGAAACGCGAGCAAAAACGGTTTCGGCACACCCCGCGCCTGATACCACTCGGCGAGGTATCTGAAATCGTAACCTCCCCCCATGAGATGGAGCGTCCAATTCGGAATCGAACGCAGTCCGTAGAACTCCTCCCGGAGAAACTTTCCCATCCCACCGTTGGCCTCGATCGCGGCACCGGGACTCTTCACGCGATCCCAGAGTTTTCCGTGATTGGAGAAGAAGTGCTCTTGATTGAAGTAGGTGGGATTTTGCGCGGTGTCGAAGGCGCCGTTTAGGTAAAATGACAGTGGATTAAAGGCTTCGGCCGAGCCCCATTCGAGTTTTTGGTAAAGAATGGCCTCGTCCGCCCTACCGCATAGCGTGACGAACGAAAGCAAAAGGCAAAGCAGTTTTCCCCGGCACATAAGCCGTTCATTCTATCATCCTATTGAAGAACGATGGAAAGAACGCCGGCGGGATCGTTACTGAAGAAACGGCCTACCTTCTCGCGGCCAAGAAGCTCGGCTCCGGTGAAGCTATCTTGAAGCACTTGCGCGCGAGACGCCTCGTTCACGATCGTTTTCGGATAGCGCAGCATGCAGGTCAGGGGTTTTTCCGCGAACACCATGCAGACGCCTTTGACGGAAGTGCCCTGCACGTCCACGAAGGAATCGCCCAGCTGCCCCGTGAAGGAAATGGGCGGCATCCCTTTGCCGACCAAAGCCTCGGGAAGCTGATAGCTCACTTCCAGCTGATT
>JAYUGC010000007.1:0-7329 GCA_043767805.1 Pseudomonadota bacterium | reverse complement strand
TAAGGAAAGCGGTTTTTGACGTCCCGAAACCGCTCCAAAGCGATGAGGTAGTGCTCGTCTTTGAGAGCTTCCTCGGCTTCCTTATAAAGCCCTTCGGGGTCTTCGGGGTTGGCTGAGGTGGTCGCGCAACCGGTAAGCCAGGGGGCTACCGCACAGCTGAGGCTAAGGCTGAATAACAGAATGATTCCGCGAACTTGACTATACATTACGGCTCCGGGTTTTCCCCACCTTATCACCCCCCGAGGCATCCAACAAGTTAGGGTATAAAGCAACGCGTCATAACCGCCGATAGACTAGGTGTGTCAGAGATGCGGCTACCAGGCCGCGCCTTAGGAACGGACGGAGCGTATGACAAAACCGAGACAGAGCTTAAACCAAGACGTCGAAGGGCTAGTCAAAGAAAGCGTCGTAGAGGAAGCAGTGGAGGCCGTTTGGCTGAAGCTGGAAAAGTCCCTCCAGGGACTGCAACCCGAGAACGGGGAAATCCTCGGCGCTTTCTTGAACGGGTCGAGCCCGAAAAAGATCGCCAGCGATTTGGGCACGACGGAAGAGGAAGTGAAAGCACTCCTCGACCGCGCGAAGCGCGATTTGAGAAATCAGCTTCGTTCACAAACCAAAATGAAACAGTGAGGGCGTTATGGAAGCAAAAACTTTCATCCCTACTCACCGCATGACGGAAGTGAATCGATTACTCGATGAGCTTCTCGCGGAACCGTTTGCAGGGAATCAAAGAATCGAGGACGCAACGCTGGAGAGCATTCAAACCTCCTTCGAGGAAATTGACGAAGCGTTCGCCGATGGCATGCCGCCTCCGGAGCTCGCCGACCTTCAAGACAGCTACCACCGTAGCAAAGATCTTTTTTGCCAGATTCTCATGGAGCTCGAAACCATGGGGGCGACCGGCAACGAAACCCTGCACGAGCTCAGGCACCGCGACGCCGGAACGCAATTCGTAACCACCCACCTCGAATCGAGCCGGGCACAAAGCGCGGCTCCCGCGCCGACGCTGACGCTCGTTCCTCCGCCTCCCGCGGAAGAGGAAGCGGTGTCGGAAATGAGCTCCAGTTGGGCGGAAGCCGAAAGCCTTTGGGACACACACGCGGAAGCGGATGAGACGCTCAATCAAAAACAGAAGCCTCGTCCCACGCCTCCGCCCGCGCCGGCGTTCTATTCACCGCCTCCGGTGAAAGAGACGCACACGCCGCCTCCAGTGGTGGAAAGCGTTCCGGAGATTTTCGAAACGGAAGACGACCTCGAGGAGGTCACCGTCTTGAAGTCCATTCATGAAAAGCCCGTCGATTTGCCCGAGCCCCCTCGGGCGCCCGCGCCGCCTCCCGCTCCGATTGCCGTAGTCGCGCCCGTGACGGTGGCGACCGAGTTAAATGAGAAGACGGAAGACTATCTCGCCGAAGCGCAAGCCTTTCAGAAGGCCGGATCCGAACGGTTCGAAGCGCAATGCCGGATCTTTGCCGTCGAGTGCGAGCTCTGGGCGAGACTCGAACCCGCAGTTCAGCTCTTTTGGGCCAAAAAAGAAAGCGCCATCCGGGAAATTCTCGATATCGGCAACAAACGATTCGACTTGCATCCCGTTTTAAAAAAGGGACTCGAGGGCTTGGCAAAGGAAGGTAAAGATTATCTCCCCCAAGGCGGGCTTCCCTATCCGGCGCTACTCAACTCAGTTCGCTTCATGCTCTCGTCTCCGCTATGGGACTCGTTCTGGCCGCTTCCGGTGGAGCTCGGGATGCTCGCGCTCCTCTTCGGAGCGGACCGCACGATGCGCGGGCTCGTCCTGCGCAATCACCTGCAGCTGAGAGGGCTTGGGGCGGAGGACGGCGTGGAGCTCGCGTTCCGGTTATTCCGCTGTCAGGCAGCGCGTAACCGAGTGCTCACCCCGATGGGAGAAGTTCTCGACATCGAAACCATTCGCAGAGACACGACTCGTATTTTGGAGCTCGCGAAAGCCTTGGGAACCTCGAGCCACGAGTAAATCATGGGAATTTACACACCAGGAAAACCCGCGAAGCCGAGAACGCTCTCGGAAACGCTCGTAGAGGCGGAGGAGGATCACTTCCTCGACTGCCCGAACGCGGACTTTCCCGTGCGGGCGGCAGCACTCCTGCTCGACGTGATTTTCTTTTCGCTCGCCAACTCCGGGATTCAGAACTTCTTCGATACGATAGAGAGCTACGCCCTGCACGTGCTTCACATCAGCACGCTGGATCCCACCGGCCGCACTCTCGCGCTCATCATGCTCTACCTCGCGCTGGTCACGAAGGTTACCGCGGGCTACCTCTACTTCATCTGGTCCATCAACCGATTCCGGGGGAGCGCGGGAAAATTGCTTCTCGGCCTGCGCGTGGTCTCGTCGCAAACCGGCCAGCCCCTGCGTCCAGCCGTCGCCCTCTTTAGAGAGACCGTGGGAAAAGCCGCGAGCGTCTTGTCGGTGATCGGCATCGTCCTCCCGCTCTTTCGAGACGATTTCGAAATGTTTCACGACAAGCTCGCTCAGTCGGTGGTGAAAAAACTGCATGGAGGGCCAATTTCGTGATCCTCCTCGTCCCCTATAAGCCCGAAGTGCCGCGTTACCTGTCGCCAAAGCTTTGGCCTTCGCTCGTCATCGTTTTGTGCCTGGGCATCGCTTTCCTGGAAGCGAAGGACACGCTCGATGCGGACCGGATCTACGTGGACGAAGTGGGCTCCATGGTCGACATCAACGAGCAGGGGCTTCCCGAGCTGAAACCTGAAGGACACGCCTATCTCCAGCTGCGTCCGCTCATGAAGATCGCGCCTTCCAAAGGCGACTGGGACTGGAAACGGCTTCTCGCCGCGAACTTCCTGCACGGAAGCACGAGCCACTTGCTCTTGAATCTGATCGGCGTCTTCGCGGGCGCGCGCATTCTTTCCACCTTCGTTTCCTTTCCCGCCATAGTTCTCATTTTCCTGGGAGGCGGAAGTCTGGGCCTTTTACTCAGCATGCTGTGGACTTCAGAAGTTTCCGCGTTCATTCCGCACGTGGGCTCCTCCGCCGGCATCTTCGCCATGATGGGCGCTTATTACGTCTACAATTTCAGATTCCGCACCCGCTACTTCTTCTGGTTTCCGAGCCGCCGGGCGGGAACCATCAACTTGAAGACGAACTGGTTCTTCTTCGTCGACGTCATTCTTTTGGAGCTCGTCCTCTCCACCGCGCAGTTCTTCCCGAATAAGCTCGGCAACGTGGATCACATCGCTCACGTCGTGGGCTGGCTCTCCGGCGTGACGCTCGCCATGACTTTCCGTTTCGTACAGGGATGGCCCGCGTACCTGCAAACGCGCGGCGAGTACATTTACTGGAAGAAGATCCTCCGCCCGAAAGGTTTCGAGCCCCGACGCGCGGCCTTTGGTTTGTGGCTAGAGCTTCTCGAAGTGAACCCCTACAACGATCTCGTGAAAGGCAACGTCTGCCGGCTGCTCGCCGCCAACGTGAAAGACATGTCCGACGAAGAAGTGCAGCGCGCGTTTCGTTTTCTGTCGCCCACCTACCTCCGTCTTCACACGGGCCAAGCGGCTCATCTCATCCGCGCGCTTCTCCAGCGCGGCCGCACGCTTCCTGAGTGGTGGTACAAATCGACTCCTTACGACAGCATCATTCGCGTCGCCAAAAAACTCACGACCCCCGTCGAAGAACAGTATCTGCTCTATGAACTCATCCAAGGCTACCGGACCGCGCACCCCGAGGGCGGCAATGTAGATAGAAAGCTAGAGATGCTGATGAGCAAGCTCAAGGGAGTTATCCCTGAGCCAAACCGGACTTCCGAAACCCAGGGCGGAAGTCTCGGTACCTTAGCGTCAGATACGACCCAGCCAAATACAGTAACAGGCTCAGAACCAGGTAAGGCCACCAAGGCATCTTGAAATAGCCCACGATGAATCTGAAGTAGAGATAGGGCAGCCAGGTGTTGTAGGCCAAAAACGTCAGAAACCGGCCCATCGCATAGACGTGGGTCCCCCATTCGAACTCTTCCACGGCGTCCGCTAGAACCGCGACTTCCTCGTAAAGCGGCTTCGCTCCGGCCGGAGCTTTGGACGCGGCCGCTTCATTGACCCGCTGGAGGAGCTTCGAGTTCTCCCCGACGGCCCGCCATTCCTGGAGCAGAACTTTGGAATTGTAGGCAAAGACCAGCCAGGCGGCGGCAAAATGCGCCCACCTGAGCCACGTCGCCGAGCCCGCGGAGAGCGCTCCGCCCAAAGAAGTTACCGCTAAGATGGCCATGATCGCGTAGAGGGCCGGGGGAAAAACGGTGAACTTGAAGGCTTTCATCCGCTTCACGAAGTCCGGATCCAGCCTCAAATCCTCGACTAGCAGCCGAGTGTCCTTACCCGCGCCGGTGAAGATCGCAAAAATCAGGCAGTGGAGTGAAACCGACCAGATGGCGGCGGTGAGGCCGATGACCAGGTGGTGGAACGGCTGAGCGCCCAAGGAGGAACCGAAATGCCCTAGGGTCAAAGCCGCCAGATAGAGAGCCGTGCCGAGAACGGCGCCAAAGCCAAAAAATGCTGCCATGGCGAGTATCTAGCCGAGTTGACGGAGGGGATCAAGATGGCAAAATCCCTCTTGAAACGGATGGTCCAATTGGGGCAGATTGCAGCCACTTTTTATGCCAGACGCACAATTAATCAAGTCTCTCGAAGCGGCCGCGACCGAGAACCGTATCAAGATCATTTCGATGCTGGAAAAAGCGAAGTCGGGTCACCCCGGCACTTCGCTTTCCGCCATCGACATCATCACGGCTCTCTTTTTCCACGAGATGAAGTGGGACCCGAAAAATCCCGAATGGGAAGAGCGGGACCGGTTCATTCTCTCGAAAGGCCACGGCGTTCCGGCGCTCTACGCGGCTCTCGCGACCAAGGGCGCGATTCCCGAAGCGGAGCTCTCGACTTTGCGCCTGACCAACTCCCGCATCCAGGGTCACCCGGATCGCGTGAAGCTTCCCGTAATGGAAGCGTCGACGGGCTCTCTCGGTCAGGGACTTTCCATCGCGATGGGAATCGCCTTGGGACTCAAGCAACGCAAAAGCAGCGCCCGCTCTTTCTGCATGTTGGGCGATGGCGAGTGCCAAGAAGGCCAAATCTGGGAAGCGGCTCTCGCGGCTCCCAAGTTCAAGCTGAACAACCTCATCGTTTTCCTCGATAACAACAACGGACAAATCGACGGCCACGTAACGGAAGTCATGGACCTCATGCCGCTCGCCGAAAAATGGCGTGCGTTCCGCTGGGCCGTTCAGGAAATCGACGGACACGATTACACGCAGATTCTCGGCGCCTTGGAAAAAGCGAAAGCGGAGACCGAGCGTCCGACGATGATCGTCGCCAAAACCGTGAAGGGCAAAGGCGTCTCGTTCATGGAAAACAACATCAAGTGGCACGGCGTCGCTCCGAACGCGGACGAAGCCAAGAAGGCTCTCGGCGAGCTTCAGGCCAAATTGGCGCAGGTGACGGCATGAGTGACAAAGCAACCCGAGATTCTTTCGGTGAAGCCTTAAGAGACCTCGGCGCGGAAATGCCGAACTTAGTCGCCCTCGATGCGGATTTGAGCTGCTCGACGAAAAGCGCGCTTTTCGCCAAAGCTTATCCGGATCGTTTCTTCCAGATGGGCATTTCCGAAGCGAACATGATCGGAACCGCCGCGGGACTTTCGTTCACCGGCTACATTCCTTTCATCTGCAGCTTCGGCGCGTTCATCACCGGACGTTACGACACGATTCGGATTTCGATCGGCTACTCGCAGGCGAACGTGAAGATCGTCGGCACACACGCCGGTCTCGGCATCGGCGACGACGGATACACGCAGATGGGCCTCGAAGACTTGAGCCTCATGCGCGGCATCCCCGGCATGGTGGTACTCCAGCCGTGTGACGATGTGACGACGAAAGCGGCTATCCGCTTCGCGGCCGAACACGTCGGCCCGGTTTACCTTCGCCTCACGCGCCAGAAGCTTCCCTCGCTCTATCGCTCGCAAGACGTTTTTCAGATGGGCCGCGGGATCATCGTGAAAGAAGGCAAGGACGTCGCCATCATCGGAACCGGCGCGACGGTTGCCGAAGCGCTGCACGCCTCCGAAGAGCTCTCGCACGTGAGCCCTTGGGTGGTCGACATGCACACGATTAAGCCCATCGACCGGGCGCTTTTAAAGAGCCTCGCTCACTCCTGCAGGTACATCATGACCGTGGAAGATCACACGGTCATCGGCGGCTTGGGATCGGCCGTGGCGGAAGTGCTCGCGGAAGAAGGCTTCAAGGGCAAGCTCGTGCGCATGGGTCTTCAGGACACGTTCGGCGAGTCCGGCGATCCGAGAGAGCTGTACGCGAAGTACGGCATCGGCGCGGAGAGCCTCGTCACCCGCATCAAAAAAGACATCCTCTAGTTATCTTAAAAGGTACTTAGTGCCTTTTAAGATACTAATTCATGATCTCGCGGTGGCCTTGCAGCATCGTGGTGAGCTTTTTGATTTCCTTCACGTCGTCCGCGTTAGGGCGCTCTTTGAGGTAGGTGCGGAGATCCGTCATCGCTTTGGAGAAGTACTCCATCTCGCAATAGAGGATGCCGCGATCGCGGGTGAGCTCGGGCGACTGGGGGAAGAGGGCGGTGAGAAGCTCGACCGCGCGAAGCGCTTCGAGAGCTTTGCCCTTCAGGATGTAGATGTGCTTTAGCTGCTGCACGACGCGAGCGACGAGCTGATGGTCGGTGACCTTCTCGTAGAGGCTCGACGATTGGAGGCGGGATTTCTGCATGGAGATGCGGAGCTTTCTCTGGAACTCTTCTTCGGTGATGAATTTTCCGCCGTCGAATGGATCGATGTAGAAGGGCGCGGCGACGTCGTACACTTTCAAGTAGTAGTAGCTGGGGAGCGCGATGCACTCGCAAGCGAGGCCGACTTGTTCCGCCATCACCATATAAAGGAGGGTGAGCGTCAGCGGGCTACCGGCCCGGGTATCCATCAACATGTGGAGGAAAAGCTTATTGGGATCGTCGATGACCTGTTTGGACTTTTCCGTTTTTCCCACGACGCCGAGCTCGCGATAGAGCACATGGTTGATGCTTTCGGCCTTGAGAATGGGATCGTATTTCGCGCGCGCGCATTTGTGCCAGACGCGGGCCGCCAATTCCATCACTCGTTCGATGTAGAACTCGCCCGTGAAGTTGGCGTCTTGGACTTTGCCCACTAGTAGCGAGGCTTTGAGAAGGTCGTTACGGCGAAGAAGCTCAAGCAGTTCCGTTTTGGTGGATTGCATAGGAGAACGACAAGCCCATGAGCCGGGAGGCGGAGAACCCGCCAGCCACGAACGCAAG
>JAYUGC010000006.1:0-2606 GCA_043767805.1 Pseudomonadota bacterium | reverse complement strand
ATTACCCTTGCTTCGTGAGCCTTTTCACCCGCTCGGGTAGACTCCGGGGCTGCATCGGCTGCACCGAGACCGATGTCTCGCTCGCCGCGAACGTGCTTCGTTTCGCGAGGCTCGCGGCCCTCAAAGATCCCCGCTTTCGCCCCGTGGAGCCTCACGAGCTGGCCAATCTTCGGATGCGCATCTCGGTCCTGGGCCCTTCGAAGCCGCTGCCGTCGCTAGACGATCTGGTCATCGGGCGACACGGCTTGAGCGTCTTTCTGAAACCTTGGCGAGGGGTTTTGCTCGCGGAAGTCGCGACCCAGTATGGCTGGTCGAAAGAGCGGTTTTTGCACGAAACTCTCGTGAAGGCGGGCATTCCCCCGAGCGAGCTGGATCGCACCGACGTCTTCTATTTTGAGGAGATCGAGTTTTCGGAAAAAGAATGAGAATGAGATCGAGAATGAGTGAAGAATCTTGTTCCCACACTCATGCTCATTCTCGATCTCGATCTCATTCTCGATCTCATTCTCGATCTCATTCTCATTCTCATTCTTTTTTCTACGGATTTACGGTCGTGACGTACTCGTAAGGTCCCTTCTTGGTGACCTTTAGGACTACCGCCGGCTTCACGGCGTCCCGAGACGGGCTAATGGTGATGATCCCCGTCACGCCCAGAAAATTACGCGTGGACGCGAGCGCATCGCGCACGCCCGCCCGAGTGGGCGTGCTTGCCCGGCGAATCGCATCCAGCGCCACCCGAGCGGCGTCGTATCCGACGGCCGCGAGCGCCGTCGGCGTTTGGTGGTAGCGCGCCTGAAACCTCGCCACGAAAGCCTGCACCTCGGGGTTCTTGTCCTCGGCGGCGAAGTGATTGCTGAAGTAAGACCCTTCCAAATCTTTGCCGCCCACCTTGTGTAGGCCATTGCCTTCCCAGCCGTCGCCGCCCAGAAACAAGCCCTTGAAGCCGAGCTTTCGGGCTTGCGCCGCAATGGCGCCCACTTCCGTGAAATAACCGGGAAGAAAAATGAGATCCGGTTTGGCCGCAACCAAGGGGCCGAGCGCTTTCCTGAAATCCTTGTCGCCCGGAGAATAGTCGGCGCGCGCGAGAATCTTGCCACCGGTCGAGGCGTATTCTTTCGTGAAATGGTCCGCGAGTCCCCGGCTGTACTCGGTCGTTCCGTCCACGAAGAGCGCCGCCTTTTTCAGCTGCAGGTAATTGAGCGCAAACCGCGCCATGACCGCGCCCTGGAACGGATCCGTGAAACAGACTCTAAAGATGTAATCGCCCGCGCGAGTCACTTCGGGGTGCGTGCTGCCCGGAGAAATCATGGGAACTTTGAGGCGTTGCGCGACGGGCGCCGCGGCCAGAGACAGGGAAGTCGCCACTTCCCCCAGCACCACTAGGGCCTCATCTGAAGTCGCGAGTCTCTCCACGAGGCGCCGCACTTCGCTCTCCTCGCCGCGATCGTCGTAGGAAACGAGCCGGACTTTGCGCCCGTTCACGCCTCCTTGCAGGTTGGCCTCATCCACGGCGAGCTGAATGCCGGAGTGCGCGGAGTTCCCGAAAGGCGCCTGGACCCCCGAGAGAGACGAGAACTCTCCGAGACGAATTTCTTCGGTCACGGGCGCGGGCGAAGGCCTGCGCGTGCAAGCCCCAAAGCAAAGAGCGAGACAGGCAGCAAGCGCCAGACTTTTCATCGCGCGGGATGACCCCATGGGCCCCCTTGGCTACGGACGTTTTTCGAGTGATTCCCTTCGACCCGGGCCATCTGTAAATGACCGTGCGGCGCCTTGTCAATTTTAGCCCGTTGACGAGGGGTGCGGAGCCACCTAGCTTGGCCCCATGGCGGCGGAACCTTCATTCGAAAGCGCTCTCAAAGAGCTGGAAAAAACCATTACCGAGCTGGAGCAAGGCGATTTGCCTCTCGAGTCCCAGCTGAAATCCTTCGAGCGCGGCGTCTCCCTTTCCCGCGACTGCATGAAGCGTCTCGAAGAAGTCGAGAAACGGGTCGAGCTCCTCATGGAAAAGCCCGACGGCAGCCTCGGTACCACGCCTTTCGATCCCGAAAACTGAGCACGTAGCCCCCAGGCCGGCCATTCCCTCGACCCCTGCCCAACTTTCGTCTGCTGTCTAAAATCTATCGCCCTGTCGATTTTTTGGTAAGACTTTCAGAGTACGAACACCCCTTTTCGTGCCTAAAAGCCTCCGGCCCACCCCTTGCAATTTGAGTCCTACACGCACAGACGACGACGCATCATCAGGACGTACAACGGGGGGTTAAGCAACATGGTCAAGCAACTATCGGCGGCGCTTCTTTTACTGGTCTCTCTCTTTCTCTTCGGCTGCGGTAGAACCGGCGGCGACGCAACGGTTCCCGACACGCAAACTGGTCCCATTCTCGGGAACGAAGGCGGCGTCGGCGGCGGCGTCAATCTTCCCACTGTCGGCGGCGTTCCCGCGGAAGCGGCGGGCCCGACCCAAGGCCTCAATGTTGGCTCTCCCGACTCTGGCAACTCGGGCGGCCTCAGTACCGCTTCGGGCGCTTCTTTAAGCCAAGCCGGCAACGACTTCGCGAGCCAATACCAAAGCCTCTTCAACCGCATCGGCTCATTCGATCCGCGCTCGG
>JAYUGC010000005.1:0-19013 GCA_043767805.1 Pseudomonadota bacterium | reverse complement strand
AGGGACGGAATCGAACCCCCGACACGGGGATTTTCAATCCCCTGCTCTACCGACTGAGCTACCTGGGCGCCTGCGTAGATAGAAAGCGGAAACTAACGTTCGGCGACTTAGAGGTCAAGCCAACGTAAGGGTTTTCCAGAAGGTTTCGAGGGCTTTTGCCCGATGGCTGACCCGATCCTTCTCTTCCGCGGTCGCTTCCCCGAAGGTTTTGCCGAGTTCCGGGCAAAAGAAGATGGGATCGTAGCCAAAACCCTTGCCGCCGCGGGACCCAGAAAGGAGAAATCCCTCCACCGTTCCTTCCGTGTACCAAGGGACCGCGCCGTCGTAATAGCAGAGCACGCACCGAAACCGGGCGGCCCAAGGCTCGGGGCGAGGGTGCAACTCCTTATAGAGAGCTTCCCAACGCTGGGGCCAAGTGAGTCCTTCGCCCCCAAAACGCGCCGAAAAAATCCCAGGCCCGTCGTTTAGCGCTTCGACCTCTAACCCTGAGTCATCGGCCAGCACGGGAACTTTGAAAATGCTTTCGTACGCCCGGGCCTTGAGAAGCGCGTTCGCGCGGTAGGTCGTGCCGTTCTCTTCGACCTCGGGTGCGGCCTTCCCCAAATCCTCGGGCCCCACGCAGTGAAGCGGAGATTGTTTGAGGCGAAAGAACGCACGGAGCTCTTCGAGCTTTCCCTTATTGGACGTCGCGAGTAACAAACGGGAAGGGAGCATCGCGCTTTAACCGCCGAGAATCTGTTTTTGCGCGGCGAAAAGCTGCGCGATACCGATGTCGGCGAGATCAAGAAGCTGGTTCAAAGCCTCTCTTCCAAAAGCCGCGCCTTCCGCCGTGCCTTGCACTTCGACGTAACGGCCGTCGGATGTCTTCACGATGTTCATGTCGACATCGGCCGACTTATCGTCGTCGTAATGTAAATCGAGGGAAGGAACGCCTTTGCAGATACCCACGGAAACCGCTGCGACCGCGCCCTTTAGCGCGTGAGTCACGCCCGGAGCTTTCCCCTGGATCTTGCGAAGCGCTAAAGCCAAAGCCACATAAGCGCCGGTGATGGCCGCCGTTCGCGTGCCGCCATCGGCATCGAGTACGTCACAATCGAGGAGCACCGAGCGCTCGCCGAGAGCCGAGAGATCGAGGCAGCTTCTCAAAGATCGGCCGATGAGCCGCTGAATCTCTTGCGTGCGGCCTCCGACTTTCGATCGCTCGCGTCCCACGCGTTGAGGCGAGGAAGCGGGAAGCATGGAGTATTCGGCGGTGACCCAGCCCTTGCCGTTGCCCTTCATCCAATGAGGCACGGACTCGTCAACCATGGCGGAGCACACGACGCGCGTGCCTCCCATCTCGATGAGACAGCTGCCCGGAGGAGCCGTCAGAAAGTTGGGAGTGATTTTAACGGGCCTGAGCTCATCGGGTCGCCTGCCGTCGGATCGCATTGGGTGCCTCTGGCTTATCGAGCTTCTTTCGCGACTGCGCGAAACGAAGGATTCCCGAGCTTATAGCACTGGCCACCCGCTTTAGGTAGAGCCCACGCTTCAGATTCTCGGTTTCGCCCGGGTGAGTAAGGTAACCCACTTCGATGAGAAGCGCCGGCATGGTGGTTCCGGCAAGAACCGCGAAAGGCGCCTGACGCACGCCCCGTTTATTGGGAAGGACTTCCGAGGAAAGATAAGCGTAAAGCGTTTCCGCAAAGGAACTGCTCTCCGCGATGTGAACACTTGTCTGGACGTCGGAAATGATCGACATGACGTCCGTCTTCGCGACCACTTTTTCGGCGCCGTTCTCGACCCGCGCGACCCGGCTCGCTTCCGCATCCGACCCGCGCGGGTTGAGGAAATACACTTCGAAGCCGCGCACTTTCGCCGAGGGCGAGGAGTTCAAATGAATGCTGACGAAAAGATCCGCGTCCCAGTTATTGGCGATTTCCGGACGTTCCTTCAAAGGAACGAACGTGTCGTCATCGCGCGTGAGACGCACTTTCACCCCGGAGCCCGACCGTCTCGACTGACTGAGGATTTCCTGACGAACCATCCGGGAGATGCGAAGGGCGATGTCTTTTTCTCTGATCCCCGCCTGACTGACCGCGCCCAAATCATCGCCGCCATGCCCAGGATCGATGAGAATTTTTAGACGCGCGTCTTCGGGCTCGAGCGGAGTCGCATCGGCTACGGGCGAAAGATAACGGGCGGCGCGCAAGTCCACCCAGTTCAAAGAGGTCGTGCGCTTTTCTTGTAAATCATCGGCGAGTCTTAAACGAAGTTCCGGATCGGGCCCCTGGTCCAGGCCCGCGTCGACTGACGGCGTGCCGTGCGCGAGAGATAAAAAGAGAAAAAAACCGCTCGCGGCCAGGAAGAGGTGCAGAGTTTTCATGATAATATGGAGATCAGCCGTTCAAAGTTAACGGATACCTTCCTCACGACGGCCTATCGGTCGGCGTCACCAAAAAACCTGGGGCAAGTCTGACGATGAAGCAAATCTGGTTGCGGTACTTCTGGCTCGTCTGGTGTTTTGCTGCGGTTCCGGTTTTGGGGCGGGATCCTGAAGTGCGGACTGGCATTCATGTTAACACACCCGTCCGAGTGCTTCTAGACAAGGCAGGCCGTAAAACCGTCCTCGAGTCCCCCGGAAACAACCTTTACGTAAAAATCAAACACCCCGGCCCCTGGGTGGCCATCGGCAAGACGGCGACCCTCGTCTGGTCCGAGAAAACCCGAGACATTCTAGTGGAGGGCCGCGATGCGAAATTT
Organism: Pseudomonadota bacterium; assembly: GCA_043767805.1. GTDB lineage: Bacteria > Bdellovibrionota > FAC87 > UBA2466 > UBA2466 > CAZZHG01. The sequence goes on along the minus strand of JAYUGC010000005.1, from coordinate 16,271 downwards.
GCCGCGCCGATCCTGTTCGTCCGCGGCGGTCCCGGCGCCGGCGACCCGCTTCTTTATGAAAAGCGGGCCTACCGCGGTCTTCTGAAATTTTTTAGCGGGGAAGACGGCTGGCTCGCCGTGAACGTTCTGGGCATCGAAGACTATCTCGCCGGCACGCTCGCCGCCGAAATGAATGCGAGCTGGGAAATCGAAGCGTTGAAAGCGCAGGCAGTCGCGTCTCGCACTTACGCGCTTCGGATGGCGGAGCACCCGAAGAACGCGCACTACGATTTGATGGGCACCATCGAGGATCAGGTTTATTCCGGCGCCAGCGCGGAAACGAAAAAAATCCGCGAGGCCGTGGAATCGACCCGTGGCCAGTACCTCACGAAAAACACGGGCCCGGCGCAAATTTTCTTTCACGCGCGCTGCGGAGGGCTCACCGAGCCCGAGGATCAAGTTTGGAAGGGCGACAAGAGCCATCACGTGAGCGTGGTCTGTCCTTACTGCAAAAAACATCCTTTCGAATGGAAGTTCTCGGTGACCTTCGCTTCGTTGCTAGAGTCCTTGAAGTTTCCGAAAGCGCTTTTACCGCCGAAACTCTCGACTCTCGATCGCAGTCCCACGGGCCGCATCACTTCGCTCAAACTCGAGAGCGCGGGAAAAACTCGGGTAATGGGTGGAAACTCCTTGCGCTCGCTCCTGGGGTATCAGCGTTTAAAGAGCGCCCACTTCCAATGGAAGACGGAAGGCGGCCAACTTCACTTTACGGGTCAGGGCTCGGGCCACGGCGTAGGCATGTGCCAATGGGGCGCGGCCCACATGGCGAAGTTCGGAAAGACTTATAAACAGATTCTCAACCACTTCTATCCTCAGCTCACCATCGAGAGTGGTCAGCCTTTAGTTCCGCCCAGCCACCTCGAAGCAAAAAATCGGTGGTGATCGGACGCGATCCTCTCTATATCTGGCCGGCATGCGCCCGTCCGATTTCAGTTTTGACTTACCTCAAGAGCAGATCGCGCTCCACCCCGTGGAGCCACGCGATTCCGCGCGCTTAATGAGCGTCGATCGCAACACGGGGGAGCGGGCGCACCGCACCTTCCGCGACCTGACCGAGCTGCTTCGCCCGGGCGACCTCTTGGTCATGAACAACACGCGCGTGCTTCCAGCCCGCCTCTTTGGGGTTTCCGACCGCGGCCGCAAGTTCGAGATTCTTCTCCTTAAAGAGAAGGGCCCGCTGTTCTGGGATTGCCTGGTCAAGCCAGGCAAGAAGGTCGGCAAGCTCACCCAGCTCGTGTGGGAAGACGGTGTCGAGGGCGACGTAACCCCGCTCCCCATCCGCGGCTTCGAGATTCAGTTCTCCAAAGTGGAGCCGCAAGATTTTCTGGGCTGGCTTGGTCGGCACGGCAAGATGCCGCTTCCGCCGTACCTCAAGCGCCCCGCCACCGAAGGAGATTCCGAGCGCTACCAGACGATTTTCGCCCGCGACCCCAAGTCAGTCGCCGCGCCGACCGCGGGCCTTCACGTGACGCCGGACTTACTCGCGGCCCTAAAAGCCAAAGGCGTTCAAACGGCGGAAGTGACTCTCGAAATCGGGTACGGGACTTTCGCCCCCATTCAGGCCGAGCTTCTGGACAACCACCGGATGCACGAGGAAACCTACCGGGTGCCTCCCGAAACTCTGGCCGCGCTCGAGGCCGCCAAAAAGGAAGGCCGCCGGGTCATCGCTTTGGGGACAACGACCTTGAGAGCCTTGGAGTCCTTGGACGACCACGGCCCCGAGGCCGCCACGTCCATTTTCATCCGCCCCGGGCATACTTTTAAAAGGGTCGACGGGTTGATCACGAATTTTCACCTGCCAGAGTCGACTCTGCTCATTTTGGTGTGCGCTTTTCTCGGAAAGGAAGCTAGTCTAGCCGCCTACGCTGACGCGGTTAGAGAAGGGTATCGCTTCTTTAGCTATGGGGATGCCATGGCGATTCTTCCTTGACGTAGTGCATTTAGACCATATACTCGGCGTGTTTTTCCTTATTCTGTTACGAGGGATTCGTGGAACTTCCAGGCCTTAAAGTAAAAGATAACGAGCATTACGAAAGCGCCCTCAAGCGCTTCAAAAAGCAGTGTGAAAAGGCGGGTATCCTCTCGGAAATCCGTCGTCGCGAATTCTACGAAAAGCCTTCCGTTCGCAAAAAGAAGAAAGCTCTCGCGGCCCGTAAACGGCTGATGAAGCGGCTCAACCCGACGCCCATGGGTGGTGGTCGTGGCGGACGTGGTGGCTCCAAAGGCGGCGACGCTGGTGGCGGCACGGGCGGCGCTGGCGGAGCAGGCGGCGGCGGACGTTACTAGTCTCCGTAGCCTTTGAGGCTTAGGCCTCTCTCCTAAATTTTATGGATCTCAAAGCCATTCAGGACGACATGAAAGCGGCCATGAAGGAACGTGATTCCTTTAAGGTCGATGCTTTGCGCATGCTGATTTCGGAAATCAAGAAGCGCGAGATCGATACCCGTGTCGCCCTGACGGCTCCCGAGATTTACGCGACCATCAATAGCCTGGTGAAGCAGCGTCTCGATTCCGTCGAGGCCTACACGAAAGGCAATCGCCCCGAGCTCGCCGAGAAGGAAACCCGCGAGATCGCACTTCTCAAAACTTATCTTCCCAAGGCTTTTTCCGACGCCGAGCTGACCGCCCTCATTCAAGCTGAAATCGCGGCGGTCGGCGCCACTTCTCCCAAAGACATGGGCAAGGTCGTAAAGGCCGTGATGGCGAAAGCCGAAGGCCGCGCCGACGGAAAACGCGTCAGCGGCACCGTTCAGGCTCTCTTGTCCAAAGTCCAGTGAGCCCTCTGAAGAAGGGCGATCCCCTTCCTCTCTCCTTTTTTCTGAAACCCGCTCCGGTGGTCGCCCGCCACTTGCTCGGCAAAGGCTTGCTCGTTCGAAAGAAACGCAAAACCCTGCTCATCGAGCTCACCGAAGTGGAGGCATACCTCGGTTCGGAAGACCCGGCGAGCCACGCCTTTCGGGGACGCACGGAAAGAAATTGGCCCATGTTCGAAGCGGGCGGAACCTGCTACGTCTATCTGTCCTACGGAATGCACTACTGCATGAACGTGTCCACTGGCCCCAAAGGCACGGGGCACGCGATTCTCTTTCGGGCGGGAAGGCCCGTGGAGGGAATCGACGCGATGATCCTAAATCGCGGCTTGCAGTTTGCTTCTCAGGAGGTCGCCCTCCGTCAGCTTCTCAATGGACCGGGCAAGTTGACGCAGGCTCTCGGGGTGGATTTGAGTTATAAGGGGAAACGGTTCGATCGGCCGACTTTTAAGCTTATCGACCTAGGAATTCGAGTGCCGGACGGGCAAGTTATCGCAGATTCCCGTATCGGCATCAGCAAAGCCAAGGAAGCACCATTGCGCTTCACCATCCGATCCTCTCCCTGGCTTTCGCGCAAAACTAAGGACGCCTTGAAGTGATTTCTGAGCACACGCTCAATCAGATCCGCGACCGCCTCAATTTGGTGGATATCGTGGGCGAATATGTGGAGCTGAAAAAAAGCGGGCAGGGCTTTACGGGCCTCTGTCCGTTCCACAACGAGAAGACGCCGTCCTTTCACGTCCACCCGCTCAAACAAGTTTTCAAATGTTTCGGCTGCCAAAAGGGCGGCAACCTCTTCACGTTTTATTCGGCGGTCAACGCATTACCGTTTCCCGAAGCGGTCACCGAGCTCGCCAAACGGGCGGGCGTGGAGCTTGAAAAAGAAGAAGTCCACCGCAAGGACAAGGCCCCGGTCAACGTCGCCAACAAACGCCTTACCGAAGTAAATGAGTGGGCGGCGAAATATTTTCACTTTCTGCTCACCGAGCACAAAGATTACGAGTTCGCCCGCGAGTATTTAAAAGGCCGTGGTATTACCGAAAAAACCACCGCCGCGTTTCAAATCGGCGTCGCCCCAAAGGGTTGGAGCACGCTGCGCGATTTGATGATCAAGCGGAACTTCACTTTCGCGGAGCTGGTCTCTTCGGGACTCATCATTCCTCGAGAGAAACAGCCGAACGACGGCTATGACCGCTTTCGCGAGCGCCTCATGTTTCCCATCCGCGACATCGAAGGCGACGTGGTCGGTTTCGGCGGGCGGCTTCTCACCGAAGAAGAAAATCAGCCGAAGTATCTGAACACTTCCGAGTCTCCGCTTTTTTCGAAGCGAAGAATTCTCTACGGCCTTCATCAAAACGCGCGCAGCATCCGCATGCGCGAGGAGGCACTCATCGTAGAAGGGTATATGGATGTCGTCGGCCTGCACCAAGCCGGCGTGAACAACGCGGTCGCGACCATGGGCACGGCGCTCACCGAAGAGCATTGCCAGCAGCTGAAATCTCTCACGCGTCACGTGGTCACCATTTTCGATCCGGATAAAGCGGGCGTCGATGCCTGGCACCGCTCCGTGCACACTTTGATGGGCGCGGGCATGTTCGCCAAAGATCTTTCGCTTCCCGACGGACAAGATCCCGACGAGTACGTTTTGAAACACGGCGCGGATTCTTTTCACGAGCTCTGCGCGAAAGCGCCCCGTCAGGTGAATAAGCTTTTGATGGAAATCGCCCAGCGCGGATCGCTTACCGCGGAGGCTTCCGCGAAAGCCTTGGAAGAACTGACTCCGCTTTTGGTGGCCAGCCGGCGGCTTCCCGATAGAGCGCAACTTTGGGACGACATCTCTCTCGTTTTGAAAGTCTCGATGGAAGCGCTGAAAGAAATGGCCGAAAGCGCGTACCGCTCGAGCCGGCCGCGAGAGGCGGCCCCAGTAAAAAGCGCGGCCCCCGTGAGCCGCGGCAAGATCACCATTCCCGTGCGCGCCCCGAAGCCCCACCCCCTGGATTTGGAGCTTTATCAGGCTGCGATTCACTGGCCGGACCTCTTTCGGGAGATTCCGCCCACGGAGTGGAATGACGTGGTGAAGGACGGGCGGCTCAAGCAGTGGCTGGAGAGGCTTCAGGCCACGGATAATTTCGATCAAGAGCTGGAACTTCTTGTACAAACGGAGGCTAGCCCGTACCTTCTGGAACCTGCTTCAGCCAAGCTGATGGGGCAAAGTGCTCCGGACAAAGGGGAGGCGATGATCGCGGCTCTGAGAGCCCGGCTCACCGTCGTGAGGAAAAAGCGGGAAATCACCGCCCTCACTACCCAGGTCAAGCTTGGTCAACGGCTAGGTAACGAAGAGGAACAGCTCAAATTGCTCGAGCGGCTAAGGGAACTCCGCTCACAGTAAGGGCTTTGCTGGGGCTTGTGCTCTGTGATAATAGTTACCGTTTGTTCCCATACCTTTGTCCGAGCTCCTGACCTAACGGGGTAACGCGATATGGCTAAAATCGAGAAGAAGAAAGAATTTCAGAAGCTTATCGCCGCCGGAAAGCAGAAGGGGTATCTCACTTACGAAGAGATTAACGACGCCCTTCCCGACAACGTCACCGACTCCGATGCGATCGATGAGGTTATGAACCTCTTGGAGAGCAACGATATCGAGATCGTTGAGAACGAAAAAGAGCACAAAGCTCGTCAAGAGGAAGGCGATTCCGACGAGAAGCGCCCCCGTGGCGAGCGCGGCGCTGCCGCGAGCGGTGAAAAAGGCGACAGCGAAGAAGGGGAGCGCAAGCCCGCCGGCACCAGCGAAGAAGAAGAGACCATGTCCCGCGGTCTCGACCCCGTACGGCTTTATTTGAAAAAGATGGGCTCCGTGGCCCTGCTGACCCGCGAAGGCGAAATCGAGATCGCCAAGCGCATCGAGGAAGGCGAAGCGGAAGTTTTGGACGTCATTCTTAATTCCCCCATGGGCATTAAGGAATTCCTGGCCATCGGCGACAAGATCGAAAAGGGCAAGCTCCGCGCCCGCGATGTCGTTCGAGGCGGCGAGACCGAAGCGGAAAATACCGAAGAGGGCGGCGAAGAAGGCGCGGCGGCGGTTGCCGGCGCACCAGCGGCGGACGACGAGGCCGCCGTCGAAGAGAAGGCTCCTGTTGCCGCGGTCGGTGGAGCTCCCGGTGCTCCCGGCGGCATTCCTCAGGATCCGAACAACGCGGTCAACGAGGCCGAGTGCCAGCAGCGCATCAACGAAGGCATGAAGCTCGTTCGGCAGTTCGAGAAAACGCTGAACGCGAACCTCGTTAAGCTGAACAAGGCGACGCTTAATCCGCTCGAGCGCAAGAAGCTCCGGGAAAAGCTCGCCGAAGGCCGCAGAAAGATCGTCACCGTCTTTCAGGAAATCAATTTCAACCGCAAGACGATCAACAAGATCGTCGCCAAGTTCAAGCAGCAGGTCAGCCGCATCGAAGAGTCCGAGACGGACATCTCGCGTAGCCTTAACAAGGCCGGCGTCGATACCATCGGTAAGTTCCGCAAAGTCCTCAAAGAGACGAAACGGGACAAGAAACGCGAAGAGCAGCTCAAGGCAAAACACGGCGTCGACTACGCCGGCCTCCTCGAGCTCGATCACGCGATTTCGAACTGCACGAAGGCCATCGACCTCGTCGAGCAGGAAGCCAACGTCAGCGCCCGCGATCTCCAAGAGATGTACGAGGCGATTCTCGCCGGTGAGCGCAAATCCGAAGCCGCGAAAGCGGAGCTCGTGGAAGCGAACCTTCGCCTGGTGGTCTCCATCGCGAAGAAGTACACGAACCGTGGCTTGCAGTTCTTGGATCTCATCCAGGAAGGCAACATCGGCTTGATGAAGGCCGTCGATAAGTTCGAGTACCGCCGCGGTTACAAGTTCTCGACGTACGCCACGTGGTGGATCCGTCAGGCCATCACCCGCGCCATCGCCGATCAGGCCCGCACCATCCGTATCCCTGTGCACATGATCGAGACCATCAACAAGCTTATCCGCACGTCCCGTTACCTCGTTCAGGAGCTCGGCCGCGAGCCGACGCCGGAAGAGATCGCGGAACGCATGGAAATGCCGGTCGATAAAGTCCGCAAGGTTTTAAAGATCGCCAAAGAGCCCATCTCTTTAGAGACGCCTATCGGTGAGGACGAAGACTCGCACCTTGGTGATTTCATCGAAGACAAGGCCATGATTTCTCCCTCGGACGCGGTCACCAACGTGAACCTCTCCGAGCAGACCCGCAAGGTGCTCGCCACCTTAACCCCTCGCGAGGAAAAGGTTCTGCGCATGCGCTTCGGCATCGGCGAAAGCTCCGATCATACCTTGGAAGAGGTGGGACAGGATTTCAACGTAACCCGCGAACGTATTCGTCAGATTGAAGCGAAAGCTTTGCGCAAGCTCCGGCATCCGAGCCGCAGCAAACGCTTGAAAGCTTTCATAGAGAACTAACCGTGTTCTTTGCTCCAGACGGGCTTGCCGCGGCAAAGCCCCGAAAGGGCGAAGTCGGGGCCCATAGCTCAGTTGGTTAGAGCAGTCGGCTCATAACCGATAGGTCCCTGGTTCAAGTCCAGGTGGGCCCACCAACTTGAAAATAGAATGCGATCGAGACTGAGAGATCAGTCCTGGCGCCAAACCGTCCAGGCACGAGTCGCATAAGGCGTGACGATTTCGCTCTCGTTCGCGATTTCTTTTTCGATCATCTTCATCGCCTTTTCCCAAACTTGGGGCGTGCACTGGGCGCGGAGGTCGTTCACCGAGTTCCAAATGCCCATGTAACGCTCTTTCGACATCTGAACGTCGACTTTCGTTTCCAGGAACAGGACGTCTTTGAAATACTTGGTGGAGGCGAGCTTGGTGAACCAATCGGCCGCATACCCCTTACCGCCTGAAGAAACGTCTCCTTGATAGAAAAAAATTACGCGGCTTTGCGCTCGCTCGAGGCGCTCCGCGCGATGAAGACGCGGTCTTTGAGACCAGGGTAACTTCGGTCAATCAAAACTTGTTTAGCGAGACTCCAGTAACCGTTCGCCACCTTAAAGAACTCGTGCGCCAGGGTCCGAGCCACGGGTCGGCCCGAGCGCCTCAGATACCGACGATAGCGGGCCTGAAAAAGAAGGGAGAAGTCATCCCGGCGCCAGAGCGGAAAAAGCAAAAGGGCAACCCAATGGGTCCAGGCCGGCTGGCTCTTTGGCGTTTCATAGCCGAGAAGTTTCATTTCCGGCCCAAGGAGCCATTCGGCAGTAGCGTCAAACCAGCTGTAGGCTTTGGGCTTAGCCTTGCGAAAGCCAGACTCGGGAGCGGAGAAAACATCGCCCCACCGGGTTAGTCCACCCAGGGTCGACTCGCCTAAAACGGGAGAGTCCGAAAGGCCGAGGCTCGCCGCCAGGGCTTGAAAATACTGGGTCTTACCTTTTTACATGTCTTCCAGGCGGAGGAAGCGAAAGCGATCCCCATAGGGCTCGTAAGAGCGCAAAAAAATTCGGGGAAGCTGAGAGGCGCCATGGGGGTAAAGAGAACGGGATTTGGGAGGTTAATCTATTTTAACCGAGGAATCGTCCAAGCTCCAAACCGACTGAAGCCGCCTCGCGGTACGGCGACTCAAGAAGGGACACGGTCCAAAAAACCCAATAACTTCAACGTTCCGCCACGGGATCAGGACTGTGGACCATTTTGGTCCACGAAAAAATTTTTATCGTGTCCAATCTACTGGATCGCGCCAAAGCGAGCGTGTTACCAACCCGGCCTGAGACATTTCTTTTGTGGGGGTACACATGAAACGTTCTTTATTCGCCGCTCTTTTGCTTTTGGCCGGTTGTAAGTTCGATCGCGCTTATCAAATCAATCTGACTTCTCACGATCACCAGATCCTCAAGCCCGCGGTCGTCAACTCGCTCTCGCGCTACGGCGTCATCCAAGGCGATTGCACCGAAACTAGTCAAGGTTACGCCTGTAAGTTTCTTCCGGGTAAGTTCATCCGCTCCGCCGAGACGAGCTACCGTCTACAAAAAGATGGATCGTGGCGCATCGTCATTCTTGATTCGAAAAAACTTCCGCTCGCCACGATGTTGAAGGGCGACTTCGAAGCCGAAGATCTCGTCGACGGCAAGTTCACCACCGAAGACGGTCAGATGACCATCGAAGTCGGCTCCCTGGTGAACGCGCCTGCTTGCGATCCGAAGACCGCGTGCAAGCCCAAGTGCTGTAAATGCAAAGAGCCGCTCTACTTGCTGGAAAGCATCGTAGTGGTGACCCTTCGCGAGCCGGCGATTAAGGACTGCCACCCGTGCCAGAAGCCCAAGCCGGACTCGCGTTGCGGCTGCGAAACCAAGTAGTCAAAAATAGAGCGGACGCTTCGATAGAACCGTCGGAGTGACTTTCTAGTCGCGCCTTCTTGCGGACAGCGCTTTAGCGCGCGGTCGGCCTTGTCATGCGTTTTCGGTTATCAGCGACACGCGCTCTTTAAACTACTCGGGGAGCGCGCTCCCGAAGACTTACTTTGAGCCCAGCTGAGCCGTTGACGAGAATCCCCTTTCCTCAGCTAAGGAAATCGAGGAAGATGGTGCGTCAAACAGCCCGAATGTCCCTCAGTCCCCAAAGGAGTTCCCCTTGAGCGAAGCCACACGCACCCAATACGAAACCCTGGCCGAACTTAGACGGACTGACGAGAAGATCAGCCGCCTTCGCCGGGGTCTCGAGGAGCTTCCCAAGGAGGTTGCAAAACTCGACCAAGCTTTGGCTCTGCGCCGGCAGGCTTTCGATTCCGCCAAAGCCATTTTGGATGCGGCTGAAAAGCGGATTCGCAGCCTCGAACAGGACTCCAAGGAGCGCGACACCAACATCGACAAGGCCGCCGCCAAGATGATGGAGGTCAAGACCAACCAGGAATATCAGGCTGCCTTGAAAGAGAACGAAGGCCGTAAGGACGAAAAGACCAAGATTGAGACCGAGATTCAGAAGTTTCAGGCGGAAGCCGAAAGCGCTCGCGCCATCGTGAAAGAGCACGAAGCCGACTACAAAGCTTACGAGAATTCCCTCAAGGCCGATCGCGTTCGCCTTCAGGAAGAAGCGGCCAAGCTCCAAGGCCAGCTGGACGAACAGATGCAAAAGCGGAGTGTCTCGACCTCCAAGCTCGATGCGAGCGTCGCGACCGTCTATAATCGTGTGGCTTCTTCCGGCGCCATCGCCGTGGCCTTCGTGGACAACTACGTTTGCCAAGGCTGCCGCACCAAAGTTCGCCCCCAGCTCTATAACGAGATCCTGGGGCTCAAAGCCGTACACCGCTGCCCGAGCTGTGGACGACTTCTCATCGTGGCCTCCCACGATCTTCAAGCCAACTCGCCCTCTAACTAGGGGGACGCCTCAGTCCGTTTAAATTCCGACCTGGTGCAAAATGACACCGGTTCCAGGTTATTTTTTCGTTTTCTGAACTCCCTGGTGCATTTTGTTCCCACCCCCGGTGCCTGGCTAAATAACTGAAGTTACAAGGCTATTTTGGCTCTTTTTTTAGGTGGGCGCGCCGCAGTGGAACGGCGCTTGCACAGCGCTTGAGACGGTTCCCATGGGGGCGGTATATTAGGCAGCTCAACAGACTGCCATGGGAAAAAAGAACAAACATAACCTCGCGGATGCGCGTCGTCTCAAACGGGAGAGAGCCATTACCGGCCGATCTAAAACTTTTTCCCATGCGTCCGCGACCACGCTAGCGGTGGTGTTCGTATTCGCCCTGGCTCAGTTCGACCTGGATGGCTTAAAGGGCATCTTCGTGGACGGGCTTTTCCGGACTCAGCTTCGCCACACCCCGAACACCGACATCCGCCTCGTGGGCTATGACGAGGCCGCAGCCGCCCGCTACGAGGACGGCCGTAAGATCCCGGTTGAGGAGCTCGCCCAGGTCATCGAAACTCTAGCGGCCGACTCTCCGAAGGCGGTCGCGCTCATCGGACCCTTCAACGAACGCCGCTACACGCCGGCGGAGCTGGCCCTTCTCGGCAAGGCGCTTCAGAAGGTGGCCCATCCCTTCATCGGGTACACCGATGACGAGAGCCTCGGAAAGAATCCTCCGGTCGAGCTGACGGGGGTTCGTTATCTGCCGGGTTTCATCTCGCGAGACACATTCAGCTATGGCGCGGACTCGGTCAGCCGCCGCGTAATGCTCACCATTCAAAGCGTACCTTCCGTTTACGCCGAGCTTGCGAACTTGGCTCAGCCGAACCGCACGAGCCTTCGCCACGTCGATCCTTTAGGTGAGATGGGCGACTCCACCCAAACTTACATCAATTGGCAGGGCGGGCCGGGCACGTACCCGGTGACCTCCACTCTCGCCGTCGCCGAACATCGATTTGCTCCGGGCTTTTTCAAAGACAAAATCGTCCTCGTCGGCCGCGCGCTCCGGACCATGCAGGCCGACGACTTCATTCTCTCGCCTTTGTCTCGCGGAACGTACACGCCGCTCCTCGAGGGCGCGGCCCACGGGCTGGCGACGATTTTAGACGACCGGGGAGTCGCAAAGTCTTCTTCCTGGCTGAATCTCGCGCTGTCGCTTCTCATCGGCATCGTCACGGTCAACCTCGCTCTCTTTCTCTCTCCCTGGCGCGGCATTCTCTTCGTGCTCGCCGAGGCCGCCGTGCTGTGTGTTTACGCTTGGATAGCGCTTTTCTTTTTCGACTATTGGTTAAATCTCGCGCATCCCTTGCTGGTCGCTTGCGTCGGATACTACCTGGTCATTCCGTATCGCCTCGTGGAAGAGTACCGCAAACGCTGGCATTACCAGGAAAAGAGCGAGCTCATGTCCCAGCTCGAGCAGCTGAAAAGCAATTTCCTGTCGCTCGTCACTCACGATTTGAAAACGCCCATCGCGCGCATTCAGGGAAACGCGGAACTGATTCTGAACGAAGCAGCGTCCTCCTTGACCGAAAAGCAAAAGGGCTCGGTCGCGGCCATCGTGCACACGACCGAAGAGCTCAGTAAGTACGTCGAAACGGTGCTCGATCTCACGCGCATCGAGAGCGCGGAAGTGCCCTTGCAAAAGGCCACCAAGGACATCAACCAGGCCATCATGGAGGTCGTCGAGTCGAAGCAGCCCCAGGCCGCCGACAAGAACATCACGCTCGACACCGATTTGGATCCGATCTTCTCGTTTAAGTTCGACGTGCGGCTGATCCGAAGGGTCATCGCCAACCTCGTCGAAAACGCCATCAAGTACTCGCCCGAGGGGAGCCACATCCGGCTCATTTCCCGCGAAGAAGACAACTGGGTGCATGTTTCCGTGGAAGATCAGGGCATCGGCATTCCCGATACGGAACAGGAAAAAGTTTTTGCGAAATTCTACCGCGGCCAGCACCCGCTGACCGCGGCGGTAAAAGGAACGGGGCTCGGGTTGTACCTAGCCAGGTATTTCGTCGAGCTCCACGAAGGCATTATCAAGCTTAAGAGCGAAGTTGGTAAAGGAAGTACCTTTACCGTTTCGCTCCCCGTTTAGGAGGGGTCCATGGAAAAATACAAAGTTCTCGTAGTGGAAGACGATCAGGAGCTGCGCAAGACAGTTTCCGAAGTGCTCGATCGCAACGGCTTCGAGATTAATCAAGCCGTAGACGGTATGGACGCCCTCGAGAAAATCGAGCAGAAGCGCCCCGACCTCGTCATGATCGACGTGAACATGCCCCGCATGAACGGGCTGGATTGCCTCTCGAAGATCAAAGAGCTCGATCCGTCCATCATCGTCATCGTGATGACGGCTTACAGCACCATCGAGGACGCCGTCCGCGCGATTAAAGAAGGCGCTTACAACTATCTCGCCAAACCCATCAAGCACCAGCAGGTGGTGGAGATGGTGCAGCGAGCCCTCGAAGCCCAAAAGCTCATCCGCAACATGGCGTTTTCGGCGCCGCGGATAAAGCTCGAGGCCGGAGAAATCGTCGGTACTTCGGGCGAGATGAAAAAGATTTACGGCATGATTCATAAGCTCGCCAAGGTGGACACTTCCGTGCTCATCCGCGGCGAGAGCGGAACGGGCAAAGAGCTCGTGGCCCGCGCTATTCACTACAACTCGTCTCGCAAAGACGCGAAGCTCGTCGCCATCAACTGTAGCTCCATTGCCGAGACTCTCTTCGAGAGCGAGCTTTTCGGCCATGAGCGCGGCGCCTTCACCGGCGCGGACAAACGGCAGATAGGCCGCTTCCAGTACGCGGAAGGCGGCACCATTTTCCTCGACGAAATCGGCGATCTCTCGCCCGCGATGCAGGTAAAGCTCCTGCGCGTGATTCAAGAGCGCAAGTTCACGCCCGTCGGCTCGAACCGCGAGATCGACATGGACGTGCGTATCATCGCGGCCACCAACCGCAACCTGGAAGAGCTCATCAAGAAAAACCAGTTCCGTGAGGACTTGTTCTATCGGTTGAACGTCATTCCGATTTTCTTGCCGCCGCTCCGCGAGCGTAAAGACGACGTGGAGCGCCTCATCGGCCACTTCATCACGAAGTTCAACGCCATCCACGGCAAAAACGTGATCGAGGTCGGCCCTCAGGCGACGGAAGTCCTCTTCGCGCACAACTGGCCCGGCAATATCCGCGAGCTGGAAAACGTCATCGAGCACGCCTTCGTCATCGAATCGACTAACCGTATCACCATCCCTTCTCTCCCGACATACATCGGCGGCATCTCCGCGGCCCCGTCTCAGGGTACCGGTGCGGAACTTGCGGATGACGAGGACGAGGACATCTCCGTCGAAGGCGGATCGCCCGGAAGCGAGCTCGATTACAAAACGCACAAGGAGCAGTTCGAGAAAGAGTTCATCATCAAGGCGCTGAAGGCCTTCAAGGGCCGCATCAACCAGACCGCCTTGCATGCAAACATCCCTAAGAAAACTCTTTTGCGTAAACTCCAGAAGTACAGCATCAAGGCGGAAGATTACCGGAACTAGCCGGTGCGCCTCGCTGCCGTTGTAAACGCGTTTCCCCTGGAAGCCCAGGGATCGATCCGCCTTCAGCTCGATGAGTTGAGACGAAGGGGGACGCAAGTCTCGCTTTTCGCCTTGGCTAAAGAGAGAGGGGAGCCGAACTCCCGCTATTTCCCCACGTATCTCGGTTACGCGTGGAGTTCGCTCCCGAGGCGAGTCATCGGGCACGTCGGCACCGCACGCGCCCTCTCCGCCTTATCTAAATCGGCTCGGCGAGGGGACTTCACCGCTTTCGCGCGGGACGCGGCTTCCCTTCTCATCCCTCATAAGATTCCCTCAGGTCTTTCGCGGTCCCAGGCCGACGTCATTCATTGTCACTTCGGAGAAGTGGGCCGCGAAGTTGCCCTGTCTTTGCGTAAATCCCCCCCGGTGCCTTTGGTCGTTTCGTTTTATGGAAACGATGCGTACCGCCTGCCCCAGACCTGGGGAAGCGATCTCTTTCACCCGCTATTCTCGAGAGCGCTGGCCGTGCTGTCCCTCGGGCCTAGAATGGACGAGCGCCTCATGGCACTCGGCTGCCCCATGAGCCTACTCAGACGGATACCGCTTACCGTCGATACTGATCAGCTGAAATTTCTTCCGCGAGCGAACTTGGTTTCCGACCGGCCGTTGAAAATTCTCTCGGTAGCTCCGCTCGTGTTAAAAAAGGGGGTTTCCGTCGGTATCGAAAGTACCTCACTTTTACAAAGGCGGCTTGGCGTTCCCATCGAGTACGCCATCGCGGGAACGGGTCCCCTCCTAAAGACTTTACGTCGCCAAGCGGAGACATCGCCTCCAGGGCTTTCGATCCGTTTTCTCGGGAACCTATCGGCGGATGAAATTCACACCGCGCTCTATGAGAGTGACGTTTGCCTAGTGCCTAGCTTAACGACTCGTCTGGGGGAAACCGAGGGAACTCCCTCAATTGCGCTCGAAGCGATGGCTGCGGGCCGGCCGCTAGTGGCCTCGACGAGTGGGGACCTTCCCTCGCTTTTAGGATTCGGTGAGCTCGGCGCCCTTGGTTCCGAAGGGGACGCGGGCGAATTAGCCTCGGCTTTGGAGAGCGCTCTCTCGGGCGGAAGCGCCTGGCGAGAACGTTTGAGCGCCGCTCGCCTTCAAACCGAGACCCATCATTCGCCGGAGGCGGTGGGTGAAAATTTGAACGCCGTCTACCGCCAGCTCTTTCACTGAAGCGGAACCTCGGAGAGACCGCGCTCCGTCTCGGCCGGGAGGGCCGGCTCCGGAAGATCGTGATAGGAGGCGAGAAGCGGCGGCGCGACTATCCCTTGTTCGGCGGCCATTCTCGCAAAGACGCCGTGACGGCGGGCGAGCAACTCCGGCCAGGTGCCGCGCTCGACTATTTTTCCACCGTGAAACACCAAGATCTCATCCGCCATTTCCACGGTTTTTAGCCGGTGAGCGATCATGAGCATGGCGATGGTGCCCTTAATCCGTTTCAGCTCGTCCTGAAGGAGAAGCTCCGTCGAGCTATCGAGGGAACTGGTCGCTTCGTCCAAAACGAGGAGCGACGGGGCGCCGAAGAGGGCCCGCGCGAGAGCCAATCTTTGTCTCTGCCCTCCCGAGAGCCTGAGTCCCCCCGGGCCGACCTGAGTGTTTAGCCCTTGGGGAAGAGAGGAGACGAATTCCCAAAGACCGGCCTGGCGAAGGCAGCGCTGGATGGCAGCGAGCTTGGGGCTTGGGGCGTCCCAGGAAAGATTTTCGGCGAGAGTTCCCTCGAAGATGGGTATCTCCTGGGAGACCAGGCCGATTCGGCTGCGCCAAGCGATCAAATCGAGCCGGCGCAAATCCGTGCCGTCGACACGGACTTCGCCGGATTTGGGCTCTAGCAGCCCAGTCAGGAGATCGAGCACCGTGCTTTTCCCCGCGCCCGAGGCGCCCACCAGAGCCACGCACCGGCCCGGACGAATGGAAAAATCGATCCCCTTCAGCTCGAAGACGGAGTCTTCCTTTCGGAAAGCAAAGCTCACGTCCTCGAAACGTATTTCCGATCGAAACTCGCAAATTTCGGTCCCGGAGATTTCCTTGGGTGCTTGCCGCATTTCCTCGTCGACACTCACCAAGTCGGCGATTAAGGGGCCGCGTGCCTTCATTTGGGCAAAATGGGAAAGCGCCATTTGAACGCGGGGAGCGACCCGATAAAAAAGCGCGAGGAAGGCAACTCCCTCTCCCAGCGGAAACCAGTGATAGCCGACGCTCGCTAGAAAAATGATCGCGATGAAGCCCACTCCCACGAGCTCGATGAAAGCGAGGGGGACACTCCTCGAGAGATGCAGGTAGAAAGTGGAGTGGCGGTGGCTGCCAAAGGCCGCGTCCAGCCTGGAGAGCGCCCATTTTCCCCGGCCGACGCTTCGTAAGAATTTCAAGTGAGTCAGAAACTCGGAAGAAAGCTGGCCGATGAGACGGGCCGACTGGGGAAGGCGGTGGAAATGTCCTTCCAACCCGCGCCCCACCCAGCGGAGTCCGAGAGCCA
>JAYUGC010000004.1:0-2633 GCA_043767805.1 Pseudomonadota bacterium | reverse complement strand
GGCGTCATCACCGTCGAGGAATCCAAGACGGCGGAGACCACCCTCGAAGTGGTCGAAGGCATGCAGTTCGACCGCGGTTACCTCTCTCCGTACTTCGTCACCCATCCCGAGCGGATGGAAGTCGACTTGGAGAGCCCATACATCCTCCTCCACGACAAGAAGCTCAGCTCCATGCGCGACATCGTGCCGGTGCTCGAACAGGTTGCCCAAACGGGTAAGCCGCTTCTCATCATTGCGGAAGACGTCGAAGGCGAAGCTCTCGCCATGATGGTCGTGAACAAGCTCCGTGGCACGTTGAAGATCGCGGCTGTAAAAGCCCCGGGCTTCGGCGATCGCCGCAAGGAAATGCTCGAGGATCTCGCGATCCTCACGGGCGGCGAAGTGGTCTCCGAGGAAACGGGCACGAAGCTCGAGACCTTGAAGCTCACCCAGCTCGGCCGCGCTAAGAAGATCACCATCGACAAGGACAACACCACCATCATCGACGGTCTCGGCGAGAAAAAGGACATCGAGGCTCGCGTCTCGCAGATCCGCCGCCAAGTCGAAGAGACGAAATCTGATTACGACCGGGAAAAGCTCCAGGAACGCCTGGCGAAACTTTCCGGCGGCGTTGCGGTCGTCCAGGTGGGTGCTCCCTCTGAAATGGAAATGAAGGAAAAGAAGGACCGCGTCGACGACGCCCTTCACGCGACCCGTGCGGCCGTGGAAGAAGGCATTGTTCCCGGCGGCGGTACCGCGTTCCTCCGTACGCTTACAGCCCTCGAAGGCCTGAAGCTCACGTCGGTTGAACAACAAGCGGGCGTGAACATCGTTCGCCGCTCCTTGGAAGAGCCCATTCGGCAAATCGCCGAAAACGCGGGCCACCAAGGCTCCATCGTCGTCTCCAAGATCATGGAGAACCCCGATAAATCCATCGGCTTCAACGCTCTGACGGAGAAGTACGAGAACCTCATCGCGGCCGGCGTCGTCGATCCGACGAAAGTGGTCCGTTGTGCGATTCAGAACGCCGCTAGCGTGGCGTCTCTGCTGCTCACCACGGAAGCGCTGATCATCGATAAGCCGAAGAAGAAAGCCAAGCAAGCCGAAGGCGGCGGCGAATACGGCGACATGTAAGCCGTAAGTATCCAAGCTTAAGGGGCGCGGTCGCATCTGACCGCGCCCTTTTTTTATTTCCGAAGCTTTTTGACGAGCGCTACGTAAGCCTGCTGAGCTTTATCGGCGGCGGTTCCTTTTTTTGAGGCCCAGGCGTCGTATTTCTTTCGGCCCTTGATGTCGAGCATGCCGGGGCGGCTTCCGCTGACGTCGCCATCAGTTCCCTGCTTATAAAGCGCGTAGAGCTCTAAAAGCGTGTCGTTATCGGGCCGCGAGCTTAGCTTTTTCACGTCGTTAGCCGCGTTTTCGAAGTCTTCCTTCAATGCCATGGTGCTTCCCCTAAATTCTTGAGGGTAAAGTCCTGTCTAAAGCCAGACAATGGTAAAATGCTTCGGGTGAGATATCTCAGCTTTTTGATTCTGCTCTCCGTCCCCGCTTTCGCCGCCAAGACCAAGCCCGCGGCGGGAGAAACCATCAACTATCTTTGCATCGGCCAGGGCCAGAACGCCGAGGGCAAGAAAGCGCCTTCCGCCGAGACCCGCGTGCGGATCCGCTTACCGGCGGGCAAGCAGTTCGATCGGCTGAAAGAGCCTACCGACGCCACCGCCACTCTGTTTAATCTTCAGCTCCATGACGGACGGGGTAACACCCAGAAGCTCGGGAAGGCCGTGGCGGTGCGGGGGCAGTTCCAGATTGGAAAAAAGGGACCCAACGTCGGTCACAATTTCGATGCGAAATTGCCTAAGGCCGAGCTCGTTCGGGAAATGCACATCAATATGGGCAATTCGGGGCGTCACCCGAGCTGGTTGAAAGCCACCAAGGGCAATAAGCTCGTCGAGTACTTCATGCTCTGTCAGTGGGAGTAGCGTTACTCGACGGACTTCGCGAGGACTCCCTGACGCATTTCTTCCTTGTAGGCCTTCACTTTATCGAGAAGGCTGTCGTCTTTGACGCCGAGGATCTGCGCGGCGAGCACCCCCGCGTTCCAGGCATTGCCGATGGCGACTGTCGCGACAGGGACGCCTCGGGGCATCTGCACGATGGAAAGAAGCGCGTCCTCTCCCTGAAGAGCTCCGATGGGAACCGGGACGCCGATGACGGGAAGCTCGGTGTGAGCCGCGACCATGCCGGGCAAATGAGCCGCGCCGCCCGCGCCCGCGATGACGACGCGAATGCCTTTCGCTCTCGCTTCGACCGCGAAATCCTGAAGCTCACGAGGGGTGCGGTGCGCGGAGACGACTTTCATCTCGTAAGCGATGCCGAACTTCTTTAAAACCTCGGCGGCGTCCCGCATGACCGGAAGATCGGAATCGCTTCCCATGACGATGGAGACCAAAACTTTGTCTTTACCCACGTGAGCTCTCCTTGAATTGCTTCGCCCAGTTCAGCTCCGCGGCCTCCAGGGCTTTCACCATTTTATCAAGCTCGTCCGGAGATGTCGCAGTCGCGTTGAAATGCCCGAGCTTTCGGCGCGAGCGAATCTCTTTCTTCTCGTACCAATGCAGATGCGCCCCTTTAGGGGCGACGGGAAGCGGCGAGTC
>JAYUGC010000003.1:0-19208 GCA_043767805.1 Pseudomonadota bacterium | reverse complement strand
GTGGTTCATCTTCTAGGCGACCCATTTCGCGCCAAAAAAATCGTAGACGAGGCTAAACGTCTGCATGGCCAGAACGAGCGAGCCGATGATTTTCAACGACTGACGGCAAAAGTTGCAAATATAGACACTCAAACAGAAGCACTGGCTGAACACTTGTCCCAAATCCCAAAAGGGGTTTCGCCAACGCCAATCTTCAATCAGATGAAAAAGCTTGAAGAAACAAAGGAGATGCTGCGGGCCGAGCTTGGTGAAATCGAGCGCACCCTTGAGGAGAGCGCTATGCCAGTCGATTTAGCGGGCTATGGGGAGTTCCTGGCGGCGCTGAAACGGGGGTTAAATACGGTTGGGGAGGTTGCGAAGGCCGAGATTATCCAAAAGCTCGTATCCAAGGTCGAGGTCCACCCTGATTCGATTACCGTGCTTTATAGGGTGAGCAAGGGCGAAACCCGCCCGCCTGAGGTGGCCCCACTGGGGGAGCCTAAGGCTACGTCTCCTAGCCCCGAAGCCGGGGAAGGCCAAAAAGTAGAAACCCCAACTTTTTTTAAAAATCGGGGTTCGACTACTTGCTTTTTTGGTGGAGGTGGGGGGAATCGAACCCCCGTCCGCAAATGATCCGCTGTAGCCACTACATGCTTGTCCTGCTCATAAATTTCGCCTTAGGAATACTCTGCAGGCCTAGCTATCCTAAGACTAACCTCAGAATTTTTTAGAGCCGCCACCCTGAGGTGCACCGACAGCTCGATCCCACGAAGTTGCGTCCTTAAACAAGCAGTGGGAGTACCTGCTCAGGACGGACCGCTTTTAGTTAAGCAGCCAGTTGGTAATTGTTGCCAATTACAGGTTTGCCGCCTTTTTTACGAGTCAGCGAGCGAACTCGGCATGCGACCACTAGTTTCAGCATCCACGTCGAAACCAGGTCACCCCCATGTCAAAGAACAGGAACAGATTTCACCTTAGCTAAGTCCCCAGTTGGACACAAGCCCCGTGGACCCACGCTCCCCGGGGGCCCCGGGGAACGTGCCTGAAACCCGGTTGTCGTTGCAAACTACGCCGCCTCTTGGCACATTTCCCTCATGAAACAGACTCTGTTTATTGCTGCGTTTGCCCTTCTCTTTCCTCTGGCGTCTCAAGCGGCGAAGATCTCTCCCCTTATAGGCGCGGGGATTGAGTTTGGCGGAGATAAACTGGTCGACGTCACTTATACGGACGGGTCGAAATCCGGCATCGAGGCGGGCCGCGGGCTTTTACTCGTAGGCGGAGTCGTCGTGAATCTCTTCGAGACGACCCCTCATACTTTCGAGACTCAAGCCTCCGTTGGCATCAAATGGACCAGCACCAAAGAAGCGACTAATGGCTCCGTCGATTTCTTCCGCTGGCCCATCGAGCTCCTTGGCTTTTATCGCAACACGGAAAACAACTTTCGTCTCGGCGGCGGGCCGGTCTATCAGTTCGGTAACGAGCTCAAAGGCTCGAAGGACGCGGCCATTGCTTCCTCCAAATTCAAAAACGCCGTCGGCCTCGTCATTGAGGGCGATTACTTCGTCGGAAGCAGAAAGAACATGGGCCTCGGACTCCGGTTCACGTCGATCAAGTACCAAGCCGAAACACTTCCCATTACAGTAAGCGCAAACACTCTCGGCTTTAACTTCTCCTATCTCTGGTAATCCATGCGCTACACCATCGCTCTACTACTGACGTACTCAAGCCTACTTGGGTCTTTGAGACCAAAGCGCTCAAAAAACTAGTTCAAGCCGACGAACACGTACCGGTCCTGAACGGGATCGAGAGGCACGGGTTTCGGAACGGCCCACTTGATGTACAGCACGCGCGAGCCGAACTCGTAAGCGAGGTGAGTGGAGACCTCGTACATTTCCGACTGCATGCCGTTCTCTTCCTTAATGAAAAGACCACGCCAGCCCTGAACGATTTTACCTCCCAGTCGGGGGGCCGAATCTTCCCAACCCTCTTCGAAAATGAGCTCGGACTTTTCGGATGCGAGAAGCAGACTCTTCGCGCAAGCCACGTCGGAGTAGGTATAGGTCGTCAGCTGAACGCGATCGCCCACGAAGGCGATTTCGTCTTCCAAAGACTTCCCCGGCAGGCTCGGAACCAAGGCACAGGGCTTTTTCCAACGGCCGACGATGTCGAAATCGTGGGGAACCCACTTCGCCGGTTCCGGCGCGGGCTCGGGAGTCGTGGTAGTGGGGGGAAGCTCAGGCTTCGTCGGAGAAGGCGCCGTGCGAGGCGCCTTCTGCGGAAACAACGGATGGTTCTCCGTCGAACAGCCCACCAAACTCAAAAGACTCACCAAAATTAGAACGCGCATAGTTTCCCCTCAAAAGCGCCCCCTTATAACACTTTGCGTTGAACCACTTCAATCACGAGAATTGGTAACTTAAGCAGCTTTTATCATTGGGGTATTTCCATGACGGCCGTAACCGCGTAGTGGTCGGATCCGAACTTGGCCTTCCCCGCGGGCACCTTCAAGGGAAAGGGCTCGACCCGGCTCGTTTTGAACCAGTCTTCCCTACCCTCGCAATGCCGGCAGAGCAGATAGTCGATGCGCTCCCGCACCGAGTTGCCCACCAACGCGTTCATGAGCCCA
Organism: Pseudomonadota bacterium; assembly: GCA_043767805.1. GTDB lineage: Bacteria > Bdellovibrionota > FAC87 > UBA2466 > UBA2466 > CAZZHG01. The sequence goes on along the minus strand of JAYUGC010000003.1, from coordinate 16,603 downwards.
TCGGAAGTGAAGCCCTGATCCTGGTTCAAATGCCGGTACACATCCCAAGGCTGCCCCAACACCGAGAGCATCGACTCGTACTCGCCCGTCTCGGCCTCCGCCACATTCAAATCTCCGAGGAGCACCTGCGCGACGTCCTTACTTTCCCACTCGGCGGCAAAGCGGCTGAGCTCTTCGAACTGGCGCTTTCTCACGGCCGCATGCTCGCTTCCTGATTGCGCGTGGGTCACCATGACATCGAGTTTTTGCGTTCCCACCTGCAAGCGCGCGTAAATCACGCCCTTGACCGACAGAGCATCCGCTCCCGCTCCTTCGCCGTAAATCCATCGCCTCGAGAACACGATGGGAAAACGGCTCATCAAGAAAATGCCGCCATCCTCGCGGACGCCGTAGGGATCCGTCGGCGGCTCGACCACGTAAGGGTGAGAGACCTTCAGCTTCCTTCTTAGCTCCGCCCGCATCTTGTCATCAAAGACCTCGCTCAAACCAACCACGTCGTAGCGGCTCGCCGCCTCGATGTTGGCGGGAAGCCGCTCCGCCTTCTTGTCCCAAAGCCCCACCACATGAGGCCGAAGAAACGTGTTGTAGGCGAGAAGTGAAACAGGCGTGGCCTTGGTCTCGTAACCCAGTACGAGAGGCTTCGCGGGTTTGTCCGCACCGCAACGAACCAGAGCGCACACCAGTACCGCTAGGGAAAGTAAGCGGCCAAATTTTAAGGGCAAGGATTAAGCGTAAGGAAAAGCGAGCGGCGTGCCAAGGCGCTCCGTTTAATGGCCCCCGCTTTGCACTCTCTAGCGATCATGCCACTCAAAAATTTTTTGGATCGGGATCTCGTGGCGTGTGCCCCCGAAACCTCCGCGGAAACTGTCGCGCAAATGATGCGCGATAAAGACGTGGGCGCGGTGCTGGTCACTTCCGGTGGCAAACCCGTCGGGATCATCACCGACCGCGATCTCACGCTCCGCTGCCTCGCCGAAAAAAAGCCGGCCGCCACGACCCTTGCCGAAGCCATCATGAGCCGGCCGGTGGAATCAGTCAGCCTCGATGAAGGCATCTACAATGTTGTCGATAAGATGAAAAAATCGGAAGTGCGGCGCATTCCCATCGTGGATAAAGCGGGTAAAGCGGTCGCCCTTCTATCTTTCGACGATGTGTTTGGGCTACTCGCGGACGAAGTGAGCTCGCTCAAAGACGCCATCCGCACGGCGCGCCCGAAAACAATTTGCGCAGCCTAATCCGTCGACGGCACGTCGACATCGATCGCCGCGAAAGTCGTCACTTCCCACAAATCGTAACGCCGATCGTGGCGGAGAATATATTCCGCGCCATCCTCGGTCCCGACTTTGAAGTAACAATGCTCCGGAGAGAGCCAGCTCTCTTTCACCTCGACGATATCCAAAGGCTCGCGCCCCAAATGAAACCGCGCGGGCGTGTCTCCTTCGGTTCCGTCCTGCCGGCATTCCACCCGAATGTCACCGCGCCCGATCCACCGGCCCGAAGGGGCGCTTCCTCTTAAGTTTTCTTGGATACTGGGCCCCCGGTCTTGTCGTAACTTTTCAAAGAGAAACTTTTTTCGTTGGTGCAAGCTAAGTGCCATAAATGCCCCTGCTTCTGGTTGCAACAAAAGAGGAGACCGAATGCTACAAACGTTACTTGGAAGGGCCTGACTTCGCACTCCCTACCGTCGCGCCGCCTCCCCAGTTACCCGCGGTTCCGCCCTCTCCGCCTTCGTCGGTGCCTGCTGAGCCTCCCTTGCGCAGAGCGGGCTTTTTTTCATGCGGCTTCAGCTTCGTCTCTTCTTTCTTACTCATTGTCCCTTTCTTTAAGCAGCCTCTGCCTCGACCAAACGAAGGTCGTGCACGAGGCGAACTCGCGTTCCCTTTTCAAAAATCAAAGCGTACGATAACCAAAGCGCGAGAGAAAAAAGAGTGGCGGCAAACGAAGCGGGAAGCCGATTGGAGAAAAATCCCATGCCGGCGAGCGGTTTCAATAGCGCCTCCGCCACGAACCACAAAATGAAACCGGCGGCGAGCCCCTTGGTCCATCGGTGATTCGTGAGAAGCTTTCTGGCAGCGAGGTAATCAACGCCTATCGGGAAAACGAAGGCGCCCAAGATCAAATAGATCGTGAGTCCCACCCACCACGCGGGCTCTGAAACGAGCGGAGGATCTCCCTTGACGAGAAAAGAGCCAAAGAGAGCGCCGAAGTCGGTGCTGCTCCACCCCGCGATGTAGAGCATCGCACTCATGAACAGAGTGACTAGCGTCCCCGAAAAGCCTGCCCATGAGATTTGGATGAGCTTTCTGCGATTGGGGTGATACGGCGCGCTGAGGCCGCCGCGAATACTCCGTAAGCCTGAAAGATGAGGTCGTCGTTTAACCATTCGAAGGTTAGAGGAGCAAGCCACATGCCAGTTTTAACTAGCGGGGAGAGATGCCGTTACCGAAGAAAGCCGCCGAGACCGAGATGCCGGTGTTGATGCCGTCCTCGTAGGTGAATTCCAGGGAAGAGCTCGCCGGGGCAATGTCGGCGGGCGCGAAGATCACTTCGATGTCGCAGCTCGCGCCTGGGGGCAAGTAATCCGCGCAAGTGGTGGTGCCGAGGCTAAACGCATCGGCCGGCATTGAAATCATCGCAACGGCGGTGGCATCCCACTGGCCATCGTTAGTCAAAACGAAAATGCGGCTCGCGAAGCGCCCACCGGCACTCCATCGAAGGAGAGACTCAATGCTTACAGCCAGTATACGGGCGAAAAACCGTGCCTAGAGAGGGCGAGAACCGGGTTTCCGGACCGCCGCGGGAAGCACGTACTTCTTCATGAAGTCATCCCCGTTTAGCTCTGGATGCTCGGCCTTGGTGTCGGCGGTCAGCACTACAACTAGATCGAGGCTCGGGATCACGTAGACGAATTGCCCGCCGTAACCCCACATCTTGTAAGCCGCATGCCCCTCCAAGGTGACGAGCCACCAAAGGTAGCCGTACTTACGATTCGCATCGACGGTTTGCGAAGGAGTAACGGAAGCCTTCACCCATTCGGAAGGCACGAGAGACTTCCCGTTCCAATCGCCCTCATGCAAATAAAGCTGGCCGAACTTCGCCATCTCTCTCGGCGTTAGGTAAACGTTGTAACCGCCGGAGTAGTACCCTTGGGGATCGCGGCCCCAATGCTCGACCGAGATTCCGAGCGGATCGAGCAAGTACTTGCGCGCGAAGGAGCACGTGTCCATTCCCGTCGCTTCGGTCAGAATCGTCGACAAAAGGTGAGTATTGGCGGTGCTGTAGAAAAATTTAGAACCGGCCGGATCGCGTTGGGGAAGGTTCAGCATCGCTTGCGCCCAGTTCGCGCTCTTTTCGATCTCGTACTCCGTCTCGTCCTCGACCCACTGAAGACCCGAGGTCATGGTGAGCAGATGACGAAGCGTGATCTTTTTCTTCGCGCCAATCTGAAACGAGCTGGAAAGAAAATCACTGATGCTTTGATCGACGTGATCGAAGAAGCCTTCTCTTTGCGCGATCCCCATCAGCGCGCCGATGATCGATTTCGAGGCCGAGTGAATGTTGTTGCTGTGAAAGACCTGAGTGCCGTGAAAGTATTTTTCCCAGACGAGCACTCCGTCCCTAAGGACGAGAAAGCTCAAAGGCTGAGGAAGAGAGGCGAGCTGGTACGTCGCTTCTTTCAGAGGGGCCGAGCGCAGCCCCTGGCTTTCAGGCGTTCCCTTCGGCCAGTCGCCACCGTCGGAAAGCGGCGCGAAATAGGTGGGATTGTCTTCGTAAAAATCAGTCACGTTCGACGGATTGGGCCCTAGGCCCCGGCATAAGCTCCGGGTCTTTCCGAAGCTGGTCCGAGGCAGAAAAGTCACAATTAACAGGAAAAACGCAATGCGCAAGGCCATGAGGTTTCCTGTCGTCGAAGGAGGGTTATCTACTTATCGTTCGTTCGGCGGGGAAACCTGAGGCGGGAAGGACCTGGAGGTATAAGGGGCGAATGGAACGAAATACCGACTTTTAAGTCAGTGCGCCGGCTTTTCAAAGGCTCGGCAATGTACGGGCTGGTGATGCTTATCCCGCAGTATTTGCTGGAGACGGAAGCCGGGATCGATTTTCCGCCGCCCATCACGCCGAAGCGTACGTACCCAAGAATATTTTGGCGGGGATTGAAAGCAAGATTGCGGAATGAGGCTTTACGGCGCTTCCGCGTTTTCCAAAGCCGCTTCCCGCTTTAAGAGAGCGCGGACCTGCTCGTAGAGCGTTTGAAAATTTACCTCGTCCCCACCGGCCGTTCTGAACCAGAACAGCCGGTGGGCGAGGCGATAAGCGGTGAGATCGACGGGCTCTTCTCCTAATTGCAGCTTCAGCTCCTCGGAGAACGCTTTAGGCCGTCGCATTTTCCCTCATCAATCGGCTTGGTAAACGTCGTCATCGCCCACGACAGGCTGAGCGACCGGTTCCATGGCGCGGTTGACGCGGCTCTCGAACTGTCTGCGGCGCTCGGTGTTACGCGCTTGAAGTTCCCGCAGATCGAGTTGCGAACGTTGCACCGCTAGTAACAGATGATCTAACGAACTCTCGAAGCGCGCCTTGTTGGGAAGACCCGCTTTGCCCTGAGAATCCTTTTTCATGTCGCTAATCTTTTTGGACATATTGTTCAGCTCGCCCTGAGCGTCGGTGAGAAATTCGTCGGATTTTTCCATTGCGCCCTGCCTATCCGAAAGTCTGTCCTCGACGGCTACGGTCTTAGGGCTGGAGCTGCAACCCACTAGAGCGACCATACCTAGTCCTAGAAACCATAATTTTTTCATGAGTGAACCCTTTCAAATTATTTTGTGAGAAATCAACCTCGTGCTTAAGGGAGAAGCAGTTGTCGTGCCAAATAATTTTTTCAACGCGCGGCACGGCAAGCTCATCCCTGTAGAGTGTTGCCTGTCACACTTTTCCTGTGTCGTTCTGATACAAAACTTCGTGCGCGATTTGCTCTTTCCGCACGAAATTGAGTGGCACAGGGGTTGCATTTTATCTAAACAAACAACACATCAGAACACGCCTAACGTCGAGAGCGTGACGGATAGAAATGCCAGGAGGCCATATGTACTCGGGAAGTTTTGGGAACGCCCAATCAACACAACTTGGCGACAAGCTGTATTTCCTCCCGAGGCATTTGGGCGCCATGGCCAAGAAAAAAGGCGTACCACTGATGGACTTGCTATTCATGTTCGGAGTTCTCGGATCGCTTTATACGCTTGTGCTCGCTGAAAAAATTATTTTCTGATCTTCACAAAGACTAGGGTCGGAATCGCTCCTGCATTTCCGGCATCAAGAGTGCGCATAAAAATGAGCAGAAACAAGCGACCGTATGTCGTTTGAGTCCTCCCTAGTTTAGCTGTGTGTGTGAAGAAAAAGGGGTGGCGCGATCGCGGCTTAAAAAGCGGCTCGCGCCACCCCTTTCACTTTTCCGGCATTCCATAATGCGCACCAGTGTCTCCCTTAAGAGACACCCCAAGAGTTGTTGAAGTCCGCAATGCCGGCCGGAAATCCTCCTACTGCCTTGTTTCAATAGGCATCAAAAACCCAGACCAGCGGGGGCATTCCCTACGGCATGACTTCTGCACTATTGGGCGAGGTAAGAGATTGAATAACCCGGCCTATGGCCGACAGCTTGAAGAAGAGGCAAATCATGCAAAATACCGGATCTACCGCGAAGAACGAAAAACACGATAATCCTTCTATGTCCCAAGTCGCCAGCGGAGCCTCGACCGGAGCCGCTGCCGCGCAGGGCACTGACACGCTTGCGCAAAAAGCTTCCTCGGCTTTGTCGCACATGAAGGATGGCTTTTCCGATTTTACGTCCCAAGCTCAAGAAAAAGTAACCGACGTAGCTCACAAAGCTCAGGAGTACGGCGAAAAAGCGGTCGGCGAGACGCGTACTTTCGTCCGTAACAACCCTGGCCAAGCCCTGCTGATTGGTTTCGGCGCGGGTCTGATCCTTGGCTACGCTGTAGCGAGAAAATAAAGTGGAAGCCCTTTCTAAAAAAGACAATCAACCTTCTTTATCTGTGACGTTCGGTAAGATCTTGGACGACACCCAAACCTTGGTTCGCCAAGAGGTGGCACTCGTCAAAGCGGAAGTGCGGCAAAGTGCCAAAGCCCTCACGGGTTTGGTGATCGGAGCCGCCGCGGCCGCCTTTGGATTCGTACTCTTCACGGCCGCGATCGTCGCTCTCCTCGTGGAAAACGGCGTTTCCGTGGGATTTGCTTGCCTCGGAGTCGCCATCGTTTACTTCGCGGCGGCGATCGGATGCTACGTTTGGTACGAGAAACAAGTGAAGGAAGTTGGCTGGCCGCTCGGTGAGATCGCGTCCGATAAAAAGCGCGCCTCCGTTGTGGAAGGCGCCGAACAGGAGAACGTGCGATGGCTGAACAACCAAACCTGATTCGGGAACGAATCGAGGTAACCAAAGACGAAATCGGCCAGGACTTCGCTTCGCTCGAAAGCCAGCTTCGCAGTACGGTCGAGGGCACCATCGAGAACGTGAAGGAAGGGCTGCAGAAAATCACCCCAACTCATCAGATCAAGCAGTTTCCGCTTTGGTCTTTGGGAGGATCCCTCGTAGCGGGAGCCGCGGTGGGAGGATGGCTCGCGGGCCGTTCTTCTTCCAGCTCCTTCGAACGAACGGCGTTCGCGCCGAGCGTTCCGAGAGGGCCCAGGCAACCGGGGCCCTTCGACGAAGAGCTGAAGCTCATCAAAGGGGTCGTGCTGGGAAGTCTTGCGCGCTCTTTCGGCAAGATGCTGAAGCAGGCAATTCCCGCCATCTCCGGTGAAGTGGATGAGGTCATTGGCCGTATCGCCACGAAGGCGGAAGGCCACCTGCTCCACAAAGCCGAAATGGGCGACGGGGGCGCGGCCAAAGAATGGGCCCCCACGTCCACTGAAACGCCCACGCCCGACGGCGAACCGAAAAGCTACCACTAAAAGTTTGGGCCCCGTTCGATTCACTTCGGATGGGGCCCAGCTATGTCAGGAGTGCAGCGAGGGCGCCGTATATCGGCCCTTGTTCTCAAAAGCGCGCGTCTCGCGCATGGGACTCACTGTAAAATGAAACGCCGTCCCCCTACCCGGTTCCGACTCGAACCAGAGCGAGCCACCGTGGCTTTCCACGATTCGCTTGCAGATGGCAAGTCCGATACCAACCCCGGGATATTCTTCCGGACGGTGTAATCTCTTGAAAATCCGAAATAGCCTATCGGCGTACTGGGCGTCGATGCCGATGCCATTGTCCGAAACGGTTACCCGCGACTGATTGCCGTGTTTCTCGACGGTGAGGCGCACGAGCGGCGCTTCAGCCCCTCTAAATTTAAGCGCGTTGCCGATGAGATTCTGGAAAAGGCGGACGAACTGCTCGGCGTTCCCCCAAAGACGGGGCAGCTTCACGCGCTCGATGGTCGCGCCCGTTTGTTCGATGGCCGGAGCCAGCGCTCTCAGGGCGGTATCGAGAGAGGCGTCCAGATCTACTTCGCGGGCCGCGACCTGGCCGCCCGTAACACGGGAATACTCGAGAATGCCGTCGATCCGCTCGGCTAAACGGCGCGAGCCCGCGACGATGAGATCCACGAGCTCTTTGCCTTCTCGCCCGAGCTTATCCGAGTAGTGGCGATCGAGAGATTGCGCCATCAAAATGACGATGCGCAAGGGCTCGCGGAGATCGTGAGAGCAGACGGAGGCAAAACGTTCGAGCTCGCCGCTGGTCGTCTCCAGCGCGCGTTTAAGACGGATCACTTCCTCGGATCCGCCGTCTCGCTCGACGGTGCGGCCGGCTGCCAAGCGCACCAACGTAGTGAGCTTCGTTCTTAGGAGGGAAGTATCGGCGGGCAGCGCCACGTAATCCACAGCGCCGCAGGCATAGGCCTCAGCCTCGGTGCGCACGTCGCGAGTTGAGCTGGTGAGAAAACAAAAAGGCAAACCGTGAAAAAGGGAAGTCTCGCCGAGAGAACGAGCAAGCTTCAAGCCGGACTCGGCCGAGTCCTCGAGCAAAATAATGGCAAAACAAAGCCGAGGATCGACGAGCGCCGCCTCCGCCCCTTCAAAGGGCGAGGTCTCGCAATCGTATGCGTCGCAGACCAGAGCCTTTGCCAGTGACTCGGCACGCTCCGCTGATTCCGCGAACAAGACGACTTTGGGTTTTTCTCGGCCGATCACGTTTCCCCTTGCCCCAGTCAGGATAAAAATCGAGGCGACCCCTGACTTTTTCGTTTAGTGAGCCCAAGGTCAAGAGCTAACCCCACCTCAGAGCGATGCCCTGCGCTTCTCATCTTAAGACGCGAAGCGTTCAATGGCTAAAGGTTCGGGCGTACAGAACTATTTAGGTTGCTCCTTCGTTGCTTCGGTCGTTCCCGCATCCCGCTTCTTCCATCTTTCTTCAGCCGCGCGCCTCGCTTCTCCGGGCGTGAACTGAGAAGGCTTCTCCACCTTGCGGTTTCCGATGTCGTCATCGCTCTCGAACGTATCGTTGGGGCCGATGCCCGTACCAGTCCGTTTATCGGCGTTCTTGGTCTGATTCATGCGCGCCTCCTTCTTAAGCTCGCTAAGTTTCGCTCTCGCCTTCCTGGGATATTCTCTGCAACGCGCCTGCCACTTCCGATTTTCTTCGTGAAAAGAGGGCGCACCCTTCTCTCTGGTACGACGATTGCATCGTCCAAATGAGTACCAAGCACGGCGCGAAGAAAGAGAGAGGGGAAATGATAAACGATAAATCCACGACTCACGTCCGGTCTCAACAGGAAGCGGGAGACTCCCTTGTCGACTACGACGAAGTCGGCGGGCTCCTCTCCGAAGTGCGCGGCGGCGCTTCTAATTTCTCTGGGGAAGACGGCTCGTACGTCGGGGGGGAGCGCATGGCGCCCAAAACGACGGCGGAACAGCAGCTGCTTTTCACTCAGCTATTCGACCTGCTCACGGAAGATCACGTCGATCCCATGCTGGGACTCTTCCATTTTCGCAAACACCGCCAGGACCTCATTCATTAACCAAACTAAATCTAAATAAAGGAGAACCATGATGAAACTAAAAAATCTATGCGTAGCTCCCGCTCTGGCGGGACTGCTCTTAATCGGAGGCTGCTCTTCGAGGCCCTCCCGCACCACCAACATCGAGTCCACGGATCGCGCGGGGTACATCAAGACCGTCGATAAGAAACTCGATCGCTGGGAAAAAGAAGCGAACAATATGAAAAACCGAGAGCGGGGACGTGATCTCATGGCGAACGCCCGGGACGCTCGGGCCGAGCTCCGCAACATGGAAGGCGCGCCCGCTTCCGAGTGGAACAGCTATCAACAACGCGTGGACGTCCGTTTGAGACACCTCGAAAATTTAGAGAAAGGCACGGCGGAATAATCCGCTTAGGTAAATCACATGACACAAGCACAAACGTTGAAACGTCGGTTGGGGCTCAGCGCGGTCTCTGTTCTTTTCGTTCTCCTGGGCTGCGGCAAGGACAACGGGATCGGAACCGGTAACGGAAACGAAACCCAAGGCGGCAATAACACCATCAGTGAATTGACGGTGATTTCGAGTACAGCCGATAAGCGGTCTCTCGTCGGGCGCAAGGTCAGCATCGCCGACGCGCCGGTGGACGAGGTCGTCGGCAATTACGTGTTTTGGGCCGGCGATACCCATTCGGGCGTGCCCATCGTCCGTGAGGACAAAATGCGCACTCCCGTAGTCGAGCACGTTCGCCGCGGCGACCGCGTGCGCGTTCTCGGCACGGTTCGGCTGCTCGAATCGGTTCCCGTGTCGGATCTCATGTGGGACAAAGTGAACGAAAACGAGAGACGGGACATCCTGGCCGCTCAGGTCTATATCGCCGCCGAGAGCGTCGCCATCCGTAAGTAAAACTCGCGTCCAAAAAACTTATCAGCGCTATCCGGCGTCGAGACGGATAGCGCTGATGCTTTTCTACCCACCCAAGACCGTATCATCCGGCGGAGCGCGACGAACGAGCTCGTCGGGGGGCTCATCCAATGCCATCGCTTCCTCGCCGTACGCATCCGGGGGACCCTCATGCGGGCCTTCGTCTTGATGGGATCCCCGCTGCATTCTCTGCACGTGGCTTTCATGTACCGCCCAGGCCGGGATGTGATGTTTTTGCTCGCCTTCGATGCCTTGGCGGCCCGTCGCTTCGTCGGCGGCCGCGCGGCTTCTTTCGACCCGATCGGCGCCGGGCCGCGCGGGCACCCGAACACCTTCCCCGGCGTCGGGCGCCATGAAGGATTGCGGCTCCGCTTCGAACTGAGCGCGGCAACCGTCGCTGCAGAAATAAAACTCTCGTCCTGCCGCTTCCGCGCGGAACTCGGAGTGCCGGCTCGCCGCCATTCCACAAACCGGATCAGTTTTCACTTGAAGATCGCTTTTCATGGCAAAAGCTTCAGACGCTAACCGTGCGGACATTGAGCTCACCCGAAGTTAAAGCCGACCAACACCTGAAACCCTCGAGAGTGCCGGCCAGCCGAGTTTTCGTCGAGATCGGTCGATCCGATCTCATACCGTAAGGACGCAAAAAAATCGCCGAGGTCGAGGCCCGTGCCGACGGTAAGCGAACCCTTCCCTATTACAAAAAACCAAAAGCAACCTAATCTGCCGAAGTTTCCGCATCGCGTCCGCCTCTAAATGATTTCTGCGCTCATTACCTATGCAGCCTCGATGCCAGACTAAGGTTGTGCCCGTTCCTCTGCCGCTCAGCCCGCAGTATCGATGATGGCTGCAACGATTCGTGGCAACTTTCGTCTCGAACGAGGCCCCTTAGAGTTAAGAATCTCGGTCCACCGTTTGCAATGACTTCCTCCTACAACAGTGGCGGCCGCGATCCGCCGCGACTGAGATGTGAGTATTTCCATCTCCCGACCACTCCCCAAAAGGATCGATGGCCGGCTTTCCCCCCAGGGAAGGCCGGCTTCCCCCCTCTTCCCCTTCTTGCTTCGATTTCTTTCCCGTAACGGGTAGGGGCAAGAGCCTTTTGAGACAAGGCACAGCCGTTGCACCTGTAAAGTTGAAAAACCTAAGGAGGACGAGCCATGAACGTCACAAAGCAGTTCCTCTTTCAAGTTGGGATTTTGCTGGGGCTGATACCAGTACTCGGTATCGCTAAATCTGATCGGGTCGCTTTCAACGAGTCGAGAAGAGACTCTGCCCTGGAAACTTCCGGCGCGAATCCGAACACCAGCTCACCGGACGTAGACTTCCGCATGGACGCAAGAGACAAAGCGCTCGCGCGGCAGGTGCGAGAAGCCTTCGTCGAAGATGAGGGGCTTTCCGTGTACGGGAAGAACGTGGCCATTCTGGTCGACCGCGGCACGATTACCCTCAGGGGCAGCGTTCCGAACGAACAAGAACGGTCCCGGGTGGAAAAGCGAGCGAAAGAAGCGGCAAGTGGTAAGCGCGTCGTAAACGATATTGAAGTCATGGCCGAATGAACGGAGGTTACTTGAATAGAGACGATAAAATTACCGTGTATGGCCTATTTGACGACGAGCTTCGGGTGGAAGGAGCCATCACTCACTTGAGATCGAGCGGCTTTCGGGCTTCCGACATCTCGGTCCTCTTCGGCGATGACTCAAATCCGAAAGAGTTCGGTTACCGAAAAAAGTCAAAATTGTCCGAAGGCGTCGCACTCGGTGGGGCGATCGCCGGCCTTTTAGGCGCGGTCTTCGGGGCCATCGCGGGCAGCGGAAATTTGGCCGTTTCGTTCTTCGAGCCGTTCATCGCGGCAGGTCCGATTCTCGCGATGCTCAGCCTACTTGGCTCCGGAACGGTGCTGGGCGCCATCATTGGCGGGCTCATTGGCCTGGGCATTCCGGAGTTTGAGGCGAAACGCTTTGAAGGCATCGTAACGAAAGGAAAGGCGCTACTCTCCGTGCATTGCGATTCCAAAGCCTGGGCCAAACAGGCCGAGGACATTTTGGCTGCGGCAAAGGGAGAAGGCGTGTCTCGGGCGGGCGAAGCCAAAGCGGACATACCCGTGGACGCCCACGGACATCCCGAGCGGCTCGCTGCTTAAGCGTCCGCGGTGGGCTTCGGCGCGTAGCTGAGCGGAATGCCGTACTGCGCGGCCTTCCGATACAGCGTCACGCGATCGATTCCCAAAAGCTGCGCGGCTCTCGACTTGTTGAAGCCGACTTCGCGTAACGTCCGGGTGATGTGCCTTCGCTCCATCTCTTTTAAGGTGGTCGCGGTGGGCTCATGAGCTTCGGGCTCTTCGGCCGCCGCGGCCGGCGCCGCTTGCGTCACCGGCAGTTCACGCGTGTTGAGCACTTCTTCCGGAAAATCTTCAGGAAACAAGATCGACGAATTGCTGACGGCCACCGCTCGCTGAACGGCGTGCTCGAGCTCGCGCACGTTGCCCGGCCAAGGATAGGCGCGGAGCGCGTCCAAAGCGGACTGCGCGATGGCGGTGATCTCTTTTCCCGATGAGCGGCAAGAGAGCGTCACGAACTGATCGACGAGATCGGTGAGGTCTTCGATCCGATCCCGGAGCGGGGGAATCTGAATCATCATGACCTTCAGGCGGAAGTACAAATCCTCGCGGAACTTGCCTTCCTTGATGTACGCCTCGAGATCCCGGTGAGTCGCGGCGACCACGCGCACGTCGACTTTGCGGCTCTCGGTGGAGCCCACGGGCTTGATCTCGCCTTCTTGAATCGCGCGCAACATTTTCACTTGAACGGCGAGAGAGATATCTCCGATTTCGTCGAGGAAAATGGTGCCGCCGTCGGCCTCTTCGAATAACCCGCGTTTATTTTGAAAGGCGCCGGTGAAAGCTCCCTTTACGTGGCCAAAGAGCTCACTTTCTAACAAGGTATCGGTCAGAGCCGCGCAGTTCACCGTGACGAAAGGACGAGAGGCCCAAACGCTGTAGCGATGAATGGCCTGCGCCACGAGCTCTTTACCGGTGCCGCTCTCTCCCTGGATCAAAACGTTCCCGCGAAAGAGCGCCGCTTTCGCAATCGAGCGATAGACCGCGGCCATGAGAGAACTGGTTCCGATAAATTCGCTGGTGGAGGCAACCTGACGGATCACGTGCACCGATTCCGGCTCGGTCCTGAGCTTCAGCTGCCGCACGGCTCTATCGACCGCGCCCTTCAAGCTCGTCTCGAGCTCTTCCAAATCCAAAGGCTTCGGCAGGTACTCGAACGCGCCGTCTCGGATGGCGGTGACAGCGGAGTCGACGCACGCTTGCCCGGTGATGAACACCATCAGCGAGTTCGGATGGAGCTCCTGAACGAACGGAATAAGGCTCAGCCCGTTACTCGCGCCCAGCCCGATGTCCGAAACGATGACGGGAAAGGGCTCCTCCCGCAGAGCGGCCTTAGCCTTTTCCAGGTTCCCGGCCAACGTAAGCTCATAGCCTTCACTCTCTAAGATCCGGCGCATCAGCTCGGCCATAGGCCGATCGTCCTCGACGACTAGGATGCGAATCTTACTGGAGGAAGCGACTTTTTCATCCGCTTCGAGCACTGGAACCCCCTAAAGTTAACCCACGTTTTCTATTGGTCTTTTCGATCGAAACGTCTCATGGCGGCATTTGAAAATCAACCGAGCCGCCCAGAAAGCCTTATCTTCCTAAGCGGAGCGAGAGACGCGGTGCGATTGAACGTCGGCCGGACTATTATCGGCGCCTTCGGTATCCGTTTCCAAGAGATCGGATATATCTCCCAGATCATCACCTAACTTGTTGATATCCGGCTCGGGCGGAAGCCCGTCGGGACTTAAATTAATGCCCATCATATCGCTGGGCGCTGTCGAGGTAGCGTCCTCGGTTCCGCCCCAGCCGCCGGGAACGACATCTCGATCGCCCTCTCCCGTCGCTGAGCCTCGAATCGATCCCAGGGAAATTTCCTCGGATCTATCCTCACTCGTTTCTCCCGCCTCGAGAGGCTCAGGATTGCCCGTTAGGGAAATATCTCTTTTTCCGTGTTTCGGATTATTTCTTTCCACTCTGGCCCTCCTTGGAAGATTTTTAAAACCATCGACTACCGCGCGGTGAAGAAGCCAACCGTCAGCGGGAGAAAAACGACATCGAAAAATATGAGAAAGGTACGCCGATCCTTAACCAACTTCGGCCTCGGACCAGGCCACTCGCGGCGCTCTCCCTTCCAGGTCAGCTTGATCCCTTGGGCCTAAGGCCATTCGCGCCTTTCTGGAGCGCCGTTTCAAAGTCGCTGAGCTCCCCCAGAAGCTCTGGTTTACTAGCCGAATTTTTGAAACACAAAGACTCGTGATTCTGAAACCAAACTTAGTGCATTTCCAATGCCATAACTGGGCCCTCGGAGAGGCCCTGCAGGATTGGGTTCTAAAAGAGGAGTTTTTGGAGCAGAGTGCAACGATGCTTTATGCCACAGACCACCGTTTCAATGCGCCACAGTCTCTTCGACAAAATGACTCTGGCATTTTTTTTGCTGCCTGTTCGCCCAGAGAATACCGTGAGCTCACCCACCCCTGAACCTATTCGTATTTGGATTGTGGAAGACGAAATTCTGATCGCCCACGCCTTGGAACAGGCCCTTGGGAACCTCGGCCACACCATCACCCACATCGTTCCGGAAGATGCCGCGAAGCTGAACCTGCTTGCCTTACCGCGCCCGGATCTCGCTTTGGTCGACCTCGACCCTAGTGGGGACAAGGATCGGGCTTCACGGATAGCCGTCGCCCGTTGGCTCAAGCAACATTCCGCGGTGCCCACCATCTTCGTGAGCTCTCATCTAGATGACAGCGTCTTGCGAGCGGCCGACACCGTTGAGCCCTTCGGCTACCTACACAAGCCCGTGACCGAAAGAGAGCTGAAGCTCACCATCGACCTCGCTTCTCGCCGAGCTCGGGCGGAAAGAGCGTTGGAGGATTTGACCACGGTGTTGCTCGCCCAGGACGCGAAGAAACAATATCGCTCCCTCGCCAAGCGTCTGAAGACCGACGCGCTCCGACGGCTTTTTAACCGCAAACGTCTGGAGCTTCCGTTGGTGAACAAGAAGGGTAAGAAAGTGCCGGTCCAGGGTACTTTTTTCTCCATCCGGCAGAATTTCGAGCCGCACCTCAGCGCTTTTCTCACGCCTGTCGCAGCGGCCCCTGTTGCCGAAAAGCGACATGCCCGTCGCCCAAGAGAGGCAGGACTCAAAGCGCCGGGCCGGTAAAAAGCGGAACCTGCACTCGTGAGAGTTAATGACCGGTCGCGATGAGGGCGATCACGCAAACACTGACGCCCAGTAGGAACGCGAGATCTTTTAGGGGAAAAAGCCGGCCAGAGCGCGAGTTGGGGATCTTTCCAGCCCGATACTGATTTTGCAGGACCCAGTTCATGTTTTCCTCGGAGGTCGTCTACTTAAAGTTGTGTTTATCTGGGGATTAACGAGGAACTAGAGCTGCGTTCCGTCGTAGATACAGGCCTCGATCTTGGGATCGGGACAGACGGGCATTGCGTTCATATCCTCGGGGGGACCGCCCGTGACGGCGCTGATTGCGCCCGTAAAACGGGGATAATGTCCCGTAAAGTGTGAATCATAGCCGTTTGGCTTCGCCCCGAACCGCCGGGCGAGAAATCCGCCCAGCACGAACCCTGATACCGCGGCCAACGCGACAGCGCCCACGGGGAAGGCGTCGAATCCTTCCCGGGCTTTTCTGTTTACGTTCGCTAAATTCGGCATCTGATTCCTTATTTTTGTTTCAGTTTGCAACAATCCGCCCTTCGCACGCTGTACGTCACTTGAGTTTCACAGCTTCAACTTTGCCAGCTGCGAAGGGCGCGGTAAGAGGCGTTGCAAACCCAATGCCACCAATCTTACGGGCTCCGCCGTTAGTGGCACAGCCGTTGCAAAATCGGTTGAAGAACTTAAACCGCAAACGGAGGCAACACTCTCATGGCACAATCTGCAAAAACGAGTAATCGGGGCTTCGCGTCCATGGACGCGGAGAAACAAAAAGAAATTGCGAGCAAGGGCGGCCGCGCGGCTCACCAGCAAGGCACGGCTCACGAATTTACGTCGGAAGAAGCGCGCGAAGCCGGACGCAAAGGCGGACTCGCGGTCAGCCGCGACAGAGCGCATATGTCGCAAATCGGCCGTGAAGGCGGCACTGCCAGAGCGCACCGTCGTGCGACTCAGATGCGCATTGCGCCTGACGCCACGACCGAGACGAAGGTTGAGCAGCCGGAGAACACCGAAGCTCAGACCGAGTCGATGAACCGCGATTTGACCACGCCGACGTCGGGTCAAGAATCCCAGAATCCGTAGTTCGTTTCGCCTTTTGAATTTCGCCGCTTCTGGCTCCCGAGTGCAGGATTCCGGCGCAATTGCTGAGGTTCGCAACGTAGCAATAGGTTACGAACTGAGGCAAAAGGGCAAACAGGGAGCTCACGGAAGGATCGCTCGTATGAAAAAGCACGCTTGGAAATGGACGCTCGCGGTGACGCTGGGACTCGGGGTAATCCCGAAAACCGGGGCGGCGACGTCCTCCTCGGAAAGTTTCTGGGACAACACACCGTCGGTGGCGACGGTGAGTGCGGGCGTGGGTATCGCCGTTCTAGGTGGAAGTACGGGCTGGGCGCTGAATTTTGGTGCCGTCACAAGG
>JAYUGC010000002.1:0-19332 GCA_043767805.1 Pseudomonadota bacterium | reverse complement strand
CTTCTAAACAGAAGGAAGAAGGTCAGGGCGCCCAGTACTACGGGCACGACTTCCCTAATCGCGGTGATGCCGGCTAACCGTCGCACCTGATAAAAAGTCAGGTAAAGGTAATTGATCCCCGATCGGGTCAAAAACCAAACGAGAGCGCCTGCGGCCAAGTGGCAAAATAGAATTATTTTACGAGCGTCCATTGTGACCGAATGTTGTGCCGCAAAAAACCACAGAATTCAAGTAAATGGAAGGGCCTTCTGGTTTTTTAGCCTTTCGGGAATCTGTAAAAGGCTCGTTACTTCTTCTTTTCCCCCTCCGTCTTCTCCATTAGCGTAATGACTCAAATAAGTTAGCGCTCTGGAGGCCTCGTGATCTCGTTTCCCCGTGTGCTCGTTTCCGCCGCCACTTTCTATTGGGCTCAAAACGCACTGGGCGCGGGGGTCGAAAGCTTCTCGCCGGAAGGTGCCGCCAAGTCGGTCCGGCAGGTAAAGGCCCGATTCACCGAGCCGATGGTGCCTTTTGGGGACTTAAGACCGGCCGCTCCCTTTGAGGTGAAATGCGGGGACGGGGGCGTAGGCCGGTGGGTCGACCCCGAGCTCTGGGTTTACGATTTCAAGGAAGAGCTCCCGGCGGGGGTTGGGTGCGAGTTCAAGGTCCGGCCGGGCTTAAAGTCCCTTGCCGGCAAAGCCATCGAAGCGCGGAACTTCACTTTTTCCACGGGTGGCCCGGCCATTCAACGGACCTCACCTTATGAAGGGGCCGAGTACTTAACCGAGGATCAGGCTTTCGTCTTGCTCACCGATGCTCCCGTGGACGCGGGGTCGATGAAAAAGCCGGTGTACTTCGAAGTGGAAGGCATTGCCGAACGGGTGGGCTTTAAGATCATCGAGGGAAGCGACCGCAAAGCGGTTTTGGAAGCGAACTACTATAAGAACCCAAAGATTCAGGACACGCTTCTGGTTTTGCAGGCCCGTCAGACGTTTCCGCCCAAAGCGAAGGTGACCCTCGTTTGGGGAGCCGGCGTGAAATCGAAGTCGGGGGTGGTGTCGAAGATAAACCGCCGTTTCGAGTACCGCACGCGAGACGCGTTTCGCGCGGAGTTCAATTGCGAGCGCACTCAGGCCGAGGGACCGTGTACGCCGCTTTCCCAGATGATGGTTCGGTTCTCATCGGCGGTGAGTAGCGACGTTCTGGGAAAGATCGTTTTGAAAGGGCCGAACGGCTGGACGAAACAGGCTGAGACGTGGGGAGAGGGCGGAGCCGATTACCTAGACGGCGCTCGCTTCAGGCCTCCGTTTCCGGAAAATTCGACTCTGACCCTGGAGCTGCCGAAATCTCTGAAGGACGATTTCGGGCGTCCGCTTGCGAACGAGGACCGCTATCCGCTCAGCATCAAGACGGCGGCTTATCCGACCCTCGCGAAGTTCTCCGGTTCTTTCGGTATCGTCGAGTCCAAGGGAGGCGGGTTCCTTCCCGTGACGGTTCGCAACGTCGAGAAAGACGTGAAGGCGAGTTTACTTCGCCTCGGCGCCCACGGGGCTTCGGGAAAGGTGGAAGCTTACTTCGGCGATCTCAAGGGATCCGCCGCGAAAATTTCTTCCGCGCGGCTCGCCGACATTCAAGATTGGCTGGAGCTCGCCAAGGGCAGCTGGGAAGATAAATCGATTTTTTCCGGAACCGAAAAAGTTCCGGCGCCGAAAGCTAGCCCCAAACCTTTCAAGATCTCTCGTCAGCTTTCGGAAAAGGACTTCGAAGTCGTCGGCATTCCTTTGAGTGAGCCGGGCTTCTATGTCGTCGAATTGGAGAGCCCGCAGCTAGGTGCCGCGCTCCTCGGGAAGGAAGGGTCGTTTCATGTGCCCACCACCGTCCTCGTCACCAATCTCGCCGTGCACTTCAAACTGGCGCCCGAATCTTCGCTCGCGTGGGTCACGCAATTAGACGATGGGAAGCCGGTTAAGGGCGCCCAGGTCAAAGTGTGGAACTGTAAGCGCCAGTCGATCGCTAGTGGTGAGACCGATGCGCAGGGTCTCGCTCATTTCGGGGCGCTCGACGTGCTAGATGGCAAGGAAAAGGGTTGCGGCACCGACAACCGTTACTCTCCCTACGACTACGGCCTATTCGTCACTGCGGAAGCGGGGCCTGAAATGGCCTTCGTGCATACGAGCTGGAACGACGGCATCGAACGCTGGCGTTTTCAGGTGTCGCCGGAAACCACGGGGTTTCCTTTGGCGTCGCATGCCGTTTTGGATCGCACTCTATTTCGCGCGGGAGAGACCGCGCACATGAAGCTCTTTTTGCGTAAGCAGACAGGCTCCGGTCTGGAGCTCGCCGCCGCGAAAGAACAGCGGAGCGAGCTGAAAATCGAGCACGAAGGATCGGGACAAACCTATAAGCTCAAAGTGAAGTGGGACGCGACGGGGTCCGCTGAAACGGAATGGCCGATACCGAAAGAGGCGAAGCTCGGGGTATATCGACTGAGTCTTCCTAAGGACGCGAAAGACCATAATCCTCTGTCCCTCGGAAGTTTCCGAGTCGAGGAGTTCAGAATCCCGCTCCTCCGGGCCATGCTCAATACGCCAACCCAAGTCCCCATCGCTCCCAAGAAACTGCCCCTCTCCGCGAGCGTGATTTACCTCTCCGGCGGGCCCGCGGCGGATATGCCGGTGAAGGTGAGGACGAAGTTCGGTCCGTCTCAGTTCTCGGGAACCGGCCCCTTCGAGCCGTTCAAGTTCGCCAACGGAGATGTGAAGGAAGAAAAGAAGCGCCCTGCGAACGAGGAGGACGAGGAAGAACAAAAATCTCCGTTTGCCGACGTAAAAACCAAAAATCTCGCGCTGGATAAAAGTGGCACCGTGGAAATCACGGTCGAGGACGTGCCGAAGTCGGACGTTCCCATCGGTCTCTATGCGGAGCTCGAGTTCACCGATCCGAGCGGCGAAGTGCAAACGGTATCCAGAACCACGCGGCTTTTGCCTTCGTCGGTCCTGGTCGGCTTGAAGTCCGAGAGCTATAGCCACAAGCAAACCGAAGTCACCATGCACGGCGCTGCCGTCGATCCGAAAGGAAAGCCCATCGCGGATCAGGAAGTGGTGCTGGATCTCTTTAGTAGAGATACCTTTACGCACCGAAAGAGAATTCTCGGCGGTTATTACGTGTACGAGCATTTCACGGAAGTGAAACGTATAGGCGAGCTCTGTCGTCAAAAGACGGATAGGCGCGGCCGATTTACCTGTGTGGGAAAATCTTCCGTGGGAGGCAACGTCATTGTGCGCGCCACGACGAAAGACGCCGAAGGACGCTCCTCGTTCGCCCGAGAGGACATCTGGGTCTACGGTAAAGACGATTGGCGGTGGGAGCTGCCTAATCACGATCGGATGGATCTGCTCGCCGAAGAAACGCGGTACGAGCCGGGCCAGACCGCGCGGTTTCAGGTGCGCATGCCTTATCAAAAGGCGACCGCGCTCGTTACCGTCGAGCGGGAAGGGGTCATCGAGAGTTTCGTGCGCGAGCTTTCGGGTAAAGAGCCCGTCGTAGAAATTCCTATCAAGGGATCGTACGCGCCGAATGTTTTCGTCTCGGTGCTGGCCATTCGAGGGCGGGTGGGCGATCCCAAGCCGACAGGTCTCGTCGATCTGGGGAAACCTTCTTACAAGTTCGGCCTCACCGAAATCAAAGTCGGAACGAAAGCTCACGAGCTCAAGGTTGCGGTAAAAGCCGATCGGGAAGTGTACCGCGTGCGGGAAAAGGCGAAGGTAACCGTGAAAGTGACTCCGGCCATGGGGAAACTCGGCGCGAACGCCGAAGTGGTTATCGCAGCCGTGGACGAAGGTCTTTTGGAACTTTGGCCGAATAAGTCGTGGAATCTTCTCGAGGCCATGATGGGCCGGCGCGGGTATCTCGTCGGAACTTCGACCGCGCAAATGCACGTCATCGGAAAACGGCATTTCGGCTTGAAGGCACTTCCCGCCGGTGGAGGCGGAGGGCTTGCCGGAGGCGGAAGCACGCGCGAGCTCTTCGATACTTTGCTCCTTTGGAAAGCGCGGGTGAAATTGTCGCCTTCGGGTGAGGCAAAGGTCGAAATACCGCTCAATGATTCTTTGACGAGCTTTAAGCTCGTTGCGGTGGCCTCGGCGGGAGCTGGGCAGTTTGGCACGGGCGATACGAGCGTCCGCACTTCTCAGGATCTGATGGTGTTGCCCGGGATTCCTCCGTTGGCGCGCTCGGGAGACAAGTTGCGGGTCGGTGTCCAGCTGAGAAATACGACGACACATAAGATGACGGTGCAACTCTCCGGCTCGGTGGGAGGGGTGAACAGAAAGGCGGACTCGCTTGCGGCTCAGACCGTGGCGCTTGCTCCTCAAGAAGCGAAGGAAGCGTTTTGGGACTATCAGGTGCCCGCCATGACGGGAGAGCTTCGCTACACGTTGAAAGCTTCGGCCGGGGGTGGGGATACCGTCTCCGTTTCACAGAAAATCGTCGATTCCGTGCCGGTGAGAGCGGTGCAGGGAACCGTCCTGCAAGCGTCGGCTCCCTTGCAGATGCCGGTTGCGTTGCCAGTCGGCGCCGAGGCCGGAAGAGGCGGGGTTCAGGTCAAGCTTTCGCCGACTCTCGTCGGTGGTCTCGAAGGCGTTCGGGCTTATATGGAGCAATACCCTTATACCTGCCTCGAGCAGCAGGTCTCGCGCGCCATCGCCTTGAGGGACAGAAAGCTCTGGGACAAAGCGATGGCGAAGTTGCCAGGGTATTTGGATGGAGCGGGATTCGCGAAATACTTCCCGACCTCTAGAGAAGGTAGCGAAGTCTTGAGTGCCTATCTGGTGTCGGTCGCGGCGGCGGCGGAATGGCCCCTTCCCGCGACCCCCGAAAACAAACTGTTGATGGCGCTCGAAGGCTTCGCGGAAGGCCGTATTCCGCGCAAGGGCCAGCTCGAAACGTCCGATTTATCATTGCGCAAAGTCGCGGCGCTGGAGGCGCTCGCGGGGAATGGAAAACGTTTGCCGAAGCTCGCTCATCTCTCGTCGGTGGAAGGCGATATCACGGGGTGGCCTACGTCTGGATTGATCGATTGGGTGCGGATGCTCAAGAAAGTGGAACCGGGAGGAGAGCGCTTCAAGAAAGGGATGGCCCAATTGAAAGCTCGCGTGGCGCTTCAGGGGACGACACTCGCTTTCTCGACGGAAAAAACCGATCATCTTTGGTGGCTCATGGCCTCGGGTGATACGAACGCGGTCCGGGCTTTGCACACGCTTTCCGACGAGCCGGAGTGGAAGAAAGACGCGCCTCGGCTCGCGACGGGCTCCATCGGGCGTTTGCACGGTGGGCACTGGGATCTCACCACCGCAAATGCGTGGGGCGTACTCGCGGTCGAGCGTTTCGCGAAGCTCTATGAGAAGACCCCCGTGGCGGGTCAGACGCTAATGAGCCTCGGCACCGAAAAAGGCAAAGTGGACTGGAAGGAGAAAGGCACTCACGTGCGCCAGTTCGGCTGGCCGGAAGGAAAAGGCGCTCTCGATGTAAAACACGCGGGCGCGGGCGCGCCATGGATTAGTCTTTTGGCCTCGGCGGCGATTGCGTTGAAAGAGCCGCTTTCCGCCGGGTACCGGGTCGAAAAGAAAATCACGCCGGTCGAGCAGAAGACGAAGGGGAAATGGAGCCGCGGAGACTTGGCGCGGGTTTCGGTGAAGGTCACCGGTCAGAGCCCCATGACTTGGGTCGTGATCAACGATCCGATTCCGACGGGCAGCGCACTTCTGGGGACGGGGCTTGGGCGGGATTCCGCGCTCGCCACTCAAGGCGAAAAGACCACGGGAACCTGGGCTTCGGTGGCTTTCGAAGAGCGCTCTTTCGAAGGTTTCCGTCGCTACCTCGACTATCTGCCCGAAGGCGATTACCAGCTCGAGTACACTGTACGCCTGAATAATCCGGGAACGTTTCAGCTTCCTCCTACCCGGGTCGAAGCCATGTACGCTCCGGAAATGTTCGGTGAGATTCCGAACGCCATTTGGGAAGTCGGATCTTGAAGCTCGTTCTCTTGCTATTGGCTTTCGCCTCGGTGGTTCAAGCAGTACCGCCCTTCGCCGAAGTGCGCGCCGAGTGGCGGAGCTCGGATCCGCGCGTGCTCGACCGGGAGGGCCGGCTCCTGCAAGAGTCTCGTCAGGACTTCAAAGGCCGTCGGCTCGATTGGGTACCTCTTCCCGACATCTCGCTCGCGGCGCAGCGGGCGGTGATTGCGGCGGAAGACAAACGCTTCCGCTCTCACGGGGGCGTGGACTGGCGCGCTCTCATTGCGGGGGCGGTGCGATCGATCCGAGGTAAGGCGTCCCGCGGGGCGAGCACGATCTCCATGCAGGTCGCGGCGGCTCTCGATCCTTCGCTTCGGCCCAAAGGCCGTCGGCGCGGGATGTGGCAGAAGTGGCAGCAAATTCAAGGCGCGCGCGATTTAGAAACCGTGTGGGACAAGGACCAGATACTCGAGGCCTATTTCAATCTAGTGACGTTTCGCGGTGAGATCCGGGGCATCGGGGCGGCTTCTCGCGCGCTCTTCGACAAGGAGCCGCACGGCTTGGACAGCGCGGAAGCGGCCTTGCTCGCGGCCCTCATCCGTGCTCCCAATGCTTCCGAAGCGGCCGTGGTGGCCCGGGCGTGCGCCATCGGAGTCGAAACTTGCGAGTCCATTCGCTCCGTCGACAAAAGCTCGCTTACGGGCGCTTATCACATCCGCCCGCGCGTGAACTTTGCGCCCCATCTGGCTCGTCTGGTGAAGGGGCACGGACCGGAGGTGAGAACCACGCTCGACCTGGACGCGCAGGCGTTCGCCTCGGAAACGCTCGATCGCTACTTGAAGTCATTGAAAGACGAGCATGTCGCCAACGGCGCGGTGGTCGTGCTCGATAACAGGACTGGGGAGACTCTGGCCTACGTCGGAAATGGCGAATCGATCTCCCAAGTCGACGGAGTACGAGCAAAACGGCAAGCGGGATCCACGCTCAAACCTTTTCTCTACGCCTTGGCGTTTGACGAGAAGCGGCTGACTCCGGCATCTCTGCTACTCGATGTGCCTTTGGATGTTCCTTTCGCGCGCGGGGTCTACCGCCCCGCGAACTATGACAATGTATTCCGGGGCCCGGTATCCGCGCGCCGATCCCTCGCGGAATCACTCAATATCCCCGCGGTGCGCACTCTGCTTTTATTGGGAGAAGACACCTTCGTTCGGAAGTTGGGGGGCGTTGGTCTCGAGAGTCTTGGAGAGGCAAAAAAGTATGGCCCGTCGCTAGCGCTCGGCACGGCGGATATTTCCCTCTGGGAGCTGACCAACGCGTACCGCGCTTTAGCTAACGGCGGCGTTTGGTCGCCGGCGAAATGGTTGCCCGAATCAGGCGGGCAAGAAGCGCGGCGTGAGTTTTCGGAGGGCGCGGTTTATCTCGTCTCGGACATTCTCTCGGACAGGGAAAGCCGCGCGGCCACTTTCGGATGGGAGAGCCCGCTTACCACCAAGTTTTGGTCGGCCGTGAAAACGGGGACGAGCAAGGACATGCGCGACAACTGGTGCATCGGCTTCACCTCGGAATACACGGTGGGAGTTTGGGTGGGAAATTTCGACGGCTCCTCCATGTGGAACGTGAGCGGGGCTTCGGGGGCCGCCCCCGTATGGAAAGAAGTGCTCGCTCATTTAAATGTCCGTCGTCCGAGTCAGCGGCCCGCGCGGCCCTCGAACGTCGTCGTTCATTCGGGAGAAAATTTCCTGGTGGGCACCGAGCCGGTGGAAAAGTCCCTGCTCATCGTCGGCGGGCGTCCTCGCATCGGTTACCCCGTGTCGGGAAGCCGTTTTGCCTGGGATCCCGACATCCCGGCGGACAAGCAAAGAATCGTCTTTGAAATGAAAGGCGAGAGCGAAGGCCTCAAGTGGCACTTGGATGGCGAATCGCTCGGTCCCGCCGCGAGCCCCGCGCCTTGGCGGCCAACTCCGGGGCATCACGAGCTTCAGCTGGTAGCCCGGAACGGACGTGCCGTCGATAGCGTGGGCTTTGAGGTGAGAGGCGACGAGCCTGGAAACGATTCGCCCGAACCGTCTGAATTCCAGTGAGTTGAGCGTGGCCCCGAAAGCAGAACTTTTCGTCCCCTATTCCCTCACAATTGAGCGTTAGCCTTAGAGAGATCCAGGGAGGGGTGAGGGGATGCTACGCTTAATATTTTTATGTTTCGTGCTGGGCTTTGCAGGCACGGCGAATGCCGAAGCACAGATGGCCGGGTTTGCGCCGTTACCGGAATCTTCACCGAGCTCATTTTGCCGAAAGGCACCGTGCAGCCCCGGTTGCTCTCAGAACGTCACCTGTGACGACTACGATCCGCGCCGGGACATCTGCGCCAACAAGAGTCAGGTTCTCGTCGGCTGGCGCTGCTCGGGGTCTTGCTCCTGCGCGGACGACGGCACTGTGGTTTGTTCCGTGGCCTATCGCTGCGTCGATATGGCAGGCGAGATGGCGGAGTTGAGGCGTGTGCCGCGGCCGGAGATCTATTTGTCTCAGCCTAATTTACCGGGGGCGAGCGAAACGCCGGAAAGCCGTTCCTCTGCCGAGGAAAGCGATTCAGGCGAGCCAATCAAGTGAACGACGTCCCCGGTTTGAATGACGAAGTCCGCGCTGGGCACCGTGGTGCCGAGGCCTTCTCGAAAGACGCAAACGACGTTCGCGCCCGTGAGCTCTCTCAGCCGGAGCTCCGCGAGAGATTGCCCTAACGCTTGCGAAGTGGGCAGGACGTGGACCGGACGGATGCGTGAGATGGCTTCCCAGGAGGGTAGCTTCAAGATTTCGGGACCGCCCCAGAGGGATTTCGCTTTCGTCTCCAGACGGCGGCGAAGGCCCGCGACGAAGCCCTCAATCTGATCGTTGGCGATGCCGTAGCTTCTTAGGGTGCGCACGAGCATGCCGATGGAAGTCTCGAACTCCGCGATGACGACTTCCGTATTGGAGTCGAGTGAGAGATCTTCGATTTCCCGTAGATACTGCGCCCGCACGATGACGGGGATGTCCGGCCGCAAGCGGCGAATGGCGGCCAGCGCCCCTCGAGTCATCGAAGCTCCGGAGACACTCAAGACCACGAGCTTGCCGCGCGAGAGACCGGCGGCTTCGAGCATTCCATCCTGGCTCGCGTCGCCGTAGAGGATGTCCTCGCCGGTTGCTTTGAACTTGCGCACGATCTCCGGATTCATTTCGAGCACACGATAGGGGATGCCGAGGGATTTGAGCGCCTGGGCGACGTCTTGTCCCACCGGGCCGAAGCCGAGAATGATGGTATGGCCTTGCGCTGGATTATTGCCAACCGCCGGAAGCTGAGAGCCCACGGTGGATGAGAACGCTCGGCCGCGAAGAAACCAGCGAGGCGCCGCGCGAAAAAGAAAAGGCGTTACCAAGATGGAAATGAGAGCCGTGCTCAAGACGTATTGCAGGTCGGTGCCGACGAGCAACCCTTGTTCCGATCCTTGAGTTGCCAGAACGAAGCTAAACTCTCCCACCTGGGCGAGGGAGACCGCGCAGATGCCCGCGACCGACGCGGAGTAACGAGCGGCTCGGGTGGCCAAGAATGCCACGAGCCCTTTTCCCCCGACTAAAGCGAAGGACAGAAGAAACACGGCAACCGGATGAGCCAGGACGAAAGCGGGGTCGAGGAGCATCCCGAGTGACGTAAAGAAGAGGCCCAGAAAGTTGTCTCGAAGGTGAATGATGTCGGCGGCAATCTGCTTTACGTACGGCGTATCGGAAACGAGAAGGCCAGCGAGAAAGGCGCCGAGCGAAAGCGAGAGACCGATGCGATTGACCGCCCAGGCAATCCCCAAGCAAAGCGATAGGACGGCGAAGAAGAAAACCTCTCGGCTCCGCGTGAGCAAAATGCGGTCAAAAAGCCAGGGTATGGCGAAGCGGCCGCCGAACCATAGGGCGGCGAGGAGCAGAGGGGAAGCCATGAGCCAGCGCACGTCGTGGCTCGAAGACAGTTGCGTGCCGGCCAGCACGGGAACGAGCAGCATCAACGGAATGACGGCGAGATCCTGAAAGAGCAGGGTGCCGAGGCAAGCTTCGCCGAAGGGGGAGTGAACCTCGCGTGAGTCTTCTAGAAGCTTCATCACGATCGCGGTCGAGCTCATGCTGACCAAGCCGCCGATGAAGATGCTTTTCGCGAACGTCATTCCCAGCCCGAAATAGGCGAGGGCCGTGAAGAGTACCGTCGTCCCGAGCACTTGGAGGAGCCCCGCGCCCAGGAAGGCTCGTTTCATGCGCATCACTTTGCGCGGAGAGAACTCGAGACCGAGCGTGAACATCAGAAAGAGGGTGGCGATCTCGGTCAGGAAATGCGCGCCGGGAAGCGAGCCGACGATTTTCAGGGAGTAGGGTCCGATGAGCATTCCCGTCGCGATGAAACCGACCACGGTGGGAATGCGCAGGAAATGAAAGAGAGTGGCGACGAGTGTGGCCGAGCCCAGGACTACGACGAGCTCAAAGAGCATGGAATCGACCATAAGAGTCGATTATAGCCGCCGGAGGAGCTCAGAGGTTGCCGTGAAGCGTTGCGATCAATAAGCGCCCGGAGTCGCTTTTTGCTCGCCGGAAATACGGTCTGGATCCTTACGTGTCGAGATGAGAACGTCGGTCTGCTGAGAGAGTCCGGTGCTCGATTCGCGCTTGATGGCGGCAAGCTCTCTGGGACGAAGCGTGCTGCCTCGGGGGCGTTCCGCCTCCGGCCCGTCCTGCTCGGTTTTGATTTGATCGAAGAAACCGCCATCCAAAGAATTGCTCGCGCCGCCCGCGGCGCCCACGATATTGAGGCCGCCTTCGCCGCCGCCGCCGGAATTGCCTCCGTCAAAGCCCGCCATTTGGCCTCCTCCACCGATGGTGCCGGCACCCCCGCCGGGAGCGCCACCGGCGCCGCCCGAACCAAGGTTCGCTCCGCCACCCAGCTTCGCCGAACCCTTCTTGGCGTTATCGTCGAAACTCACGCGTTTGGAGCCGCCGCCGCTGCTGACCGCGGGACTTGCTTTGGGCGTATTTACAAACTGAAGCTTGTCGATGTCTCCCGCTTCCTGCTCGATGTCTTTGAGGTTACCGAGCAGTGCTTGCACCGTGGGATCGATACCGGCGCCATTCGCGCCGTTGCGGTGCTTGGGATCCTCGCCAGGAATTGAATCTTTGTCCGGTTTGCCGGGAACACCGGCTTGGGCGGTCGAGCCCACCTTTTTCGCGTTATCGTCGTAAGTAACGGAGCCCAGGCGCTTGCCGCCTTCGTCGCCGCCGCCGCTACCCGGATGATTGGAGTCGGGGGTCTTACCCGACTTCGCCGTGAAGAAAGAACGGCCATCGAGTGGCTTGAAAGCCTTGGGATCGGTGGCGCGTGCGTAAAAATTCAATTTGTTCGGATCCCAGCGGTGGGTGCCGTCATTAGGAGAGGCTCCCTGGCGGAGCGTCGTGCAGGCATCGGGATTCAGCTCTTCGTTGTCGGCTTCGGCGTCGGCGAGGGCGGGCTTTTTCGCGTCTTCCGCCTGATACCATTTCGTCGGAACGTTGTTCTCGACCATGTCGATACCGAAACCGATGCTTTCCAGGCCTTCGCCTTGATTGACGCAGATGCGGCCGCAGCAATTACTGTGCAGAGATTCGTGCACGGAAGTTTTGGAGCCCGCGCCCGCCGCGACGTAAGAGACGCTGAGGCGTTCACAAAGCGTCGAGCAACCTTGCGCTTGGGGATCCCGGCACATGGCCTGCGGAATCTGCGGATCGTTGACCGCCATCTGAATCGCGCCGCGGACGCCGAAGGCACGATCGAAATCGCACGCTTGGCGGGTGAGATCGTTCAGCTGCCGATAGTCGCTCGGGTAGTTGGGCCCGATGGTGAAAGCGAAAGGCTCGACGGCGATGCCACATTTGCCGTACTCGTCCACGATCCGTTTCATGTTTTTATTAACGTCCGTGGGATCGTGCGAAGGATCGATCAAAAAACAATAAGGCATCCAAAGCGGCGTCGTGCGTGCGCGGCCGCTGCGAGGCGGAGGCCCAGGATCGGGCGGCGCTTCGGGAGCGCCTTTGCCTTGAGCGTCCGGCGTTACCGTTTGGGCCGTTTTGGCGGGTTCGGTGGCTTGAGCGGCGCCCCGGCCGGAATCAATCCATTTGCTGGAGAAGAGATCGAGCATCTTGTTGATGCGGGATTTGCCTTCTTCGTAAAAGCCGGACTCTTCGGCCCGGGCGGAGTGAGACACGCCGATAGTCAGCGCGATTCCCAAAACCAACCGAGACATTATGAAGGCTCGAACCATCGTTTACCTGCTCCCTGATGGGTCCAAATTGCATACAAGGTGCCAGGATCAGCGGCCCGTTAGCCGCGAGATCCTTGAGGTTTCGGAGGGTTAGAAAGGCGGGGGGCGTATACAGGAATTACATAAAAGGGGGAGTTGAAGCTAAGTGCCCGAAGTCTGGTGGATTTCGAGGTGTGAATTCCTGGTGAGGGTGTTCACCTCGTTGGCAGGTCCTTGGGGCGAAGTGGGAGGGGGGTGCCTTCTCGGGGTTTTGAGGCGCGATACTTTGGTGGGTGCGTGTCGCGGAGTGCCGTGTGTGTCGGGTTCCGCCCCGGCAGGGATGTCTTCGCCCATCCTGGTGCTTGCCCGGGGCGGGCTAAATTTGGGAAGGGAGCGTCTTTGATTTTTTTGTAGACGTGATTTGGGCGTGATGTCTTCCTAACGTCGATTTCCCTTCATTTTCCTGTCTCAGACTCTCTATACGACTGCCTGACGGAAGGCCTTTTCTTGCCCGTACGTTTGCTTTGGTGAAGCTGAGCTGTCGTGGATAGGGACCTTGAGGAGGGATCATTTTGGGCGGGTGTAAAAGTGGGGAATGGAAAATCTTAAAGACGCCGAATTGCTGGAGAAGCTTAAATCAAATATCGGAAAGGAGCGTTTGGGTCATGCCGAATGTCTGGAGTATCTGGCCGAAGTTGAGGTGAGGCAGCTTCATCTTAAAGAGGGGTATCCTTCGCTGTTTCAGTTCTGTCTGAAAGCGCTTGGACTTTCTGAGGCAAGCACGTGCAAGCGCATTCAGGTGGCACGGGTCTCGAGGAAGTTCCCTCATGTTATAGATCTCATCCGTCAGGGAAAGCTGACTATGAGCAACGCGAGTCTTTTGGCGCCCCATCTGACTCAGGAAAATTGCGAGGCATTGCTGGCTCAGTCGGAAGGCAAACGACGATTCGACGTCGAGAAAATCACGGCAACATTCCCCGGGGAATGTAATCGTCCGGTGCCTAAGGCCAAGCCAGAAATCCTAAAGCCCATAACCGAGAGTCGAACGATGTTTGTCTTCTCTGGCGATGACGAAATGGTGGCAATGTATCGCACGCTTCAAGATCGATTGCGGCATAAATATCCGCACGGCAAAATTGAAGAGCTGGTGAAAGAAGCGTTTGGCGTTCTGGTAGAGAAGACAGATCCCGCCAAAGAGCCCAAAAGAAAAATTCCGGTCCGAGCCCCCACCAAGCATACCCGCTACATTCCCAAATCTATCCGGCGTGAGGTGTGGCGAAGGGACGGGGGGAATTGCGGATATCAAAGTCCGTCAGGCAGGCGTTGTGGCAGCACGGCCTTTTTGGAAATCGATCATCTAATTCCGTGGAGTCTTGGGGGTAGCTCGCAGGACATCCAAAATCTCGCGCTTCGTTGTCGAGGTCACAATCAGTTCAAGGGCGGGGCAAGCCCTAGAAAGAACCAGTCACTTTCGGAGGGAGTTTAAGGCGGCGTTACCGCCGTCTCCGAGTGCGGTTAGAAGACTTTGTTTCTCTTTTCCGGGAAGCTTGTCCACGGCGGGGAGCATATGCGTTTTCAGGTGCGCGCGCACGATGGGGTTGGCGAGGGCGTCGGCCTGCACCAGCTTTGAGAAGGCGAGAACGAAAGGAGAGAAATCCGTTTGTCGAGGAGAGAGGTTGTCTTCCATCGCCAGCAGGTGGGGGAAGGCCGTCTTTATCGCCGCGTAGTCCGCTTTGCGAGCCTCGCCCCAAATTTTCAGAACGAAGGCTTCCTGATCGGGAGAATAATTTTGGGCCATGGCCGTGAGGTCGTAGGGAGTCATCGACGGCAGTCGTTTTTCGACCTCGCCCTTGAAAAAGGTGCGCATGTCGGGCGCCTTGAACGCGGGGGAATGAAAGAAGGCGGCGAAACCGCCTCGGACTTGCTCGGCGTCTTTTTTGTCGAGGCCCTCGACCACCCAATCCGCATAGCGTTTCGACTCCGGGTGGTACCGATAGCGGACGTCGGCGAGAAGGATATCGACGAAGTCCTTTTCTTTTTTCGTCAGCCGGCGGCGAATGGTCTCGAAAGCGGCGGGAGGTGTTTTTAAAAGCGTTGGTCCCGCGAGTTTTAGGAACGCATCGGTTTGCCCACGCTCGCTGGAAGCGGGCCAGTGATAGAACTGAAGTAGACTCGCTTCCAAAGCGAGAAGAGAAAGGGCTTTGAGCTTTCCTTCCCGATCGATTCTCCCTCCCCAATAGATCAGCGGCTCGGCAAAGCGCGCGGGGGATCCCGTGTGCGGCACGACGGGAAGATGGTAGTCCGACACGGGACACGCGAGTTTCGGGAAAGGGCGGTTGTCGACGAGGATATCGACCGATAACGACGGGCGTCCGCCGCTTTGGAAGAACTGCGTGCGCACCAGAGTTCTCATGTCGGCGGTTTTCCCGTTGGGCGAAAGGGCGAAATAGTAATTGGGCGAGCCTGGGGGAAGAGTTTCACCGAGGTTAGCTTGAGTCAGCGAGAAGCGTTGATCTTGCGCGACGAGGAAACGGCCGGACTCTTTCGCGGTGAAGGCGATCTTGGTTCCCCCGTCCGCCGTGCATTCGAGATGAGACGAATCGGCTCTAGCGGAAAGAGAAAGCAGGAGCGAAGTGGCAAGAAAAGCGCGAAGCATTCCCTTCATTATAGCGAACGCCTCAAACGGCTTGAAATTGTGGTGATCGATTTTGTGGCAGGCGTCTCGGTCCGATCTATTTTTTACGTACGATTTCATGTGTTTACAGCGTGGGAGTGAAGGGTTGGATTTGGTGTCCATTCCGTGGACGGGAAAAAGCCAAGGGACTGCAACGACTTAAAAAGGGGCGTCGAAATCTGATGCGGAGGTGTCCAAAAAGTTGGCTTTCGTGGAATGCAGCTGCCTGGATACGCCGGTGTCCTTGAATTGCTTGAGCAAAACTTGGGAATACGGGGGGCAGTACACGGGCACGAGTCTACGGGTGCAAAATCCTGGCAGCGCTTATGCATTGCACCTGGGCATGGGGTTTTAAACTCGGTGCCCGACCGAGGGGGTAGTTTATGAAGCGCATTTTCCTTTTTGCCATTCTCGTTTTGCAGCCTTTGTTCTCCGGACATGCTTGGGCGGATGAAAAGGATACAGATGAAAAGGAAGCGAGAAAAAAGGTGGCGAGCGATCTCGCCGATACGACATTGAGCGAGGGTGGCGAGCACGAAATCGATCCTAAGACCGAGAAGAAACTATCGAATGCGCTTGTCGCGGCCCAAGAGGGGAATCTCGAAGAGCTCAAAGGGCTTTTGGACGGAAAGGAAAAGTCGATTCAAATGTCGGCTGCAGCGCGTGGAAGGCTCTTAACTGGGCTCAGCGACCTTGCAAAAAATGGCAATGGACCGCTCAACGAATACGGGCTAGCCGTTTTCACGAGTGAACTTCCTGCTATTGGCCAAGTGGACACGCCTGCGACTGCGAGCACGTCGGGAAAGGCTCCTCCGGCAAAGCCAGCTCCAGCCGCCGCAGCGGCCGCGGCCCCAACGCAAGCGGAAATTCAATTACGTGCCGCCGAGCTTCAAGTGAAAGCCTCTGAAACCCAACTGAAGGCTGCGGAATTGAACGCGCGTACCGCCGAACTTCAAGGCGGAGCGGCGGCCGAGCGGGCGCAAACCGCTCTGGCCCAAGCCAGAACCGCGAACGAACAAGCTCGCACGGCTCAGCAACAAGCGCAGACGGAGAAGGACAAACAACAGGCTCAGGCTCAGGCTCAGGCGCAAGCCCAAAATCTGAAAAATCAGCAACAGCTTCAGGCAAACGGAACGGGAATGGGTGGCGCTGCCGGTGGAGAAGGCGACAAAAAAGGCGATAAGGACAAGCTCGTCGCCGCGAAAGTGGCTGAGCCCAAATCGGCCCCGACTGCCGACGGAATCTTAAAATTGCTGACCGGAGGAAGTAAGGACGAAAAGGAGGGCGGCACCATCCAGACTATCGTATCGGCTACTCCAGTGGCGTCCCCAAAATTCGACGCGCCTGTTTTAGATATTAGTAAAACGGTGGCGGGTATCTTTCGAGCGCCCGCCGCAGGCACGTTCAGCGGGGGAAGCGCCGGGCCGGCCACCGTTTTCGCAGGCTCGACCTCGGCTTCCACGCAAAGAGCTATCGCCCCGGAACGGCTTTTGAGCTCGGTGGGGAATTCAGCGAGAGCCATTCTGCCCCCGGGCTATGGTATTACCGCCGCAGGTGGGTCTAGCAACAACTCTCGTTTTATCGTCGATAACCAAGCCGCCAAGACGGAACAAAGCACCTACGAAAAGATTTACGACGCCGAAGTGCGGGCCGACGCGGTCGCGAAGAGCAGAGGCGGACCGCGCTCGGCGCAAGTGCTTGAAACGGTTTCCGCCCCGGCGGGTGGGCATAAGGGTAGCAAGTAAGATTGCTTTCTTTGAGGGGAGTACCATGAAACTTAAATCTATCCTGTCTCTTGGCGGCCTTATTCTTTTTACGTCTCTTTCGATGGCTTCCACGGCGCAAGCTTGTGGCGGCGAGAAAGACACTCGCCTCAATTCGGATAAGCCCAAGGAGGAGCGCCAGGTGCAGTCCGAAGCTAGGGAGGCCCAGCAGGTGGCCGTCCAATCGAACGAGGTTTACGGCCCTCCGGCTCCCATGACGGAGCTCGGTATCGGCATGAGGCTTTCAGAGACTGGCGCCCGCTAACCGGGGGGTAAGCGGGTCGCCACGCGGGTAGTCGCCGGTACGTCCTCACCGAGGCACGTACCGGCGAAAAGCCTCGCGGATTTAACACCTTCGGCGGCTTAAGGTTTCGATTGGGGCCTCAAGCCGCTGATGCGCTCTCCGTATACACCTAGAAAACACGCTCCTTACCGCCTCTTACCTCGGCATCAGGCTCAATCCTCCTCGATAACCGACCAAGGCATTCACTCCCAGGCTCAATCCGTGCCTGCGTTTCTGGCAGGCGGTATGCAATTAAGAGGGAATAGGTAGATTCATCATTTGGGGAGCTATGCGCTCTAGCATCGGCACAATTTTACTTCTGCTCTTTCTCGCGGCGGCGGCCTTTGGCGTGGAGAGCCCCGCTACGACAGGTCCAGAGTCTGGGACACCGACGACGGAAGAAAAAACCAAAAAGTTAACGGAGTCCCTTTCCGGTAATTCGCCAACCGCTATTACCACCGCGCTGACTGGAATGAGCGCCAAAGAAAGAAAGAATCTTGATAGAGCCGTTCTCTTCACCGCTTTGGCGAGCGTTCCCCCGGAAATTCGGCATGAAATTTTGAAGGATGAGCCTGGACTGTTCAGTAGCTTGAACGAGTCTCAACAAAGATATCTTCGTAATGCCGAAATGAGATCCTCACGGGAAACGGGCACCCCGACTTCGGCGCAGGGAGGCCCAGGCGGTCAACAGCCGTCGCCGCCGACTCCATCTCCGAGTCCGGCGGCCAATCCGACTGCTACCAACACGACGGCCAAACCAGCCGATACTGCCAAGGCGGAAGCAGACAATAAAACGGCCAAAATTGAAGTGGAGCAACCCAAGGAGCAGAAGAACTCGTTTCTCGCGGACACGATTAAAGCCAAGCAAGAAGAGACCGACCTCACGGCCCTCGCGGCCGCCATCGCGGGAATAAAACAAGGTGTAAGCGCGAAGGCGCTTGCCGAAATGGCGGCTCAAGGCGGTGTGTCCCCGAACGCCATCATCCAGATTTTGAACCTTCGAAATATGAACGCGGGCTCGAGTCAGCTCGCTGGAACGAATTCCCCAGTCTCGGGCGGCGCCGGCTCCTATGGGTATGGCGTCGCGCCCTCGGATCGCCTTTTGGGGAGCCTCGAAGCTCCGGCGCGAGCCATCACCGCGCCCAAGAAAAAAGCTGAGCCTCAGTTTCTCGACCAAAGCTACGCCCGAGGCGTGGCCGCGGCGAACCAGGAGCCCGCTTCCACGGAAGGAGGACGGGTCCGGGTTTTCGAAGGCGGCTACGGCGGCGGTGGTTTCGGAGAAGACGGCGGCACGATTAATTTGAGAAACGGCCTCGGTATCCCTTCGCTTCCTCCCGCTTCAGGTCACCGCGGCGCGGGTGAGTAGCGGTATCCTTTCTTGATATAACTCTCCTTAGGTTTGATTCACACCTTGGAGGGTTCCATGAAACTACTTCTCGCTCTCTTAACCATCAGTTCCGTCGGGTTCGCTAGCCCCGCTGACCGGGTCGCTCGCCGAGTCCGAGTGGGCGTCGAGATTCTCGAGACGCGTCAGCAATCGTCTCAACCCATTCCCAAAGCCGTGCTTCAGGCCGCCAAATGTGTCGCGGCGGTAAAGGTCGTCAAAGCGGGCTTCATCTTCGGAGGCGAGGCTAGCGTTGGCCTAGCGAGCTGTCGCACCAAAGACGGCTGGAGCACGCCGTCGTTTCTCAATATCGGCGGCGCGAGCTTCGGTTTGCAAATCGGCGGACAGGTCTCCGAAGTGCTTCTCGTCTTCATGTCGGATTTCAGCCGACAGATTCTCGATCACGCGACCGTGAAGCTCGGCGCGGATCTTTCCGCGACCGCGGGCCCGGTGGGAAGCGGCGTGGGGCTTGGTGCGATTCCGAACGCGCACGTGTTCACCTATAGCCGCTCGGTTGGACTCTTCGCGGGCATCGTCATCGACGGTACGATCGTGGCGCACGCGCCGGCTCTCAATGAGGAGGCGTATGGCCGCCTGACACCGGGGCAGATTCTCGGGACGCCCGCGCCGCAGGGGCCGACGGTCGTGTTGCCTTATACGGACGCTCTTCACGTCTACGCGGATTGAGCTCTCCGGGAGCAGCCAACTAGGTCGGAGCGATAGGCACGCTTCCCGGTGAGGGGGAAAAGCGTCAGCGAAGTCGCGCAATCTGCTTGGTTGCTCTAAGAGTAATACCGCCCTATTTTCCTGAGAGTTACGGAACTTAAATTATGCGACCCTAGGGATAGTTCCGCGTGGCCGTGTTATTACCGAGCGATTCGGACACCCCCTAAATACCAAGCGAAAATGACACCTGTGGTGCCATCACAGATCCTGACTCCCGATAATACCGGGGGGTGG
>JAYUGC010000001.1:0-19580 GCA_043767805.1 Pseudomonadota bacterium | reverse complement strand
TGAACGCTCCATCAACCCCACCTTGTAATCGACCGCGTTGGATAGTGGCTCGATCAATAAAAATCGGAATCTGGTTGGAGCCGAGACAACAGCGTGCGCAAATGCTTTAGCCGATACTGGGGCGAAAGGTCGTAGTGGACCTCGTCGGAAAGATCATGCGCAAGGTGGTCGAATACTTCCGATGAGCCCTCGATCACGTAGCCGCGTGTGACCTTCTTTGCGGCTAGCACCATGTAGTGAGCGTCTTGTTGCAAGCCGCGGATTTCGACCAGGGCGTTATACTGGGATTTCGTAATCAGGATTTTTTCGGTGTTGGGCATTTGTTTCTCTCTTGAAATGGCTAGGTGATCCCGAGCAAAATTTCGGAGAGTCGCTCGTAATCCTCGACGGTTGTCGCGAG
Organism: Pseudomonadota bacterium; assembly: GCA_043767805.1. Lineage (GTDB taxonomy): Bacteria > Bdellovibrionota > FAC87 > UBA2466 > UBA2466 > CAZZHG01. The sequence continues at coordinate 19,180 of JAYUGC010000001.1, read as the reverse complement.
TGGGACCTCGTCGAATATTTTCTTCATCGCTTGGTAGGGATCGACTCCGTTGAGTTTTGCGGTGACGACAAAGCTGTAGAAGATGCTGCTGGATTTGGCCCCGGCGACAGTGTCGGAGAACATCCAGTTTTTTCTGCCGATGGCGAAATATTTTATGGCTCGCTCGGTGAATCCGTTATCCATCTCGAGGCAACCGTCCTTGAGGTACCCCCGAAGGTATTCGTACTCTGAAATAAAGTAGTGAAACGCTTTTCCGATCTTACTTTTCGGTGGCACCGAAGCGTTGTGTTTGAGCGCCCACTTGTGCATTACATCCCACAAGGGGGCCGCTTCTTGTTGGCGAAGTGCGTGGCGTTCAGAAACGGAAAGCCCTTTGGCTCTTTTTTCGATCTCGTAGAGTTTTTGGTAGTAGTCGAGTCCCTCTTTCGCGAGAGACTGCCCTTTTGTCGAGCCCTCGGCGGCATCGAAGAACCTGCGGCGCCCGTGCATATTGCAGCCGATGCGAATCAGTTCGGCGTTTTGTTCAAGCGCGTTGTAGGCGCAGTAGCCATCGACCTGGAAAAAACCTCGGTATTCGGCGAAAAGTTTCTTGGCAACATCGCCAGAGCGAGAGGGGTCGTAGTCAAACAGAACGATTTTCTTATCCGCTCCGGGCGTAGCCCTGACCCACATCCAGGATTTGCTCTCAGCCTTTCGGTCTTTTTCCTTTAGAACCTGTACGGGCGTCTCGTCGCAAGTCACGTAGCGCTCTTTCATTAGCCGTTCTTCCAGCGCGTTCCAGATCCCTTGGCAGGTTTGGCTAGCTTGAATTACCCATCGACCCATTGTGGAGCGATGGATGTCGATGCCGAGTCTTTCGAACTGCTCTTCTTGCCGGTACAAAGGCAACCCATCTGCAAATTTGGCCGTCACTATTTGAGAAAGAAGTGAAGAGGTCGCGATGCCCTTGGGGATGATGCAAGGCGGGCAAGGCGCGATCTTCACCGTGTCCGCCCCTTCGGCTCCGCCGTACTTTAGCCGGTGATACTCGATGACCTTCATCACTGCGGGTTCATACACGAGCTTTTCGGAAACCTCATCGCCCATCATCCGCAAGGGACTTCCGTCTGGGGCAACTTTTTCGGCTTCGGGCAAATCGATAACCACCACCTCGCGCGGGAGATTCCGCGGCAACGGCTTTCTTTTTCCGCGCTTACGCGTATGAGCGGGGACTACGACTTCGGATTCAGCGGGCGCCGCTTCAGCGCAACTTTCCGCTTCGTTGAAAAGGAGCACCTGCTCCGCGCTCTCCCAACGCTCCCGGCGGGGACCAAAAGCCTCTTTTTTTAGCTTGCGAATGATCTCGTAGAGATTGGAGTTCTCTTCTTCGTACAAAACAATTCGCTGCTCGCTCTGCTCAACGAGCGATTTGAGACTTTGGATTTCAATGTGAAGCGATTCGGCGTCAGAAAATAAATTGGCGGCTGCTTTCATCGACAGACGCACTCTAACAAAAAGCAGATCGGTGTCACTAACTTAGACGAGCATAACTCAACTTTTCGAACGGTTTCATCTTCCAAACATCGTAACCGTCGAGGAGCCATTCAAATTGTTCAGGACTTAAACTCACCACCGTTGATTCGTGCTTCTTTGGCCAGGGAAACTTGTCCTTCTCCAACCGCTTCATCCACAGTGCGAAGCCCGATCTATCAAAATACAAAACCTTTATCAGTTCCCGGCGTCGATTCGAGAACACAAATAGGTTGGGGCCCATCATCTCCCCCATCCGGGCCGACTCCACCAACTGCGAGAGGCCATTTATCGCTTTGCGCATGTCCACTGGCTCTCGGTGGAAAAACACCCCTTGAAAATCTCTGACCGATTTCATCGCCCAGACCCGTTCAGATGCCAAATAAACTCGGCAAGCCATCGAGGATCCGGAAGCGGCACCCTCGCAACCTTCGCCTCCATCTTCACCGCAACAAACGGCGAAACCGAAACTGCCCGGCTCTTCTCGGGTTTGCCCAACTTCTCCTCCCAATACCGAAATCGAACCGCGGACAGTCCGCGCGAACGGCAAAATCCGGCAAGCGATCCGCTGTGCGTCTCAAACAGCGCTACCTCCGCTGGCCAGGATATTTCTCTTTCCGATTGAACCGTCGAATCCATGTGAACCTCCGTGATTGAGGGGCTCACTCTACCGGATTCTTTACGCGCTAAAAGGTGGGGTTGGTGGAGCGTTCACCCAAAGGACGCTGGATCCGCTCGAAAGACCCGCTCTTTTCTCCGCCTCCCGAAAAAGAAAATTGGGCGGATCACTCTTACGGCCATCACTTCATTACCGACGAGGCGGGAAATACCTGGGTGTTTTACGAAAAGGTGAGCGAGGCCGTAAATCCCGACGGCAATCCCGCGCCTTACAAGACGGAAATATTCGCCCGTAAAATGATCTCCCCGCACGAGGCTTCCGCGGAGGAGAAACCCATCGTGTCCATCGGCGACTCCCCCTTCCCCTCCACGCGACGCACAATCGGAGGATTTCTGGTGGAGGGACCGAGACCCGAGAAAGTCACCATCAACGGCAAGACTCGTTACTTCGTCGCCTTCAGCAGCGGGGATTTCTCAACCGATCGCTACTTCATCAACGTCACCTGGTCGGACAAGGTCGATGGCCCGTACAAGCCTCAGCTCACCACCGATGGAAAAGACCTCCTCGATCTCGGTCGGGAGGCCAAGGAAAAGCTCGGCTTGTCCTGGGGGCCAGCCCGTCCTCATTTCTTTCAAGACCCCGACGGAAAATGGTGGGTGCTCTACCATGCCGTCGAAAAGCGGATCCTTCCCGACAACGACTATTCGAAATGGCCGGGACGCAACCTCGCCGACTTCCATCGAAATATTTATTTAGCCCCAGCTGAAGTCTCCGTGGGATCGGACGGCCAACCCCGGCTCGAAATCAAATCGCGCCCCCATCCCAACGGTAAATCCCGTAGCTGAGCTGCGCTCCGTTCGAACCGGGCAGTCACTGGTTGCTGGATGCTGGCTATTAGATCTTCCCCTCCCGCACTGCTCGACAACCAAGGTCCCCCAGATGACGGGGTCAGGGGTCCGTCAGAAAGAGATCTAATAGATTTGCTTGTACTAGCATCCAGCATCCAGTGACCGGGCCGGATCGAAGACGACGCCCGCAATGGCGAAGCCGCCTTAATAGTACGGAACAAACCGCTCTTTAGGCTCTTCGAAATAGTCGACACTGCAGCCGACCGAGACGTGGCCGAAGACTCCCGACGTCTTGAACTGCCCCCGCGAAAGTAAGATCGGCGAGACGGAGATCACCCGATTCGTCCCAACCATATTCGGCGCGCGAAACATATCGACGCTCTTATGCTCGAAGGAGCGAGAGAGTAACCGCTTGAAATATTCTTTCAGCTTCTCGCCCTGATACTCGGCGACGTTCAACCGATGCGTTCCCGTATCCGCGTCGGTCTTGATGGGCTCCACCCGCCCGCCGGTATTGCGATCGATTCCCGTCACGTGCCAATAGCGCGGGTGCGCGATGAAGTCCATGCGGCTATCGATGAGATAGACATAATTACCGTTCTCATACGCGTGAAGCAAATCCGCGCGCGGCGTGTACGGGAAAGTCGGCGCGTACATCACCGATTTCAAATGGCGGTAATCAATCCCCAGCTCCACGATTCCGGTCTTCGAGTGATAGAGCACGGTGAGCGTTTCGCGCTCGCTCGGAGCGGGCGAGCCTTCCGGCGTATACCACCGCATGAGATTTCCATAACGGAGCTCGCTGGGCGAAAGCCGGATGGCCAGCTGCCGGGCCTCCCGATCGCAGAGCTCGAGCTCTTTACAATCGGCGAGCTTTCGCGGCTTTTGAACTTTGCCTTCCTCGAAACGAAAGACCTCGTCGCCATTCGGTTTTAAAAGCGTGAGCGTGTTGTAAAGCGTGAGCCGCGTTTGCACGGGAATTTTTTGCTTCTCGTCGAACTCCGTGACGGTTCCGACATGAGCTTCGTAAAAACCGTGGTACGCGCTCTCGGTGGCCGGCACGAGCGAAAGAGTTTCCGTGTCGTTCGCCGCCGTCTCTAAAATGTGGCTCACGTCGCGCGCGAGCGAAAGCGTGTCGTACGCCATCACCTGGTTTTGCCGCTGCACGAACTCGCCGGTGACCTTCGTGAAATCCGTTTTCTGGTTGTACCACTTGTAGAAGAACAGCACGAAGAGGAGCAGCGGAACGGGAGCGGTGAAGAGAATGATGAGCCAAGGGCTCGGCGAGGAATTATTCCGCTTCACGTCCATTGCTCCAACATATCATAACTGCTATAGCGTGCTTTCCCATTTTTACCCATGAATAAGACCCGTTTAGACGTTTTGCTGGTGGAGCGCGGACTCTGCAAAAGCCGGGAAGAAGCGCAGGCGCTCATTCTCGCGGGCGAGGTCTGGTCGGCGGAAACCCGGCTCGAAAAAGCGGGCACCAAAGTCGCGGACGACTTGCCCCTAGAAGTGCGCTCCCGCCTGTCTCGTTTCGTCAGCCGCTCGGGCGAAAAGCTGCAGCACGCGCTGACGACCTTCGGCATCGACGTCACCGATAAGGTCTGCCTGGATGTCGGGGCTTCCACCGGCGGGTTCACCGACTGCGTTTTGCAAAACGGCGCCCGCCACGTGTTCGCGGTCGACGTCGGTTACGGGCAGCTCGACCAAAAGCTGCGCAACGACCCCCGGGTCACGGTCATGGAAAAGACCAACGCCCGTTTCCTCACCTTGGAAACTCTGCGAGCGGCAAACCCGCTCGCCGATCAATTGGAAATCGTCGTCTTCGACGTCTCGTTCATCGGGCTCGCCAAAGTGCTCGTGCCGCTAGCCACCAACCTTCCCGCCCCGACTTGGGTCGCGCTCTTCAAACCGCAGTTCGAAGTGGGCCCGGAAAACCTCGGCAAAGGCGGAGTCGTCAAAAATCCCGAGGCCACCCAGGCCGCGTTGAAGCTCCTCGACGAGGAGGCCCAAAAGGCCGGACTCCGCCTCGTGGGCGGTCCGGAAAGTTCTCCCCTCCCCGGCAAGAAGAGTGGTAACGTCGAGGCATTGGTTTACTATGCGCGCTCACCAAAATCTTCGTAGTCTCGTCGTCATAACTCTGATTTTCGTTCTCGGCGCTTGCTCTCCGAAAGCCGTGAAGACGGGTAAGCCCGGCCCGGGTGAAATCCCTCCGCCGCCGCCGCCCGTGACGAGCCCTTTGCCGCCGCAGACTCCCACGGCCTCGCCCGCTCCACTGAAAATCGGTTTGGTTCTCGGAGGCGCCGGAGTCGCGAGCTTCGCCACCGTCGGGCTTTTGAAGCGCTTCCATCAGGAAGGCGTGCAGATCGAGTTCATCATCGCCACCGGCTGGCCCGCGCTGTTTGCCCTGGGCGAAGGGTACTTCAAGTCCGTCCACGACCTCGAATGGTTCGCCATGCGGCTGAAAACCTCCGAGTTCTTCGGTACCGGCCTCTTCGATTTCAGTAAGGACTTCTCATCCCACGACAAGCTCGCGGCCGCGCTCCGAGAAGCCTTTAAGCCGTACAACAGCCTCGGCGACTCCAAAATCCCGGTGATTCTGACCGCCTCTCCCGTGGGGCAAAAAGAAGTCGAAGTCTTTACTTCGGGCGAATGGGAAGCGCCCGTTCTCAAAGCCATGTCGGTTCCCGGCATCTACCGCCCCTACCCCCCGGGCACCCAAGGCGGATGGGTCTCCTCCATCAATGGCGTCGACGTGAAAGAGGGACTCAAACGCCGCACGACGGGCATCGTGGCCGTAGATATGTATGAGGATTACCTTAAGTATTTGACGAAAAACCCCATGGACGGCAGTGCCGCCGTCTTCCGCTCGCTCTTTGGTTCCCAGTTCCGGGAAAATCTCCAGGCGCAGATGGCGCTCACCCCGCTACGGGGCAAGATCGTTCTCAACGTAAATCCCAGTGAGCTCGACCGCCGCCGGGAAGCGATCCTCGCCGGTTTCAAAGAGGGCGCGCGCCTCATCACCGAGCTTCGCCGGACCGTCGGCGAGTAATTGACTCGGGTGGTCGATTTTAGATAAAACGCCCCCCGTGGCACACCAGCGGGGCAAACCAGGTTTTCTTTTGGGTTTTTGCGCCCTTACCTTGGTTGGATGCACCGGGCAGGCCCCCATTCCGGAGCTTCCGGGGAGCCGCTCTCCCGAAACTGGAATCGTCTTTCGCGAGCGCCTCGATGCCCGGGGCCTGCAGAGCCTTTTTCGGTCCCTAAATCGGACCCACCGGCTGGACCCCCTCGCGCCGTTTCTGGACACCCCTGCTCCGGAAACCTTGGCCCCCATCGGCGAGCTCATTTCGAAGCACTTTTACGAGTCCGTTTTTTCTTCGGTGGACTTCGTGGGCCTGGTCGATCGCCGCGCGTCCGCCGGAGATTTTTCCCGATGGCTCAAGAAAACCGATCTCAACTCGGCGGATCACCGACAAATGGCGCATAGCCTCGCCTGGCTTCTAAGCGATCCTAGATTTCCCGAGCTCGTGGTCCGCGACTCGGCATTACTCGCGCCGGAACTGGGAATGGCCTGGGACAAAGCCGCAGCGGGAGCCGCCGCCTTTCGCCTGAAGTATCCCGACACGGTCGCCGTCGTTTCCCGCGCCGACTGGACGGGAGACGCCCGTAAGTTTTTCTCCGACCCAAAGAACGAAGCGGCGAGCCTTAAGCTCGCCCAAGCTCTGGGAGACACGGAAATGGGCACCGCCATTTTCCGCGCGCTCCGAGCCATGCGCTCCCGGCCCGGGGCTTTTGAGGGATTTTGCGCGGGCATTTCCCGGATGCTCACCCAAACGGCCGCCCCTGAGCAGAGCCAAGCCGAGCGCTTGCTGAAATTTTTCGAAACGGCTAACGGCCCCACCGAAGGCCTCTTCTCCGTCGCGGAAACCACGCTCCGCAAAGATCCTCAGAGAATCCGCGAGCTCACCAACCAAATGCAAGGGCTCGTCCCGGCCGCCGTTCGCGGCTTTACCCGGGAAGGCCTGGCCGAACTGGAAGCAAAGCTTGATTGGGTGGCGCCGCTCGTCACGCGAAAGCCCGGCGACCTACCCTCCGTGGCTTGGGTCCGGGTTTTCACCGCCGTCCGCGAAGCCGTCGTCAACCTCACGGGGCGCGCGGCCGATGACGACGAGAGTGACGCGCTCCTCAGAAACCTTCCGATCTTTTTAAATACTTATGCCCTCACTCGCTGGCTCGAAGCCGCGGCGCCGGTACTCGCGCTAAAAACCGGCCCGGCCATGAGCCGCCAAGTCACGCTCCCCGCGGTGAGCCTTTCTCTCGCCGATACCGATTCACAAGGTCAGTTCACCTTGAACGCCGACGTGAAAAAGGATTTGGAAGCGCTCGGCCTCGGCGCTTTTGCGACCGCTCTTGCCGACACGATTCAAAAAGACGGCTTCGGCAATTACGTTTACGAATTTTCGGCGAACCAGGGCGCCTTCAGCGCGCTTCTGGGAAAAGCCGTCGACGAAACGCACCAGGTGCGAGCCTTCGCCGATGCCGCCGCGACTCTCAGATCCATCGCGTTCGGGCTGACCCGCGAGGAAGGGGGCTTCGGCTTCCGGCTTTCCGATCTCGAGTCGGAAAACCTCATGGACGACGCGAACCAGCTTCTGTCGGGCCTCACCTATCAGACCTGGAGCAAGGTGAAGCGCATCGCCTTCGACGACATGAAGCTCGGCAACCTCAACGCCGACACCCGAGCGCTGCTGCTCAATCTATACGACGGCCACCCCAAGGCGGCCGCGAAGCTGGAAACGCTTCTGGATACCGTAGCTGTGATCTACGAGCTAGACCGGGCGGATCGCGACTTGCCTTCCGCTTTCGAAGCGTACCACCGGCTTTTGAACTTTCTCTCCTCCGAGGACGTAAAGGCGGTAGGCGCTGTGTTCCGCTTCCTCTCGGAAACCGGTCTGCTGGCGGGCGCCGCGAAGACGCCGGCGTACCCCGGAGTCGTTCAATTTCTCAAAGAGCGCTCGGGGCTCGCGAGCCTGTTTACGGGCCTCGCGGCGGTTCCCGATAGAGAACGGGCGCCTGTGCTCTCCGCGTTTGCTTCCCTACTCGGCGCCTCCGACCGAGGCACGTACGGTACCGAAGCGCACTTTGGTTATTTGCGGGACTGGTTTGCCCGGCAGCCGGGCGGGGCGCGGCTCGCTCTCGAGTCGGCCTACGACAAAGGCTGGCGGATTTTGCCCTCGCTAACTGAGTTTCCGGTGGCCGAGCGGCGGTGGGCCAAAGACTTAGTGGATTCCGGTGACTTCCAGACGCTTTGGGATTTCATCCGCGCTCACGGAGAGCCCGGCTCACTCAAAGCACTGACTGCTCGCCTAAGCGAGCTTTCCGCCCAAGGCTACCTTGCGGAAGCCATCGATCTTTTGGGTCATTTCCAGAATGACCGCCTAAAAAAACTTTCAGAAAACCTAGCTAAATGGCAACGGACGGGGGAGCTCGGCGCGATGCTGGTCTTACTCGACGGTCTCGTTGCCGCGCCCTAGTTGTCTCTCGGGCGGCGTCTTGAAATTGTGGCGTTCTCCGGCTAGGTTAGGCGCCACTTACCTGAGGTCTCCATGAACCAGTCCCTGTTCTCAACCCTCATCGCCCTGGTTCTTCTTTCTCCTGGCGTACACGCCCAGGAGGTCTTGCTTCCGCCCACGATTCCGGCGCCGGGCTTGGACTCGAAACTTTTGAACAATCAGACGCCCCAGGCCTTTTTCGCCGCTCGCAAGACCAACACGGCTTGCCGCTCGGAGCTCACTACACGTAAGGCCACTTATTTTTCGCAAAAAGACGCGCTCGCGAAACTAGCGGGCAGCACGGACTTGGATGCCCTCGACGCTCAGGGCCTCGCCATGGAAGGCGCGCGCGACGCTTGGGTCGAGAAAATGCGGGAATGCGGCAACTGCACGAGCCAAGACATCGAAGTGCGCCCCATCTCCACCGCCGGCCGTACGGAATTTTGGTACATCGGCGACGGCTCTTGCTACGTCGAAGGCTTGAATGCGAACGGCAACGACGCCTCATTCAACGCGAAAGCCGACTCACTCGTTACTCCAGACATGTACCGCCACTACACGGGCGGCTTTCCCACGGTCCTCGACTTCTACCCGGTCGATCCGAAAACGGGCCAGAAGATGGCGGACCCCAAAATCGCGGTGGGCACGCCATTTAACTCTTTCATATCGATCCGCGGCCCCGTGCTCCTCGGGCTGCAAGCGTCCTTCGGCTACTACTACAAGAACGACACGAAGTTCCGGGAAACCAACGGCGTGAAGGAGTACATCCACACCTTCGAAGCCGAGAAAGCACCGCGCGCTTTCCGTTTTCCCTCGACGGTCGCCCAGCACATGGCGAGCGGCCGCACGCGCGACACTAATATGCTGAAGCTCACGCGCGTTCAGGGCATGTGGTACCTCACCAACGACGGCTACCTCCGGTACTACACGGCCGCCGATCTCGGCATGAATCTCGATTTCGCCAAACGCCTGGCCCAAAATATCATGCTGACCACGCTCGCCACTTTGTATGAGCGCGGAGTCGGGGAGGCCCCTTGATCGAGCGCTATAGTCGCCCGCAAATGGCGGCGATTTGGTCGCTGGAAGCGCAGTTTCAGACCTGGCTCGACGTGGAAGTCTTGGCCTGTGAAGGCTGGGCGAAGCTCGGAAAAATTCCCGCGGACGCCATGAAGCAGATCCGCGAGAATTCACGCTTCACCACGAAAGAGATCTTGGACGTCGAAAAAGAGACGAAGCACGACGTAGCTGCTTTCGTCTCGGTCGTTCAGAAATACGTCGGCGACGCCGGCCGCTTCATCCACCTGGGCATGACCAGCAGTGATGTCGTCGATACCGCCTTCTCGTACCGTTTGAAACGCTCCGCGGAGCTGGTCCTCATCGAGCTCGATAAAGTGCTCGCTCTCACCAAAGACCGCGCGCTTCGCGACAAGAAAATCCCGATGATGGGCCGCACGCACGGCATTCATGCGGAGCCCATTACCATGGGCATGAAGTGGCTTCTCTGGCACGATCAATTGAAACGTGCGAAACGGCGGATTGAAGCCGCCAAAGAAGAAATTTCCGTCGGTAAGCTTTCCGGCGCAGTGGGCACCTACGCGCACATGCCGCCTTCGGTGGAAACGCATGTTTGCACGAGCCTCGGCCTACGCGTCGACACCATGTCGACTCAAGTCGTCTCGCGCGATCGGCACGCGGCTTACTTTGCGGCTTTGGGCCTGATGGGCTCCACCGTCGAAGGCATCGCCATCGAGCTTCGGCATTTGCAAAGAACCGAGCTCGGCGAAGTGCGGGAAGGTTTCTCCAAGGGCCAAAAGGGCTCGTCCGCGATGCCGCACAAACGTAACCCCATCACGGCCGAGAACCTCACGGGCCTCGCGCGCCTCCTTCGCAGCTACGTCGTTCCCTCCATGGAAGACGTTGCCCTTTGGCACGAGAGAGACATCAGCCATTCTTCCGTCGAGAGAGTCATCGCGCCAGATGCGAACCTTCTCGCCGATTACATGCTGGCTCGCCTGCACGGCCTTCTCGAGAACCTCGAGATTTTCCCCGAGCGCATGGACGCGAACTTAAATCTCCTGCAGGGCGTGATCTACTCCCAAAAAGTACTTCTCGCTCTCATCGAGTCCGGGCTTTCCCGGGACGACGCCTACGTCATCATTCAGCGCAATTCCCATGCGGCGCTCGACAAGAAGACGCCGCTCAAAGATTTGCTCTTGAAAGATCCCGATGTCGCCAAACAGCTTTCCGCCGACGCCGTTAAGAACCTTTTCGACCCGTCGGCTTATTTCCAACAGCTCGATTACCTCTATAAGAAGGTGCTTGAATGAGAGTGGAGAAGCGCGAAGCCCTTTACGAGGGAAAGTCCAAGATCGTTTTCAAGACGGATAATCCCGAGGCGTACATCGTCCACTTCAAGGACGATGCGACCGCCTTCAACGGCGTGAAAAAAGCCCAGCTCAAAGACAAAGGCTTTTTGAATAACCGCATCTCGAACATGGTGTTCTCGTACCTCGAAAAAAACGGCGTGAAGACCCACCAGATCGAAAAGATCTCGGACCGGGAAACCATCGTCCACAAGGTCGAAATCATTCCCATCGAAGTGGTGGTCCGTAACCGCGCGACGGGAAGCATCGTGAAACGCTTAGGACTAGAGAAGGGCCGCAAGTTCGAGCCCGAGCTCGTCGAGTTCTTTCTGAAAGACGACAAGCTTGGCGATCCCTTGGTGTCCGAGGGACACATCTTTTACTTCGGCTGGGCGCGCGAGAACGAGCTGATGCAGATGGTGACCGCCTCCTTCAAGGTCAACGAATTGATGACGGAAGTGTTCGACAAGATCGATCTTGAGCTCATCGACTTCAAATTGGAGTTCGGCCGCGACGGCAAAGGCAACTTGCTTCTTGCCGACGAGTTCACCCCCGACGGCTGCCGCCTCTGGGACAAGAAGACCGGCGAGCCCATGGACAAAGACAGGTTCCGTCAGGATTTAGGCGGCGTCGAAGAGGCGTACCACGAAGTTTGCCGGCGCCTTGAAACGCAATTGGGAGGAAACCCGTGAAAGCCCGAGTAACGATTTTCTACAAAGACTCCGTCTTCGATCCCCAGGGCAATACGCTCGCCCAGAGCTTGCGCCGCATCGGCTTCGTCAAAGTCGGCGATGTGCGCGTCGGCAAAGTGGTCGATTTGCAGCTCTCTCACGGTTCGCGCTCGGAAGCCGAGACGGATCTTCGCAAGATGTGCGACGAGCTGCTCGCGAACCCGGTCATCGAATCCTATAAATACGAGATCCAAGGATGAAAGCAGCAGTCATCACCTTCCCTGGCTCCAACTGCGATGACGACTTGGCCTATGCGCTAGGCGAAGTCGCCGGCTTCGACGTCGTGCCCCTCTGGCACAAAGACACGCCGAGCCTCGGCGAGTATAGCCTAGTTTGCGTTCCTGGAGGTTTTTCCTTCGGCGATTACCTGCGCTCCGGCGCGGTGGCTGCGCTTTCTCCCGTTATGACCTCCGTCAAGGAATACGCGGGTAAAGGCGGACTGGTCCTCGGTCTGTGCAACGGTTTTCAGATTTTGTGCGAAGCGCGGCTCCTTCCGGGCGCTCTCGCCCGCAACGAGTCTCTTCAATTCGTTTGCAAGGACATCAAGCTGAAGGTCGAGCACACGGACTCTCCCTGGACCCGCGGCATGAAGGCGGGCGAAGAGCTGATCATTCCCATCGCCCATGGCGATGGCCGGTTCGTCGTCAACGATACCGAGTACGCCCGCCTCAAAGAAAACGGCCAAATCCTTTTCACGTTTTCGGGAGAAAATCCCAACGGCAGCGCCCACGACATCGCCGGTGTTTGCAACGCGAAGAAGAACGTCTTTGGAACCATGCCTCACCCCGAGCGCGCGAGCGACTTGCGTAGCCGGGACGGCATGAAGTTCTGGAGCTCCATTCGCCAGACTTTGGAGCGTACCCGATGAAGCACTCCATTCCCGACACCCAAGTTTCGACGGCCGCGATGGCCGATGAAATCGGGCTCTACGATTACGAGTACCAACTGGTTTGCAAACAGCTCGGTCGGGCACCCTCCTACGCGGAGCTCGGCGTTTGTTCCGCCATGTTCAGCGAGCATTGCTCTTACAAGTCCTCGAAGCACGCCCTCGGCCGCTTTCCCACGACGGGAAAACGTGTCCTTCAGGGCCCCGGCGAGAACGCGGGCATTTTAGATATCGGTCACGGCTGGGGTGTCGCCTTCAAAATGGAAAGCCACAATCATCCTTCATTCATCGAGCCCTTCCAGGGCGCGGCGACCGGCGTCGGCGGCATCTTGCGCGATATTTTCACCATGGGCGCGCGGCCCATCGCCAACATGGATAGCCTTTGCTTCGGCAACGTCGACTATGGCCGCACCCGCGCCATCGTCAAAGGCGTGGTGAAGGGCGTCGGCGATTACGGCAACTGCGTCGGCGTGCCGACGGTAGCCGGACAAACGCTCTTCCATCCTTGCTATAACCAGAACCCTCTGGTGAACGCGTTTACCCTAGGCCTCATCCGTAACGACGGTATTTTCCGCGGGTACGCGAGCGGCATCGGAAACCTCGTCGTCTACGTGGGCGCCAAGACCGGCCGCGATGGCGTGCACGGCGCCACCATGGCGTCTAAAGAATTTTCGACGGAAGAAGAGCCGGATCGTCCTACGGTTCAAGTGGGCGACCCGTTCACCGAAAAACTCCTTCTCGAAGCATCCATCGAAGCCATGCAGGCGAAAACTCTCGTCGGCATTCAAGACATGGGCGCCGCGGGGCTTACCTCGTCGTCTTTCGAGATGGCTCACCGTGCGGGCACGGGTCTCGAAGTGAATCTCGATTTGATTCCCACCCGGGAATCCGGAATGTCGGCGTACGAGCTGCTTCTTTCCGAATCGCAGGAGCGCATGCTCCTGGTTTGCACCAAAGCACAGTACGAGCCGCTGAAAGCGATTTTCGACAAGTGGGATCTCCACGCGGAAATCATCGGCAAGGTCACCCTGGGCGATCGCGTCCACATGACCAAAGACGGCAAAACGGTCGTCGACATGCCCGTGGATCTCGTCGTCAATCCGCCGAAAGCGAAACGCCCGAAGGCAGAGCCCGGTCATCTCAAGCAGATGTGGGAGTTCGACACCCCGAGCTGGGGCGCTCTCTCCTTCGTCGAGAAATTCCGTAGACTCACCGAGGATCAGGCTTGGGGACACCCCGGCCCCCTCGTGCAGCAGTATGATTCCATGGTCGGTAACCGCACCGAGGGCGGCACGTTCGATGACGCCGCGGTCATGCGGCTTCGGGACGTGAAAGAAGCGCCTTTGCGCCTCGCGCTGGCGACCGATTGTAATCCGACCGTGTGCTATCTCTGGCCCCGCGAAGGCGGGCGGCGGGCGGTCGCCGAAAGCGCGCTGAACCTCGCGACGCGGGGAGCGGAGCCCATCGGCATCACGGATTGTTTGAATTTCGGCAATCCCGAGAACCCGAACGTCATGTGGCAGCTCGAAGAAGCTATCGACGGCATCTGCGAGACGTGTACCGCGCTCGGCATTCCGGTCGTTTCCGGCAACGTCAGCCTTTATAACGAGACCGACGGCGTTCCGATTTATCCGACGCCCATGATCGGCATGGTCGGACTCATCGAAGGCGAGCATAAGCTACCGAAGAGCGCGTTTTGGAAAGCGGGTCTCGAAGTGGCTCTCCTCGGCGCGCCCGAAGGGGGCCTCGGCGGAAGCCGCGCGGCCTATCTCGTGCTTCGTCAGGATCAGGGGAAGCCGGCCGAGACGAATTTGTCCGACCTCAAGAAAACGATCGAGCTACTACGCAAAGCGCCGACGGAAGTCGGCGAGTACGCGGCTCACGATCTTTCCGAGGGCGGGCTCGCCACGGCGGCACTGGAAATGTTGTTTCACTCGGGCCAGGACAGTCTTGGTCTCGAGATCGAGCTGCCGAGCGATCTTAGCGCCGACAACGTTTTCTTCGGCGAAGCCGTGCCTCGCGTCCTTCTCGCTTACGAGCCGGCGGAAGGCGTGAAGATGGCGGCCTTGGCCAAGCGCCACGGTGTCGCCCTCGCCCGCTTGGGAACGACGACGTCGGATGCGCGCCTCTCAGTGCGCGCGAACGGCACCGAATTGTTGCGGCAAGATTTAGCTCCGGTCCGGAAATCGTGGCGTGCCCGGTGGCAGCCGCTTTTTGAATAGAGAGTGACTCGATGTGCGCTATTTTCGGAATAGCCGGCCATGAGGAGGCGGCAAACCTAACGTACCTGGGCTTGCACGCGCTTCAGCACCGCGGGCAAGAAGGGGCGGGCATCGTCTCCACCGACGGCGAAAAGCCTTTCGCGCACCGGCAACAAGGTCTGGTCGCCGACGTATTTTCGCAAGACACGCTAAAGGCGCTCAAAGGCACGGCTTCCATCGGCCACACCCGCTATTCCACCGCGGGCGGCAATACCATGGCGAATCTTCAGCCCATGCTCATCAAGAGCAACTTGGGCTTCGTGTCGGTCGCCCACAATGGGAATTTGACCAATGCCCGCGAGCTCATTCAAAGGCTCGAGGCTCAAGGTTCCATCTTCGGCTCGACCAACGACACCGAAGTCATCGTTCATCTCATGGCAAAGTCCGGTGAGAAGGACTCCGCAAAGGCTTTGGTCTCGGCTCTCAAACAAGTGCAGGGCGCATACTCGCTTTTGGTACTCACCAAAGATAAGTTCATGGTGGCTCGCGATCCGTTCGGTTTCCGCCCCCTCGTAATGGGCGACTTGAACGGCAATCCGGTATTCGCGAGCGAAACGGTCGCTTTCGATCTCATCGGCGCTCGTTACGTGCGCGAAGTGGAACCGGGAGAGATGATCGTCTATTCCTTAAACCATCTCTCTAGACCTGAGGTTTCCAAGCCGTTCGTGGCGCAGCCGCGTAAGCGCTGCGTCTTCGAGTATATTTATTTCGCCCGGCCCGATAGTCTCCATCACGGCGATTCCGTGCACATGATGCGTAAGGCTTTGGGCGCCCGTCTTGCGGAAGAGCATCCCGCGCCTGGGGCTCAAGTCGTCATACCCATTCCGGACTCCGGCGTCCCCGGCGCCATCGGCTTTGCCGAGCGCTCGGGCATTCCTTTCGACATGGGAATGGTGCGAAGTCACTACATCGGCCGCACGTTCATCGAGCCGAGCCAAACGATCCGCGATTTCGGGGTGAAGCTAAAACTCAATCCCGTCGCGCCCATCGTGAAGGGCAAGAGCATCGTCGTCGTCGACGATAGTCTCGTGCGCGGAACGACCTCGAAAAAGCTAATCAAGCATTTGCGGGAAGCGGGCGCGCGCGAAGTGCATTTACGCATCACCGCGCCGCCGACGACGCATTCCTGTTTCTACGGAATCGATACTCCAACTCGCTCAGAGCTTCTCGCTTCCTCCAAATCGGTAGCGCAAATCCGCGACCACATCGGCGCCGATACTTTGGGCTACCTCAGCCTCCAGGGCTTGATGGAAGTCGCCTCTAAGCGCGCGGGAGAAGGCTATTGCCACGCCTGCTTCTCCGGCGATTATCCGGTGCCTGTCCATGCCCTCGTGGGATCTGGCGACGACTAAGCGGCGCGGAGCGCCGGGATTTAACGGGGGTTCGAGGACATGCGCTCCCAGAGCTCATGCCCCGTTTTGAGGAGCTTTAGAGTAAGATAGCTGCGGCGGATGGCCGAGATTTCCGCGAGACCGTCGTCGCCCTTACCTTCAGCGGCCTCCAGCATCACGGTGCGAAGCGCTTCGAAGGTGTACTCGAGATTGCGGAGTACATAGGGATACAGTTTGGGAAGCGCTTGCAGCTTTTCCTTAGAGACGAACAGGGGAATTTTTTCGAGCGGTTTCCCGTCGACCATCAAGGCCGAGCCGGACATATCGTATTGGAACGGATACTCGAAAAACTGATTCCACGTCGCGAATTTCCGGCGTGAGTCCCAGAGCTGATCGCCCGGCAGATAGCCTCGCGGCGGCTGATTGGCGAACTTGAAAACGAAACTTTGGATCTGACGAATCACGGTCGGATCGTTTCTATGCAAGGAAAGAAAGCTATCCAAATCTTCCATCCACGCTTCGATGGCAACGCGCGCGGTGTGAGCGCCGGGACGCGGATAAAGATGGAGCTGAGCGTAATTCAAAAGCGCTTCTTCTTGAGTGTAGAGCGAGTTGTCCCGGAAGAACTTCTCGCGGCGGCCCATCTTGAAGGCCGGCTCTCGGGTATTGCGGCTCAAGTACGTGACTCGGATCCAGCGGCCTTCGGCCGAGAAGAGATTACCTTGCCGGAAATCGATGGAGGCGGGTAACCGCACGGCCCGGCTCTTACCGCCGGTTTCCACGTACCAGATTCCTTCGGGAGAAACCTGATCTCTCGGCACTTCCGAGACCGGGCGCCCATCCTTCGGAACCGGCTTGGCGACTTGGTTAGTGGCGCTGTCGAGACTTCGGAGCGGGCCCCGGAAGAGACTCGGCGGGCGGGCGTGCGGCTTAGGAGCCAATAGGGTTCGTTTCTGGGCCGCGAACGACGACGCACAAAGCAGACTGAGGGAAAGAGCGCAGAGCACCCCTCCCTTCGGCCACTTCGCTAAAATGTGTGCTCGTCGTTTCATGGGCTAAAAATGAATCAAAATTCCCGGCATCAAAGTGAACATCAGCTTCATGGGCCCGCCGACAGACACGAAGTTGCGATTTTCGATCTTCAAGTAGACGTCGCCGATGGGGAAAAGGAACGAGAAGCTCGCGTGCGCCAGCATGGACGTCGAACCGAAGGTGTAGTTCAAGTCGGCGTCGAGCACCTTGAAGGCCGTGATGTAACTAGCTCCCACGCCGATGGCAAAACGATAGGGATGGTCACGGTTCGCGAAAACGTATTTAAGCGTGCCTATGACGTTGTTGTAGGCCGAGTTCTCGAGCCCTAGCTCGGCGAACAGGTTTCCGTAGATGCGATGGCCGAATTGAAGCGAGAGGAGCGATGAGTTCCAGAACGCCTTGCCCGAGCTAGTCCGACGAGCGAACGCCGCACCGGAGGATATAGCGAAATAGTAATTGCTGATCAGCTCGCGGTTGATCAGCGCGAGAGATTCGGGGCTCGCAATCCAGCGCGGGATTTCCGATTGCAGAACCGGCGCCGAGTCCTGCCGAGGCAACTCGAAGTACTGATCGTTGATGTACCGATAAATCGCCCGACGCAAAACCACGCGCGCGTACTGACTGGCTATCTCCGGCGTAATTTGCAGCTGAATCGCTTCCGGAATGGGCTCGCTGTGCGCGTAGATGTAGTAAGGCGTGCGGCGATCGTAGATGTACAAGTCGAAGGTCGTGTTTCGAAGCGAAGTGGCGACGAGCACGTCGACCTTAAACTGGGCCATGCCCTTACGGAATTCTCCGAGGGTGAGGTTCTCCAGCTGATACTTTTCCTGACGGACGTTGAGGTTGCCGTATTTCTTCAGCGCGCCGACGAGGGAATTGGAAACCGCGATACCCACCTGAGAGGTCGTGAAATCCGTAGGAGAGAAAACCGCGACCGAGACGGGCTGGCCCTTGTGATTGAGAAGCTTCGCCGAAAGCTTTTGCAAAAGTTTCGCGCGCTCTTCGGCGGCGTCTCCGCCACCGGCCGGATCTGCTTCACCCGCCAGGAGATCTTGAGAAAGTACGGCGGATCCGTCGGCGGTTTCAGGGGGAGGAGCGTCCTCCGCGCGCAAGGGTGCGCCGAAGAGAAGTGCCGCAAAAAGGATGGACCAAAGCAGGTTCATATCTATCCACAATCTTTTCGGTCCTTTGAGCGAGGAACCGTAGCGATCCTTTGATATAAAAGACCCCATGACTACGACGCGGTCCGTCCAACTTACTCTCGGCTTTCGATCCTTTACTCCCGCTGAAGGCAAAGCCGCCTGGCAAAGCCACCATGACGCCGGCCGTGAAGCCATGCGTCTAGCTCTTGAAAAAAGAAGTGTTTCCGGGTCCGTCGTCCCCCATCCCGAACATGGCTTCTTGGAGCTTAAGCAGGTCGACCAAGCATTTGACCCACCGCTCTACATCAATATTTCTCATACGGATTTTTTGGCGGTGGCGGCGCTCTCTCCCTCCCCCGTGGGCGTCGATGTGGAGGCTCTCACCCGAAATCCTTCCAAAGCCCTAGATAGAATTCTGAGCGATCGGGACCGGCAATTCCTCCAAAAATTTCCGCCCCCCGCAGACTCCCGCCTCTCTCCGGCTCTCCTTCTATGGTCGGCGAAGGAGGCTTTTTCGAAGGCCTTGGGGATGGGCATGCAGGCCGGAATGCCTCAGCTGAAAATCGATTTCGAAGGCCCACCCCCCTACCGGGCCCGGACTGAAGTGGTCGGGCACTTACCTCTCCACAACCCCCTTATCCACTGGGAAATACGGGGAGATTTTCTCATAACCGTGTGCACGGAAGCGGGAACTTTGAGAGCTGGAATCGACCGCGTTTCGGGGTAAATCGTTTGCGTTAGCCGGGCTCGGATGCTATCCCTTACATAAGTGTAAGCTTTTAATAAGTTTGGGAATTCCAGCTACTTCAGAAGCTCCCGAACAAGTCAGAAAAAGAACAGGATTAGGTAGATGAGCAAGCAGATTTTGGTGAACTCGAGTCCCTACGAGACTCGCGTCGC